>JASJBO010000092.1 GCA_030066475.1 Myxococcota bacterium
GCCGCCTTCCGGGGCGGCCTCGTCGCGTTCCTGCTGGGCCACGTGGCCTACACCGTGGCGTTCGCCGTGCGCGGCCTGGACGCGATCACCTGGGTCGTTGCGCTGGGCGCGGTGCTGGTCGCCAGTCTGCTGGCACTCCGCTATCTGGCACCCCACGTGCCCGCGAGCTTCCGCGTCGCGGTGATCGCCTACCTGGTCGTGATCTCGGCGATGCTGGCGTGCGCGGCGGCCACGGTGGGCCACGCCGGCGGGCCCGCGATCTTCGTCGGGGCGCTCGCCTTCTACGTCTCGGATCTCTTCGTGGCGCGCCAGCGCTTCGTCGAGCGCAGCTTCACGAACAAGCTGTGGGGGCTGCCGCTCTACTTCGGCGCGCAGCTCGTGCTGGCCTCGACCGTCGCGCCGTGAGCCGCGCGGAGGACTGGGAGCGCGACGGCTTCTTCGTCGAGCGCGGCTTCGCGGCACCGGCCAGCTGCGCGGCCATGCTCGAGCGCGTGACCGAGCTGGCGCGGGCCTGCGGCGGCGCGGGTCTCGCCGACGGCGCCCTGGTGATGCCGGAGGCGCGGCCGAACCCGACCGCCCGGACGCCCGAGGAGCGCGTCTCGAAGGTGTTCCGGCTGCACCGCGACCCCGTGTTCGAGGCCTTCGCCCGCGATGGGCGCGTGCTCGAGCTCGTCTCGGCGATCCTCGGCGCCGAGCTCGACTGCTTCCTCTCGCAGTTCATCTTCAAGCACCCGACGGCGATGGGCCAGCCCTGGCACCAGGACTCCTACTACTTCCCGTTCGACCGCACGCCGCAGGTGGGAATCTGGCTGGCCGTGACCGAGGCCCGCCTCGACAATGGCCCGCTCTACGTGCTGCCCGGCTCGCACCGCGAGCCGGTGCATCCCCACATCGCCGACGCGCGCCCCCAGGCCAACTACGGCTACCTCGAGATCGTCGACCACGACATGTCCGCGGCCCGGCCCGTGCTGATGCAGCCCGGCGACCTGCTGGTGTTCCACAGCCACCTGATGCACAAGTCGACCGACAACGAGTCGGACCGGCTCCGCGCCGCGATGGTCTACCACTACGCGCAGGCCGGCACCCGCGACCTCGCCCGCGAGCGCGGCGAGCGCGAATCTCCGGTCAACGACTGGATGCGCGTTTAGTGGACTTCGCTCGCCTGCGGCTCGCTGCGCGCGCCTTCGGCGCTTGCGAGGGTGCCGTCGAGGACCTCGGTGCCGCGCGGAGGCGGCCTTGTTGACTTCGCTCGCCTGCGGCTCGCTGCGCGCGCCTTCGGCGCTTGCCGCGACCTAGGCTTCCAGTCTGCGTCCCGTTCCGTTGCTGCGACGCCGGCGGCGGGCGGCGCCGGTGGCGGCCGCCTCGACCGCAACGGCCGCCCCGGCCAGCGTGCGCAGCTGGCCGAACGCCTCGCGCGTGTCGCGCACGAAGGCCTCGAGGTCGGGCACCAGGTCGTAGTCGGCGTTGAAGCCCCAGAAGATCCGTCCGTCGTACGAGAGCAGCGCGATGCCCAGCCCCAGTCGGTCCATCAGCGGCACGTGCGGGTAGGTCTCGAGCATCTTTGCGCCCAGCATGTACATCGGGAACTGCGGTCCCGGGACGTTGGTCACCACCAGGTTGAAGGGCAGCAGGCGGGTGGCGTTGCGCGCGCCGAGGGCCAGCAGCGTCGACGGCGTCCACTCGCTGATCTGCGTCAACACGTCGGCACCCACCGCCTGCTTGGCCTGCTTCAGCTCACGCGTGCGCTCGGCGATGCGGCGCAGCTGGACGCGCGGGTCCGCCTCGTCCACGGGCAGGTCCACGACCCAGGCCGACACCCGGTTGCCGAGGGCGCCCTGCTCGTCGGCTGCCCGCACCGACACCGGGCTCATCACCCGGAACTCGAGCCCGCGCGTGCTGACCCCGCGGCGCGCGAGGAAGCGCCGCACCGCCCCCGTCACCACCGCGAGCACGACGTCGTTCAGCGAACCGCCCAGCGCCTGGCGAATCTCCTTGATCTCGGCGATCGGCAGTGCCATCCAGTCGAAGCGCCGGTGCGGCCCGATCTCGCGGTTGAGCGGGGTCTCGGAGGCGCCGCGCAGCGTCGCGCCGAGCTGCTCGGCCAGCGCCCGGGCGCGCACCAGCCACTCGCGCCGACGCTCGCGCGCCTCGCCCAGCAGCTGCCCGAGCCCGCGCGCCACGCTCCAGCCCACGCCCGCCCGGCGCCACAGCTCGTCGCCGAGCAGATCGAGCCCCGAGGGCTGCGGGCGCGGCACGAAGGCCGGCGCCTCGGGCACCTCCTGCTCGGGCGTCACGCTCATCAGGATGCGCATCAGGTCGACGCCGGAGACGCCGTCGATCATGCAGTGGTGCACCTTGGAGATCAGCGCGAAGCGGTCCTCCTCGAGGCCCTCGACGATCCACATCTCCCAGAGCGGTCGCTCGCGGTCGAGGTGCTGCTGCATGATGCGCGCCGAGAGCCGCTTGAGCTGCTCCAGGCTGCCCGGCCGCGGCAGGCTCGTGTGGCGCATGTGGTAGTCGATGTTGAAGCGCTCGTCGTCGACCCAGACCGGGTGGTTCTGGAGCGGGATCCAGGCGAGCTTCTGGCGGTAGCGCGGGATCCGGTGCAGCGACGCGGCGGTGGCGCGCTTGATCGCCTCGGCGTCGATGCCGCCGTCCGGGCGCCGCAGCGGGCCCGCTGCGAAGACCTGCGTCGACGCCACGTGCATGTAGGCGTTCGGGCGCTCGAGCACGAGGAACGAGCTGTCGAGGGCGGTGAGGCGGTCGTAGGCGTAGCTGGACACGGGGCCCTCCGCAGATCGCGCCATTCTGCCCCGGATCAGCGGGCGCCTCCAGCGGCCCGTCCGCCCCTGATTGACGGCTCCGGGACCGTGGGGTATCCCTGCCCCGACACGAGGACTTCTCGCGGTGCACAGCCTCTCCGGCGCCTACTCCTTCGGGTTCTACGACTTCGGCTTTCCCTGGTGGAAGCCGGCCCGGGAGATCCACGCGCCCTAGCTGACCGCAGCACCGCACGGACCCCGGGCCCCGAGAGCGATCTCGGGGCCCTTTCTTTTTTGGCACGAGGAGATCCGCCATGATGCTGGAGGCGATCGACCACCGGAACGTCCAGGCCTTCGAGCCGCTGCCCGGCCCCGAGGCGCTCAAGCGGCGCCAGCCACTCGACGCCGGTGCCGCGCGGCTCGTGCAGTCGACGCGGCACGCCATCTGCGACCTGCTGCACGGACGCGACCTCCAGCGCCTGCTCGTGGTGGTCGGCCCCTGCTCGGTGCACGACCCGGACGACGCGCTCGAGTACGCGCGCCGGCTGCGCCCCTGGATCGAGCACACGCGCGACGCGCTGGTCGTCGTGATGCGCGCCTACTTCGAGAAGCCGCGGACCACGGTCGGATGGAAGGGATTCATCACCGACCCCAACCTGGACGGGAGCGAGGACGTGGCGGCCGGCATCGCCGGGGCCCGCGAGCTGCTGCTCGGCATCCACGAGCTCGGCGTCCCCTGCGCGAGCGAGCTGCTCGACCCGATCATTCCGCAGTACCTGGCGGACCTGATCTCCTGGGCCGCGATCGGCGCGCGCACCACGGAGAGCCAGACGCACCGCGCGATGGCCAGCGGGCTGTCGATGCCGGTGGGCTTCAAGAACGGCACCGACGGGCTGGTCGAGACCGCGGTCAACGCGATGACCTCGGCCGGCAGCGGGCACCGCTTCCTCGGCGTCGACGACGCCGGGCGCACGGCGGTGGTCCGCACGCGCGGCAACCCGAACCGCCACCTGGTGCTGCGCGGCGGGCGCTCCGGCCCCAACTACGGCCCCGAGCACGTGGCGCGCGCGGCCACGCTGGCCGCCGAGCAGGGTGTCGCGCGACCGGTGATGGTGGACTGCTCGCACGACAACGCGGCCAAGGACCACCGCCGCCAGGCCGCCGCCTGCCGCAGCGTCATCCAGCAGCTGCGCGCCGGCCAGACGGCGCTCGTCGGCGTCCAGATCGAGAGCCACCTGGAGCCCGGCCGCCAGGACTGGCGACCCGGAGTCACGCCGCGGCGGGGCGTCTCGATCACCGACGCCTGCATCGGCTGGGACGAGACCGAGACGCTGCTGGGCGAGCTGGCGGCCGGCGTGCGCGCGGGGCTCGGAAGCGCGCGCCGGTCGGGCTAGCTTCATCGCCCACGCCACTCGGGAGGGACGGGCTCGGTGCGACGGACCAGGACGACCGCGAACCGGGCCACCGCCATCGGGGTGTGCGCCGGCCTGCCGCTCCTCGCCCTCTCGCTGGGAGGCTGCGCCAAGCCGGCCGAGCCCGAGGTGGTGGGTCCGCCGCCGCGGCCCAACGTACTGCTGATCGTGGCCGACGATCTCGGCTACAGCGACCTCGGCGCCTACGGCAGCGAGATCCCCACGCCCCGCCTGGACGCCCTCGCGCGTCGGGGCGTGCGCGCCACCGACTTCTACACCGCCCCGAACGGCGTGCCGACCCGCGCCATGCTGCTGACCGGTGTCGACAACCACGCGGCGGGCTTCAGCGCTCCCCCGCGCCGTGCCGATTCCGACGCGCCCGGTCGGGGGGGCACCCTGCGAGCGGACGTGGTGACGGTCTCCGAGCTGCTGCAGGCGAGCGGCTACTACACCGTCATGGCCGGCAAGTGGCGGATGGGCCGCGGCGTTGCCAACCGGCCCGGCCACCGTGGCTTCGAGCGCAGCTTCGCCCTCCACGACGGCGCCGCGAGCCACTGGAGCGACATGCGCTCAGCCGTGGTCGGACGCGAGCGCGCGCTGTTCACCCGCAACGACGAGGTCCTCGAGCAGCTGCCCGACGACCACTACTCGACGCGCGCCTTCGCGGACTTCCTGATCGAGCGGATCGGCACCGAGCGCGTCGCGGGACGCCCGTTCTTCGCCTACCTGTCGCTCCAGGCCCCGCACGGACCGCTCGCGGTCCCGGAGAAGTGGCTCGAGCGGACCGCGGGCACCTACGACGATGGCTTCGACAAGATCCGCGGCGCGCGGCTGCTGCGCGCGCAGTCGATGGGCATCGTGGGGCAGGATGTGACGCCCTATCCGGGCATCCCGACGGTTCCCCGCTGGAAGGAGCTCTCGCCGGAGCAGCGCGAGGCGCAGTCGCGGCGCATGGAGCTGTACGCCGCCATGGTCGCGAACGTCGACTTCCACGTCGGCCGCCTCCTCGAGCACCTGCGCCAGATGGACGAGCTCGACGACACCCTGGTGATCTTCCTCTCGGACAACGGACCCGAGCCCGCCGACCGGGGTCCCGCCGGCATGGACGCGCGCGACCGCGACTGGTACGCCGAGCACTTCCCCCGGACGGACCTGCAGGACTGGGGCAAGCCGGGCTCCTTCGTCGAGGTCGGTCCCGCCTGGGCGCAGGTCAGCTCGGTACCGTTCCGCATGTTCAAGGGCACCATGGCCGAGGGCGGCATCCGGGTGCCGCTGATCCTGGCGGGCCCCGGGATCTCGCGCTTCGTGATCGAGCGCGGCGGCCGCCTCGAGCGCTCGCTGCTGCACGTGGCCGACATCCCGGCCACGATCCTCGACGTCGCCGGCGTGGAGCATCCGGCCCGCTGGGACGGGAAGCCGGTCGCTCCGATCCAGGGACGCTCGCTGGTGCCGCTGATGGCGCGCGAGTGGCGCGGGGCCTCCGGGCTGCGCGACTGGATCGCGTTCTCCTACGGCGGCTCCCGCGCGGTGCGCGAGGGCCCGTGGAAGCTGGTCCAGATGCCGCGTCCGTTCGGCGTCGACGCCTGGCGCCTGTACCGACTCGACCGCGACCCGTCCGAGCTCTTCGACCTGTCGAAGAAGCGCCCGCGGCGTCATGCCGCGCTGCTCCGGCGCTGGGCCGAGTACGCCGCCGAGCAAGGGCTCGAGCCCGAGCCGGCGCCCGCGCCCTGAGCCGCCTCAGCGCCCCTTCCAGACGGGGTCGCGCTTCTCGAGGAAGGCCTGCGCCCCCTCGCGCGCGTCCTCGGTGGCGCGCAGCGGTCGGCCCAGCGCCTCCTGGCGCTCGTAGGCGGCATCGAGCGGCAGCGCCCACAGCTCCCGCATGCCGCGACGGGTCTCGCGCACCGCGAGCGGCGCGTTGCGCGCGATCGCGTCCGCGGCGTCGAGCGCGGTCTCCAGCAGCGCGCCCGCGGGAACGACCGCGTTCACCAGACCGATCTCGCGAGCGCGCTCGGCGTCGATCGGCCGGGCCGTCAGCATCAGCTCCTGGGCGTGCACCCAGCCGATCTGGCGCGGCATCAGCACGGTCGCGTTCCCGGTCGGGTAGAGCCCGCGCGCCACCTCCTCGAGCCCGAACGTCGCGTGCGGCACCGCGAAGCGGAGCTCGGAGGCCAGCATCATGTCGAGACCGACCGCGCGCGCGTGGCCGTTGATGGCGCAGACCAGCGGCGTGCCCAGGTCGAAGCCGGCCAGGATCGCGGTCGAGACGGCCCGCAGCCCCTCGAAGTCGTCGGGGTCGACCCGCTCGCCGCGCGCCAGGCGCTGCGAGGCGGGGATCGTCGTGCGCAGGTCCATGCCGGCCGAGAACACGCGCTCGCCGGCGCCGGTCAGCACGGCGCAGCGGATCGCGTCGTCCTCGGCGATGCGGCGCCAGGCGGCGGCGAGGTCGCGCAGGGTGGGCGGGTCGAGCGCATTGACCGGCGGGCGGTCGATCGTGACGACGGCGACGTGGGGATGGGCTTCGGGCAGCTCGAGATGGGCAGTCATGGTCAGAGGATGCGCGAAGCTGCGCCCGCGCGCCGGGTTGGGCTCGCGATTCGTGGCAGCAACCACTTCGGGGTGGCCGCCCGGTCCATCGAGGCCGATCTGTCGCGCTGGGACTGCGTCGGTGACGCCCGCTGCGAACGCCGGTCGCGCTAGCTTGGCTCCGCGCAAGCCGTTCAGCACGCGCAGGGGCTCCTTCGGGATGGGGAAGCGCCGGTCGCGTCTCCGCATCGCGGCGGCGCGGCCGGCAACTCGCTACGGCGACCCCTCTCGGCTGATGTCAGCGAATCGCGCGCCACTACGCGTGGAGCCGCCCTCTTCGTGCCCGAGCCGGCGGAGGCGCTCCTAGCGCTCGTCGCCGGGGGAGGCGAGGCAGCACGGATGGAGGAATCGCTGGAGACGACCTCTGGACGCAGAGAGCCGAGGTTGGTGCGGCTCGCGACGCTGATGGCGATCGCAGTGGATACTCTCGGCAAGAGGGCTCAGGCGGTGGCGATCGCCGCGGAGTCGCGAGCTACGCGGACCGGTCGCAGCCGCCGCTCGCTCCGCCGGAAGATCCGCGCAGCCGCGGGTCCGGCGAACCGTCCGCGATCGCCAGCGCGCGCTCGACCAGCGCACCGGTGGAGCGCTGCAGGCCCTCGAACCCCTCGCCGTAGGTCTTGCCCTGCAGGTAGCGGGCGTAGATGCCCTCGCTGATGACGGCGAGCTTGTAGAGCGCGAGCACCTGGTAGAAGTCGACGGCCGCCAGGTCGCGGCCGCTGGCCTTGGCGTAGGCCTCGATCAGCTCGGCGCGTGAGTAGAAGCCCGGCTGCCCGGTGACGCCGGCCCCGAGCTGGGTGGGGGGATCGCCGGGCTCGCTCCAGTAGATCAGCGTGTAGCCCAGGTCGGCCAGGGGGTCGCCGAGCGTCGCCATCTCCCAGTCGAAGATCGCGACGACGCGCCCGGGATCGGTCGGGTCGAGCGCCATGTTGCCGAGCCGGTAGTCGCCGTGCACGATGGTGGGCGGCGGGGACTCCGGGAGCGCGCCGCGCAGCCGCTCGATCAGGGCGTCGATCTGCGGGAGCGGGCCCGTCTTGGAGCGCTCCCACTGCTGCGACCAGCGCCGCACCTGGCGCTCCAGGTAGCCCGCCGGACGTCCGAAGTCGCCGAGCCCCACGGCCTCGTAGTCGACCGCGTGCAGCGCGACGAGCGCGTCGACCAGCGCCTGGCTGGTGCGGCGGCGGTCGGACTCGCTCGGCGCGAAGCCCTCCGGGATGTGGTCGTGCAGGACGACGCCCGGCGTGTAGTCCATCACGTAGAACGGCGCGTCGTTGACCTCGACGTCGGTGCACAGGGCGAGGGGTCGCGGCGCCGGCACCGGCGTGTCGGCCAGCGCGGCCAGCACGCGATGCTCGCGCACCATGTCGTGGGCCGTGGGCAGCACGTGGCCGAGCGGCGGCCGGCGCAGCACCCACTGGCGCCCCCCGCCCTCGACCCGGTAGGTCAGGTTCGAGCGACCGCCGCTGATCAGCGAGAAGCGCAGCTCGACGTCGCCGTCCGGCACCTGCTCGGCGAAGAAGCGCGCCACCGCCTCGTGCCGAATCCCCCGGACCGGGTCACTCATGGCGCGCAGCTTATGCCAGCCCCCCGCCGACCGCCCGACGGCGCGCGGGTGCGATAGGCTCCGCCCGAGACCTGCCGAGGAGAGCGCCCGTGGGCTGGATCCGGCTCCCCGACCGGGTGCTCCCGGCGCCGGAGACGGCCGAGCTGCCGCCGCCGGTGCCGCTGCGCTACATGCTCGGCCCCTCGATCGTGCTGGCCGGGCTCTCGCTCGGCAGCGGCGAGTTCGTGCTCTGGCCGCGGCTCACCGCCGAGTGGGGATTTTCGCTGTTCTGGGCCTGTGTTGCGGGCGTGACGCTCCAGTTCTTCGTGAACATGGAGATCGAGCGCTACACGCTCGCCACGGGCGAGAGCGCCGTGACCGGCTTCGTGCGGCTGTGGCGCGGCTTCGGACCGCTGTTCCTGGTCGCGGCGACCCTGCCCTGGATCTGGCCGGGCTGGGCCACCGGCGCGGCCACCCTGCTCTCCTGGGAGATCGGCGGCCCGGTTCGTGTGTACGCCGTGGCCGGGCTGGTCGCGTGCGGGCTCGCCCTCTCGACCGGTGCAGTCGTCTACCGCACCGTGGAGCGGCTCCAGACGCTGCTGGTGGGCGCGATCTTCGCGGGCGTGGTGCTGCTGGCCGCGCTCGTGGTGCGCGCCGAGGACGTCGCGGCGCTGGGCGCGGGCCTGCTCCAGGTGGGGCACGTGCCCGACGGCATCCACCTGCCGCTGCTGCTCTCGGCGCTCGCGTTCGCCGGCGCCGGGGGCAGCGCCAACCTGGCCCAGTCGAACCTCGTGAAGGACAAGGGCTACGCGATGGGGGCCTGGATCGGGCGCCTCACCAGTCCGTTCACGGGCCGCGTCGAGGCCGAGAGCGAGGTCGGGCGCGTGTTCGAGGCGAGCCCCGTGCACGCCGCGCGCTGGCGCGCCTGGTGGCGGCGCGCCAACGTCGAGCACGGCGTCTCGTTCCTGGCGCTGTGCCTGGTCTCGATGGCGCTGCTGTGCCTGGTGACCCACGCGCTGCTCGGTGCCGGCGGGCCGGTGGGGCCCGACCTGGAGTTCCTGGGCGACGAGGCGCGCGTGCTCGAGGAGCGGCTCGGCCCCGGCGCGCGCCATCTGTTCCTGATCGCCGGCATCGCGGTGCTGTTCTCGACCGAGCTCGGGCTGCTCGACGCCGTGTCGCGCGTGGCGGCCGACCTGATCAAGCTCTCGTTCCTGCGCGGCCGGCCGGCCTGGACCATTAGCCGTCTCTACTTCGTCGTGCTCTGGTCGCTGATCGCGTTCGGCGCGCTCGTGCTGGCCACCGGCTTCGACCAGCCGCTCCAGCTCCTGGTGCTGTCGGCGTCGCTCAACGCCTTCGTGATGTTCGGCTACACGGGCCTGCTGCTGTGGCTCAACGCGCGCTCGTTCGGCGGGCCGTTGCGGCCCGGCGCCCTGCGCCTCGGCGCGCTCGGGCTGGCGTTCGCGTTCTTCGGCTACTTCAGCGCCCTCACCCTGGCCGAGCAGGTGCGACGCGTCACAGCAGGCTGAGCTGCCGCGGGGCGCCCAGCGCCTCGTCGAAGCTGCCGCCCGTCTCGACCAGGATCGCGTCGGCCACCGGCCGCAGCACCTTCTCGACGTAGTGGCGGCGGTCGACGTCCGCCGGCACCGGCGCGCCGGGCTCGACCGGCTCGGGCCCGTTGGCGGCGATCACGTAGCGGACCACGCGGCCCGCGCGCGCGCCGAGCTTGCGGGCCGCCTGGACGTGCGGCGGCGTGGTGGCCGTGTAGCGCTCGAGCGACGCCTTGCGCACGCGCTTCACGTAGATCAGCTCGTCGTCGCGCTGGCCCGCCAGCACCTCGTCGGTCAGCGCCTTCACGAAGGGCATCACCGGCCGGTCGGTGAAGAGCCGCTCGAACATCCCCTCCTGGAGCCGGCGCGCGATCGCCGGCCAGTCGCGCCGCACCGACTCGAGCCCGACCACCACCAGCCGGCCGTCCGCCCAGCCCGCGTAGCGCTTGTGGCTGGCGCCCCGCCCACCTCGCACACGCGGCAGGAACAGGCGGGTGTAGAGGCGCTCGTACTCGAGCTCGAGGCGCGGCTCCACGCGGTACTCGCGCCGGATGCGCTCGGCGATCTCGGCCTCGACCCGCTCGCGCAGCGCCTCGGCGCGCTCCGGGTCGTCGAGCTGGACGAAGACCGAGTCGGTGTCGCCGTACAGGACCGGCACGCCCGCCGCGCTGAAGGCGTCGCCGGTCCAGCGCAGCGTCTGCTGGCCGAAGCCGGTGATGGCGTTGGCGATGGCCGGGTCGAAGAAGCGGCACGAGCCGGCGCCGAGCACGCCGAACAGCGCGTTCATCATGATCTTGATGGCCTGGTCGGCGTGCCGGTCGCCGCGCGCCTTGGCCGACTCGCGCGCGGTCATGAAGCGGTCGATCAGCCCGGGCAGGATCGCCTCGCCGCGGTCGAAGCGCGCGCCGTTGGGCGCCTCGAGCGCGTCGTCGGCCGCGCGCGCGTGCGCCAGGGGGTCGAGGTTGAAGGTGCGGATCAGGCTCGGGTACAGGCTCTTGAAGTCGTAGACGGCGACGTTCTCGTGCAGGCCCGGCACGGGCTCGAGCAGCGCACCGCCGCGCACCCCGGCGCTCTTGCGAGTCGTGTCCACACTGGGCGCCACGAAGCCGCGGCGGCGCAGGGCGGGCAGGTAGAGCCGGTCGAACGAGGCGATGCTCGCGCCCACCCGGTCGAGCGGCATGCCCGAGAGCAGGCTGCGCTCCACCGCGAGCGCCAGCAGCCCCTCGTGCTCGAGGATGTCGAGCACGAGCCGCGCGTCCTCGCGGTTGTAGGCCACGAGCGCCGCCGGGTCCTCGCGATAGCGGCGGGCGATCTCCAGGGCCGCGTCCGCGCGCTCGGCGTCGATCAGCTTGCCGCGTCCGAGCACGGCGCGCGCCACGGTCTCGAGCCGGTAGTCCTCGAGGCGCAGCGCGTCGCGCACCAGCTCGATGCCGTCCAGCACCACGCGCCCGGGGATCTGCGCGCGCGTCTGCCGCGTGTAGCCGATGTCCTCCTGGAAGCGCACGTCGCCCGGCACGCGCCCGAGCAGCGCCGCCATCCCGAGCGCCTGGCAGCGCTTCGCCCAGACGCGCAGGTCGAAGTCCACCACGTTCCAGCCGACCAGCACGTCGGGGTCGATCACCGAGATGCGGTCCATCACCGCCTGGAGCAGCGTCGGCTCGTCGGCGTGACACACCGCCCCGTCGACCCGGCCCTCCGCGACCAGGTGCACCTCGTCCGCGTCGCCGCCGACCAGCGCGGCCGAGAAGATGCGGCTTGCGTCGGGCGAGGTCTCGAGGTCGATCGAGAGCACGCGCAGCGCCGGCTTCACCTCGGCGGGGCGCAGCACGGGGTTGCGGAAGCGCAGCAGCCCGCCGCGCCGGCGCGCCTCGCCCTCGATCTCGACGCCGCTGCGGATGCCCAGGTCGTTCAGGTAGCGGAACGGGAAGCGGACGTCCGACTCGAGCGCGTCGCCCGTCTCGAGTCGGTCGCGCAGGCGCGGCACGTCGGCGGGCACCGCGGCCACGACCTCCAGCACCTCGCGCCCGTCGAGCGCGCGCAGCGGACTGGGCCGGATCTCGAGCCCTTCGCGGCCCCCGAGGCGTTCGGCGGCGCCGGCCGCCACGAAGAAGTACGGGCGGAAGCGGTCGTCCTCGACGAGGAAGGCGCCGTCGTCCTCGAGGCGGCCGAAGAGCTGCACGACCGGCCGGCCATCGCGGACGCGGTAGGTCGGCTGGAGCAGGAAGCCCGTGGCCCGCATCCCGCAAGGGTACACCGCGCGCCGCCGCCGCCCGCCCGCTCAGAAGCGACGCGGGAAGGGACGCCAGGTGCCGGCCAGCCGGCCGCCGCGCAGCAGGTGGATCTCCTCGAACTGGAACAGGGCGTCGCCCTGGCGCGGGCGGTAGACGACCCAGTCCCCGACGGCGAGCCCCTGCCGACGCGAGCCGTTGAGCAGGCTCAGCGTGGGGAGCAGGTTCTCGTTGGGGGGGTCGTCGACCCACTCGTTGCGCAGCAGGCCGGTCGGGTGCACCACGTCTGCGGCCCAGCCGCCGCCGTTCACGTAGAAGGCCACGGCGCGGTTCGGGTTCCACCAGCGCCAGACCGAGGTCAGCGACTCGAGGAACGGCAGCCGCGCCGCCTCGATGCGCTTGAGCACGGGCGTCGCGATGAAGATCGCTGGCTGGTGCCCCGCCAGGGTGAACCCGTCGTAGGTCGCGGGCATCAGCAAGCCGCCGCCGAGCGCGAGGTCGTTCACGACGCCGCCCGGCCCGTAGAGCGTGTAGGTGCGGCTGCCCCCGCCGTTCCAGGTGGGATCCTCCCCGACCAGCGTCGGAAACTCGCGGCGGGCGAAGCCGACGAAGTCGCGATACCGCGCCAGCATGCCGGCGAAGGCGCGCTGCACCGGCGCGGGGCGGGGCTCCCACGGCCAGCGCAGGAAGCCGGGCGCGTGCGCCACGTGCCCGTCGTAGCCCATGAAGCCGGTGAAGCGGACGCGCCCTGCCGCGGCGCCCAGCGCCTCGAGCAGCGGGCGCAGCTCCTCCGTGTCGCGCGCGCCGCCCCGGTGGAGACCGACGTCGATCTCGACGGCGATGCGCAGCACCAGGTCCCGGTCGCGCGCGAGGGCCAGGTAGTCGTCGAGCAGCGCGGCATCGTGAACCAGCCACTGGATTCGCTCGCTCGCCGCCGCTGTCGCAGCGGGCTCGGCGAAGGCGTCGTAGAACTCGCGCGCGGCACCCGCCGGCACCGGCTTGCCCAGCAGCACGTCGACCTCCGGCCCGGTGGCCGCCAGGAGGTCCCGCAGGAACGGGGCGTGGAACGCCATCAGGCCCCGTGCGCCGGTGCGCTCCAGCGCGTAGCGGAGCAGCTCCAGCGACGGCAGCGACTTGGTCACCAGACGCAGCCGAAGCGGTGGCGCCACGTGCCCGCGCACCGCGTCGAGGTTGGCGTCGAGGCGGTCGAGGTCGATCAGGATCAGCGGTCGAGCGGGGGCGTGCGCCGCCAGCTCGGCCCCGAGCGCCTCGTAGTAGGGCTGGCGCGCGGGCGCCTGCGCGGCGGGCCGCGCCGCCCACAGCAGCAGCGCCCCGGCTCCCACGACACCGCACGCCGCCAGCGCCCGCCGCTGTCTCCCGACCCGCATCGGGTGAAAGGTACACTGCCGGCCGTGCCCGCCCGCAGCTCGGACCTGTACCCGCGCATCTACGCCGTGGTGAGGCGCATTCCGCGCGGCCGCGTGGCCACCTACGGACAGGTGGCGGAGCTGGCCGGCATCGGGCGCCATGCGCGCCAGGTGGGCTATGCGCTCCACGCGCTGCCCGAGCACCTCGCTCTGCCGTGGCACCGCGTCGTGAATGCGGCCGGGCGCTGCTCGCCGCGCGCCGAGCCGGGCGGCGAGCGGCTCCAGCAGGCGCTGCTCGAGGCCGAGGGCGTCGAGTTCGGCCGCCGCGACCGCATCGATCTCACCCGCTACCGCTGGCGCCCGCGCGGGCGCCGCCGCGGCGATTGAGGAACCATCCGGGGCGCACGAGAGCGACGCCAGGGGGGAGCGATGGCACTCGACGGCTTCGAAGCGACCCGGTTCGGCCACGACGGCCAGACGCGCGACGTCTACCGGCGCGGCAGTGGGCCGGGCGTCGTGGTGATCCACGAGATCCCGGGCATCACGCCGGAGGTGGCCGGCTTCGCGCGCCGCGTCGCCGACGCGGGCTTCTCGGTGGCCCTGCCCGACCTGTTCGGCACGCCGGGCAAGCCGTTCTCGATGCCGTACGTGGTGAGTCAGATGGCGCGCGCCTGCATCAGCCGCGAGTTCCACGTGCTCGCCAGTCACCAGTCGAGCCCGATCACCGACTGGCTGCGCGCGCTGTGCCGCCAGGTGCACGGCGAGTGCGGCGGCCCCGGCGTGGGCGCGATCGGCATGTGCCTGACGGGCAACTTCGCGCTGGCCCTGATGGTGGACGACGCCGTCATGGCGCCGGTGCTGAGCCAGCCGTCGCTGCCCTTCCCGCTCGGCAGCGAGCGGCGCGGCGCGCTGCATCTCTCGCCCGAGGACCTCGCGGTGGTGAAGAAGCGGGTCGCGAACGGGTGTCCCGTGCTGGGGATGCGCTTCACCCACGACCCGATGTGCCGCGGCGACCGCTTCGACACGCTGCGCCGCGAGCTGGGCGACGGCTTCGAGGGCATCGAGATCGACTCCGGGCCCGGCAACCCGCACGGCATCGCGCGCAGCGCGCACTCGGTCGTGACGAACGACCTCGTGGACGAGGCCGGCCACCCCACGCGCGCTGCGCTCGAGCGCGTGCTCGGCTTCTTCGACGAGCGACTCCGTCCCCGAGGCGCGTGACGGGCGTCGCCGCCGCGCTTCCGGCCGTCGCCCTGGCGCTGCTGGCGAGCCTGCTCGCGGGCCGGCTCGCGGCGCGGGTCGGCGTGCCGCGCGTCACCGCCTTCCTGCTGGTGGGCATCGCGCTCGGTCCGCACGGGCTGCCGCACCTGACCGGGTGGGCGGACTCGCCGCTGGCCCTCGGTCCGGGCAGCGACGCCGCGCTCGGCGCGGTCGAGGCGCTCGCGATCGGCTTCATCCTGTTCGGCGTGGGCGGCGCCTTCAGCTTCGAGGCGCTGCGCCGGGTCGGCGCCCGCATCCACGCCATCGCGGGCGCCCAGGTGGGCGCCACCGCACTGCTGGTGTCCGCGGCCGTGTTCGCGGCCACGGGGAGCGGCGCCCTGGCGCTGATCGCCCCGGCGCTCGCGATCGCCACGGCTCCGAGCGCCACCCTCGTGACCCTCCACGAGGTCGAGGCCGAGGGGCCCGCCTCGCGCGCGCTGGTGCTGTGCGTGGGCTTCGACAACCTCGCCGCCCTGCTCGCCTTCCCGGTGCTGCTCTCGCTCGCCTTCGGCACCGGCAGCCCGCTCCCGGAGCTGGGACGCGCCGGTCTGGCGCTGGCCGGCGGCGCCGCGATCGGGGTGGTGTGCGCGTTCACGCTCGAGATCGTGAGCGGCGCCCGCGAGCAGTCGCTGCTGGGGCTGCTCGCGATCGTCGCGGCGCTGGCGCTGGCGAGCGGACTGGGCGCCGGCTCGACGGGGCTCGGGATGCTGTGCTGCTTCGGCGCCGGGATGGCGCTGGCCAACGCCTCGCCCCACGCGGGCGACCTGCTGCGGCGCGTCGATGCGCTCGGCTACCCGCTCTACGTGCTGTTCTTCGTGGCGTCGGGGCGCGACCTGCACTTCGAGAGCCTGGCGGCGCTGGGCGGGCTCGGCGCGATGTTCGTGGCGGCGCGCGCGCTGGGCAAGCTCGGCGGCACGGCGCTTGGCCTGCGCCTGGCGGGCGTCCACGACGAGCTGCCGCGCACCCTGGGTGCGGGCCTGCTGTGCCAGGCCGGCGTCGCGCTCGGCCTGGTCGCGGCGCTCGAGGCGGCGGCGCCCGAGGCCACGCGCGGACTGCGCGACGTGGTGCTCGCCTCGGTCGTGTGCTTCGAGCTGGCCGGGCCGTGGCTGCTGC
Organism: Myxococcota bacterium; assembly: GCA_030066475.1. The sequence continues at coordinate 15,813 of JASJBO010000092.1, forward strand.
GGCGCACCGCGATCCGCGCCGGCGAGGTGCCGCTGGCGAACCTGCTGCCCCGGCCCGGCGCGTCGAGCGGCGCGGCGCTGCGCTGGGTCGGCATCGAGCTGCGCCGCAACCTGGGCCTGGTGGGCAGCGATCCCACCGGGCGGGAGCTGTCGGTGCGCCACGCGATGCGCCGGCGCCCGACGACCGTGCCCGAGGCGCTGCCCTTCCAGGCCGTGCTGCGCGCGCTCGGCGAGGCCGGGGCCGACCTGCTGCCGGTGCTCGACCGCGAGGGCCGGCTGGTCGGCACCATCTCGTACGACGAGGTGAAGAACGCCCTCTACGACCCGGTGCTGCGCGACCTGGTGATCGCGCGCGACCTCGCCGAGGAGGCGCCCGACCCGCTCGAGGGCGACGACACCCTCGCCGAGGCGCTCGAGCGCATGGACCGCCACCAGGTGCACGCCTGGCCCGTCGTCGAGCAGGAGCGCCTGCTGGGCCTGGTGCGCCGCCAGGACGTCTACGCACTGCTGCGCCGCGGCCTGGGCGGCGCCGCAAGCGGAGGCGGGTCCTCCCGCCGGAGCGCGCAGCGAGCCGAAGGCGAGCGAAGTCCATGAGGCCGCTTCCGCGCGGCAACGAGCCCCTCGACCGCACCCGCGCAAGCGGAGGCGGGTCCTCCCGCCGGAGCGCGCAGCGAGCCGCAGGCGAGCGAAGTCCATAGGCTAAGATCGGCGCCCGATCTGCGGAGGAGACCCCGTGCCCCGCTCCTACTGGCTGGTGAAGTCGGAGCCCTTCAAGTACGCCTGGGACGAGCTGGTGAAGGACGGCTCGACCTACTGGGACGGCGTGCGCAACTACTCCGCGCGCAACAACCTGCGCGCCATGCGCAAGGGCGACCTGGTGCTCTACTACCACTCCAACGAGGGCAAGGAGGTGGTGGGCATCGCGCGCGTCACGCGCGAGTCGTATCCCGACCCCACCACCGACGACGAGCGCTGGCTCGTAGTCGACGTCGAGCCGGTGAAGGCGCTGGCCGAGCCCGTGTCGCTGGCCACCATCAAGGGCGATCCGAAGCTGAGCGAGATGGCTCTGGTGCGGCAGTCGCGCCTCTCGGTCATGCCGGTGACGAAGCCGGAGTTCGACCGCGTGCTGAAGCTCGGCAAGACGAAGGCGCCGCGTTGAGTCGAGCGCTCGACGAGCTGGTCGCCCTGCTCGACCTCGAGGAGCTCGAGCGGAACCTGTTCCGCGGCCGCAGCCCCGACGAGAGCGGGCAGCGCGTGTTCGGCGGCCAGGTCGCGGGCCAGGCGCTGGTGGCGGCGTGTCGAACCGTCGGAGCCGGGGTGGTGCACTCGCTCCAGGCCTACTTCCTGCGGCCGGGCGACCCGCGCGTCCCGATCGTGTACCAGGTCGACCGCATCCGCGACGGGCGCAGCTTCACCACGCGCCGGGTGACCGCGGTGCAGCACGGCCGGGCGATCTTCCACCTCTCGGCCTCGTTCCAGCCCGAGGAGCCGGGGCTCGATCATCAGATCCCGATGCCCGAGGTCGCCGCCCCGGAGTCGCTGCCGACCTGGTCCGAGCGGGTCGCGCCGTACCTGGCCGACGCACCGCCCGAGATGCGCCGCTGGCTCGAGGGCGAGCGCGGCATCGACGTGCGCTACGTCGGCGACTGGCACCCGCTCGAGCCGGTGGTGAGCCCGCCGCTCCAGCAGGTGTGGATGCGCGCCAACGGCAAGCTCGCGGACGACCCCGCGCTGCACGCCTGCATCGTCGCCTACGCGTCGGACATCACGCTGCTCGACACCGCGCTGCTGCCGCACGGCGTCGGCTGGGCCGACACGGGCTACCTGATGGCGAGCCTCGACCACGCCATGTGGTTCCACCGCCCCTTCCGGGCCGACGAGTGGCTGCTCTACCACCAGACGAGCCCCACCGCGGCCGGCGCGCGCGGCTTCACCCGGGCCGAGATCTACACGCGCGACGGGCGGCTCGCCGTCTCGGTGGTGCAGGAGGGCCTGATCCGCCGGCGCCGCGCAGAGGGCGCTGGATGACGGTGTTCGTGGACTGAGGAGGTCCGGGTGTCCGACCGGCTCTGGTGGCAGCACGGGGTGATCTACCAGATCTACCCGCGCTCCTTCATGGACGCGAACGGCGACGGCGTGGGCGACCTCGAGGGCATCCGCCAGCGCCTCGACCACCTGGCCTGGCTGGGCGTGGACGCGATCTGGCTCTCGCCCTGCTTCCCCTCGCCGATGGCCGACTTCGGCTACGACGTGGCCGACTACTGCGACATCGACCCGCTGTTCGGCACGCTCGCCGACTTCGACCGCCTGCTGGCCGACGCCCACGCGCGCGACATCCGCGTGGTGCTCGACTGGGTGCCCAACCACACCAGCGACCAGCACGCCTGGTTCCGCGAGTCGCGCGCCAGCCGCGAGAGCCCGAAGCGCGACTGGTACGTCTGGCGCGATCCCAGGCCCGACGGGTCGCCGCCCAACAACTGGGCCGCGATCTTCGGCGGCCCGGCCTGGGAGTGGGACGAGGCCACCGGCCAGTACTACCTGCACATGTTCCTGAGGGAGCAGCCCGACCTGAACTGGCGCCACCCCGAGGTCGAGGCCGCGATGCACGAAGTGCTGCGCTTCTGGCTCGACCGCGGCGTCGACGGCTTCCGGATCGACGTGATCCACCACATCGCCAAGGACCCCGCGCTGCGCGACAACCCGGTGATCGCCGGCGGGCTGCCGGGCTGGGGCGGCCTCGAGCACGTCCACGACCAGGACCACCCCGACATCCACCCCATGCTGCGCCGGCTGCGCGGCGTGCTCGACGCGTATCCCGAGCGCATGGCCGTGGGCGAGGTCTACATCATGGACCCGGCGGTGGTGGCCCGGTACTACGGCCGCGGCGACGAGCTCCACCTGGCCTTCAACTTCTCGTTCCTCCACACGCCGTGGGACGCGGAACGGATGCGCGACGAGTTCGAGCGCTTCGACGGCCTGGTGCCGGCCGAGGGCTGGCCGGACTCGGTGCTCTCGAACCACGACGTCCCGCGCCACGCGACTCGCTACGACCACCCGCAGCTCGGCGACCGGCGCGCGCGCGTCGCGGCCGCTCTGCTGCTCACCCTGCGCGGCACGCCCTTCCTCTACTACGGCGAGGAGATCGGCATGCGCAACGTCGAGGTCCCGGTCGAGCGCATGCAGGACCCGCTGGCCGTGACGCTGCACCCGAAGGTCTCGCGCGACGGCGAGCGGACGCCGATGCTCTGGACGGCCGCGCCCGGCGCGGGCTTCAGCAGCGCCGACCCTTGGCTCCCGCTGGGCGCCCCGGAGCCCGGCGCCGACGTCGATGCCCAGCGCGCCGACCCGCGCTCGCTGCTCTCGCTCTACCGCGACCTGATCGGCCTGCGCCGCGCCACGCCGGCGCTGCACCGGGGTAGCTACCGGCGGCTCGACGCCCCGGCGGGGGTCTGGGCGTTCGAGCGCCGAGCGGGCGACGAGCGCGTGCGGGTCGCGCTCAACTTCGGCGACACGGCCGTCGCCGTCGATCTGGGCGAGGGCCATGTCCAGGGCGGCCTGCGGACGGGCGACCGACCGCTCCCCGCGACGCCCCGCGTCGAGCTCGAGCCCTGCGAAGCGGCCGTGCTGGTCCTCGGGGGCGCTTGACGCCGAGAGCGAATCCCCCCACCTTCCCGGCCGTCCGGGGGGAGAGGTGCCGCGCGCCAAGGTCGCGTACGACGAGAAGGCGATCCAGACGCTCGACGCGCTGGAGCACATCCGGCTGCGCAGCGGCATGTACATCGGCCGCCTGGGCGACGGGAGCCACCCGCTCGACGGCATCTACGTGATGCTCAAGGAGGTCGTCGACAACGGCGTCGACGAGTTCATCATGGGCGCCGGCAAGCGGATCGAGATCCGCCGCGACGGCGACACCATCGAGGTGCGCGACTTCGGCCGCGGCATCCCGCTGGGCAAGCTGATCGACTGCGTCAGCCAGATCAACACCGGCGGCAAGTACAACGACGACGTGTTCCAGTTCTCGGTGGGCCTCAACGGCGTCGGCACCAAGGCGGTGAACGCGCTCTCGTCGAGCTTCGAGGTCACGAGCTGGCGCGAGGGCCGCTTCCGGCGCGCCCGCTTCGAGCGCGGCCAGCTCGTCTCCGACAAGAAGGGCCGCGAGAAGGAGGTCCCGGACGGCACGGCCGTCACCTTCACGCCCGACCGCGAGATCTTCCCCGACTACGCCTGGAACGAGGAGTACCTCGCCCACCGGCTGCACTACTACGCCTACCTGAACGCGGGGCTCACGCTCGAGTACAACGGCGAGCGCTACCACTCGAAGGGCGGCCTGGCCGACCTGCTGGGCGCCGAGCTGGGCGAGGACCCGCCGCTCTACGACGTGGTCCACTGCCGCCAGGACCGCGTGGAGTTCGCCTTCACCCACGCCAACACCTACGGCGAGACCTACTACAGCTTCGTCAACGGGCAGTACACCAACGACGGCGGCACCCACCAGAGCGCCTTCCGCGAGGGCGTGCTGAAGGGCGTGAACGAGTTCGCCGGCAAGAGCTTCGCGGGCGAGGACGTGCGCGACGGCCTGGTGGGCGCCATCGCCGTGAAGCTCCAGGACCCCGTCTTCGACTCGCAGACCAAGAACAAGCTCGGCTCCACCGACGTGCGCGGCTGGATCGTCCCCGCGGTGCGCGAGCGGGTGGTGCGCTGGCTCCACGAGAACAAGGAGGCCGCCGAGCAGCTGCTCGAGAAGGTCCGCAACAACGAGCGGGTCCGGAAGGAGCTGTCGGCGATCAAGAAGGACGCGCGCGAGCGCGCCCGCAAGGTCGCGATCCGCATTCCCAAGCTGACCGACTGCAAGGTCCACTTCGACGACGCCAAGGGCAAGCGGCGCGACGAGAGCACGATCTTCCTGTGCGAGGGCGACTCGGCGGGCGGCGTCATGGTGCCGTGCCGCGACGTGCAGACCCAGGCGATCTTCACGCTGCGCGGCAAGCCGCTCAACTGCCACGGGCTCGGCCGCGAGGCGATCTACAAGAACGAAGAGCTCTACAACGTGATGCGCGCGCTCGGCATCGAGGACGGGATCGAGGGACTCCGCTACAACCGCGTGGTGATCGCCACCGACGCCGACGTCGACGGCATGCACATCCGCAACCTGCTGCTCACCTACTTCCTGCGCTACTTCGAGGAGCTGGTCATCAAGGGCCATCTCTACATCCTCGAGACCCCGCTCTTCCGGGTCCGCAACAAGCGCGAGACCCGCTACTGCTACACCGAGGCCGAGCGCGACGCGGCGCTGGAGGCCCTGCGCGGGCCCGAGGTCACCCGCTTCAAGGGCCTCGGCGAGATCAGCCCCGGCGAGTTCAAGCCCTTCATCGGCGCCGAGATGCGGCTCCAGCCGGTCGCGGTGGGCAGCCTCTCGGAGGTGAGCCGCTCGCTCGACTTCTTCATGGGCCGCAACACGCCCGAGCGCAAGAGCTTCATCGTCGAGAACCTGGCCACGGACGTGGTGTAGCCATGGCGCAGCTCGATGCGGTGATGCGCCGGAACTTCGTCGAGTACGCCAGCTACTCGATCCTCGACCGCGCCATTCCGGATCTGCTGGACGGCCTGAAGCCCGTCCAGCGCCGCCTGCTCCACACGCTGTTCGAGATGAACGACGGCCGCTACCACAAGGTGGCCAACGTGATCGGCGAGACCATGAAGCTCCACCCGCACGGCGACGCCTCGATCGGCGACGCGCTGGTGGTGCTGGCCAACAAGGGCCTGTTCATCGACCGCCAGGGGAACTTCGGCAACCCGATCACCGGCCACCCCGCCGCGGCCCCCCGCTACATCGAGTGCCGCCTCACCCCGCTGGCGCTCGAGACCCTCTTCCACGAGCACCTGACCCCGTTCGTCGACAGCTACGACGGGCGCACCCGCGAGCCCGTGGTCCTGCCCGCCCGGCTGCCGGTGGTGCTGATGCTCGGCATCGACGGCATCGCCGTCGGGATGTCGACGCGCATCCTGCCGCACAACCCGGTGGAGCTCTGGGAGGCGCAGATCGATCTGCTCGAGGGCGACGCCCCCGAGCTGGCGCCCGACTTCCCGCAGGGCGGCCTGGTCGACGTCACCGAGTACGACGACGGCCGCGGCAAGGTGGAGGTGCGCGCCCGCATCGAGGCGCAGGGCGACAAGCGCGTGGTGATCCGCGAGATCCCCTACGGCACCACCACCGAGAGCCTGATCGCCTCGATCGAGGCCGCGGTCCAGAAGGGCCGCGTCAAGGTGGCCTCGATCCACGACTACACCACCGACAAGGTCGAGATCGAGCTGACCCTGCCGCGCGGCGTCAACGCCGGCGAGGTCGTCCCGCAGCTCTACGCCTACACCGACTGCAGCGTGAGCCTCTCGTCGAACGTGGTGGTGATCCGCGACCGCCAGCCCGTGGAGCTCTCGGTCTCGGAGGTGCTGAGCGCCTGCACCGACCGCCTGCTCGAGCTGCTGCGCGCCGAGCTCGAGTGGGAGGAGGGACGCCTCCTCGACCGCCAGCACTGGCTCACGCTCGAGCAGATCTTCGTCGAGAAGCGCGTCTACCAGAAGATCGAGGAGGCCGCGACCGAGCGGGCCGTGCGCGACGCCGTCTGGAACGGCATGCACGAGTGGGAGTCGCTGTTCGTCCGGCCCATGGTCGAGGACGACGTCAAGCGCCTGCTCGAGATCCGCATCCGCCGCATCTCGGCCTGGGACATCGAGCGCAACCGCCGCCAGATCGAGGAGACCGAGCAGAAGCTGGCCGAGACCCGCGAGAAGCTGGCGCACCTCACCCGCACCGCGATCGAATACCTGCGCGGCCTGATCGAGCGCTACGGCGACCAGTACCCGCGGCGCACCCGGGTCACCACCTTCCAGGCGGTCGACAAGAAGGCGGTGGCGCGCGCGGCCATCAAGCTGGCCTACGACCCCGAGAGCGGCTTCTTCGGCTCGACCGTCAAGGGCTCGCGCTTCCCGCTCCAGGTGAGCGAGTTCGACCTGATCCTGGCCATCGCCAGCGACGGCAGCTACCGGGTGATGACCCCGCCCGAGAAGCAGCTCTTCCCGGGCAAGCTGCTCCACTGCGCCGTCTTCGACCCCGAGCGCGGCGCCGAGTTCACCGTGGTCTACCGCGACGGCCAGAAGATCGCCTACGGCAAGCGCGTCCGGATCGAGAAGTTCATCCGCAACAAGGAGTACCGGCTGATCAAGGACCCGAAGGGCAGGATCGACCTGCTCCTGCCGGGCGACGAGTCGGGCATCCTGACGCTGCGCTTCGCCCCCGCGCCGCGCCAGCGGATCAAGGCGGCGAAGTTCGACCTCTCGAAGCTCGAGCCCACGGGCGTCGCGGCGCGCGGCACCCGCATCGCGGCGAAGCCGGTGGCGGCGATCAAGCGCCTGGTCGCGAAGCCGGCCCGCAAGCCCAGCGGCCGCAAGCCGCCGCCGCGCGGCGGGCAGCGCAGCCTGTTCTGAGCGGCGCGAGCGGCCGGCGCATGCGGCAGGGACGGCACGAGGCTCGCGATCGGGTTGGTGGGCCCCACCCTCCGGGTTGGGCCGCAACGAATCGAGTTCGCATCACGCGAAGCCTGATCGCCGCACTCTGCCTCGTCTGCGTCTCGACGGTGCTCTCCTGCAGGGGCACGCGCCCGTCGAGCCTGGGCATCTCGAATGCCCGGCTCGCGCCCTGCCCCTCTTCCCCCAACTGCGTCTCGAGCGATTCATCCGATCCGTCCCGTCGCGTCGAGGCCCTGCTCCTGTCCGCGTCGCCGGACGCTGCGTGGCCCGTCATCCGCGACGCGGTGGCGAGCCTGCCCCGCACCACCGTCGTCGAGGCGACCGCAGACTATCTCCATGCCGAGTGCACGAGCGCTCTGTTCGGCTTCGTCGACGATCTCGAGCTTCATCTTCGGGCGTCCGCCAACTCCGTTGCGGTCCGTTCCGCGTCGCGCGTCGGATACTTCGACCTGCGCGTCAACCGCCGGCGGGTCGAGCGGCTCCGAGAGATCCTCCGGCTCCGCGCGGTCGTTCGGTGAGTGCTGCATCCCAGCCTCGCCGAAGGTCAGGGGGCGCCATGGAGATGCGCCAGCGCTGCGCCCGACGGATCGCCGCGGGACTGGTCCCGCTGGCCCTCCTGGCGCTAGGAGACGCGTTCGTCCTCGAACGCGGCGAGGCTGGCCCCACGGATCCCCGCATCCGCGGTGATGCCCGGCACTACGTGGCGATGGTCGAGGGGCGCTCCGCCGAGGCGCCCGCGCCCTTCAAGTACCGCGTGCTGGCCCCGCTCGTCGCGAGGGCGCTCCCGTGGAGCCCGGCGGACGCACTCCGCATCGTGACGTATGCGAGCCTGGCCGGCTTCTACGCCGTCGCGTTGGCCCTGTGCGCCCGGGCTGGGCTCTCCCCGGCCGCCTCCGTGGCCGGGCTGGCTCTCGTCTTCCTGTCGCCCTGGCATCTCTACCACTTCCACAACCCCTTCCTCACCGATGCGCCCGCCCTGCTGGCGATCTCGGTCGCCGTGCTCGCGCTCGCGGGTGGGAGCTTCGGGGTCTTCCTCGCGGCCTCGGCGGCCGGCGTCCTCACGCGCGAGGCCGTCTCGTTCCTCGTTCCGGCCTGGATCGTACGTGACCCAGGGCGCGGCGCCCTCGCCGCGGGGGTCGGGCTCGGCGTCTGGCTGGCGCCGCGTCTGCTCGTCCCGGACGAGAACGGCCTGCTCGCGCAGCCGATCCGCGGTCTTCACGCCGTGCTCCGCGAACACGGCGCGGTCGGTCTCGTCGTGGGGATGGGCGCGAGCTGGGGCCACCTCTGGTGGCTGCTACCGCTGGGCCTGCTGCGGGTCCCACGCGAGCGCCGCAGCCTCGTGGCCGCGCTCGCGTTCCTGCTGGCGGGCGCGTTCGTGGCCTCGCTCTTCGCCGTCGACACCGGGCGGATGTTCGCGACGCTCTCGCCCCTGTTCGTCGTGGCCGTCGCGAGCGTGGCCGACGCGCTGCTCCGTCGCCGGCGGCTCGCGGCGCTCGGGGCGCTCTTTGCGGTTGCGCTCGCCGGGGCGGTGGTGGAGCGACCGAACGCCGTGATCGGCTCCGACAGTCCGCTCTTCCCGAGTCGCTGGCCGGACGCCGCCGTCTTCGTCCTCGGAAGCGCGGTGTGTCTCGTCTGCGCCCTGCGCCTGCGCGGGGCCAGCGGCCCGGCCGCGCCGGTCTAACGGCCAGGAGTCTGCGCGGCAGAAGCCCCCTGCAAGCGCCCGCAGGGCGCGCGCAGCGAGCCGCAGGCGAGGTAGAGTCGGGGTGTGGCGCGGTGGGGTAGGAGAAGCCCAGCTGTTGCGGGCCCTTTCGGTTGCCCGTGCCTCACTCGCTCCTCCGTGCTCCGTTTCCACACCCCGCTCGTCAAACCGGACGTGCGGATTGCCCGCATCCGGCTTTCGGACAAGGACTCACGCGGTCGCCCACGGGAGGCCTCGGGTCTGGCACGTCAGCTGGACCAGGCCCAGCTCCTGGTGCAGGGAGGTGTTGGGGAAGCGTGCCATCCCCGCGCTCTGCACCTTGTGCTTCGCCCGTAGCCACTGACGGAGCCTCCGACGGGCGTGAGAATCCACGCCCCGGTAGGCCGGACTCACAGGACCGAGAAGGAAGTAGCTCGACCAGCCCCGGAGCAACCGGTTCAGTCGTGTCACTCGATCTTCGGCACTCGTGAGCAGCCATCGCCGGGAGGTCAGCTCGCTGATCTCCCGGCAGACGCGCTGCACGCTCGCCTTCGAGGGGATCGTGCCGATGTAGGCACGGCCCGTCTTGCGCGAGTAGCAGCGACCGAGCGTATACCCAAGGAAGTCGACCGATTCGTCCGGGATGCGGCGCACGGAAGTCTTCTCCTCGTTCACCGTGAGTCTCAGCTCCTGCATGAGCTGGCGCATCGCCTCGAGGGCGACTTCGCCTCTTCCGCGACAGCAAATCACGAGATCATCCGCGTAGTTGACGATCCGTGCCCCCAGAGCCCGTTCGTGTCCCCGCACCTTCCATCCAAGGATGAAGCGGCGCATGTAGAGGTTCGCCAGCAGCGGTGAGATCGGGGCGCCCTGAGGACAGCCCCGACCTCGATCCTTCGCGGGCGTCGTTCGATAGGGACGGCCCCGATCGTCGATCTCCTCCACCGGTGCCTGCAGCCACCACTTGATCAGCTGCAGCAGGGCCCCGTCGCTCACGCGGCGGGCTACCGATTTCATGAGCTCGGCGTGCGGGATCTCATCGAAGTAGCCCTTCAGGTCCGCGTCCACGACCTCCGTGTGCCCCGTATTCAGCAGCCCGTGGACCGCTCGGACCGCGCCCAGCGCGCTCCGCCCCGGACGGTAGGCATGCTGCTCGGGCTGCAGGTCGGCCTCGAAGATGGGCTCCAGGACCAGCACCACAGCCGTCTGGACCACTCGATCGCGGATCGTGGGAATGCCCAGCGGGCGCTTCCCCCCGTTCGGCTTGGGGATCCAGACCCGCCGGACGGCTTGGGGACGATAGGTCTTCTCCTTGAGCGCTTCCGTCAGTTCCCCGAGCCACCGCTCCTCTCCGTACGCTTCGATCGCATCGAACCGCTCTCCATCCACCCCCGGCGCTCCGCCTGCGTGGCGGCAGCGTCGGTAGGCAAATGCCAGGACGTCGGCTCGATGCACCTTGTCGTACAGCGAGTAGAAGCGAAAGTTCGGAGATCCCTTCGCTTTGGCGCGCAGCGCCTCCTGCAGCTTCCGAACCGTCTTCGGAGTTCCTAGGCTCATTGCCAATCTCCTGGCTCTCACCACTTTGTACGCTGACCTTGAACCAGGGCCCCTTCCCTCCACCGGCGTTACCCGGCTTCCCCGGTACTACGAGCCCCTCCGCCACCCCGACCGGCCCGGCCTGTCCCTCGCGGGCGTCCGGTTGGTGGTCACGCGCCACCACCGACGGGGCTTCCCGTGTTGCGTGCACTTCCCGTCTACAGACATGCCGACGCCACTACCCCGGTGGGACCTCTGGGTGATGTCGCTCGTCTCGCCCACAGGCAACGGCCTTCCCCGGACTTCGGGCGGGTCGGCTCCCACATCGCTGGTTTCGAGGCCTGCTCAGCGTTCACTCACGTTTCGGCCTGCCTGCTCGCCAAGATCGCCCGAGGCGATCTCTTCAATCGAAGGCTTCGACAGCTTCGTTACCTCCACTGCCGCTCCGAGGGCTACCGGCTGGAGCGACCAGTCACCGGGTGGGATTCGCACCCACTGAGAAGCGCCGCCTTGGCACGGCGCACCGAAGTCCACC
>JASJBO010000091.1 GCA_030066475.1 Myxococcota bacterium
CGGCCCGCTGAGCGGCCTCCCCGACCTCAGTCGGCGGACTCCGCAGCCGGCGTCTGCGACGCGAGCACGATGCGACCGTCCGGGTCCAGCACGAACTCGGCGTCGCTGCCGAGCGTGGTGCCCTCGGTGTCGACAAGGGCGTAGCGGCCCTTCACCTCGAGCGAGGAGCGGCCTGGGCGCCAGCGGCCGCGGTTCGCCTCCAGGATCGGCCCGCCGCGCGCCGCGACGCGCACCCCTCCCTCGAGCCGGATGCCGCGGCCCGAGCCCAGCTCGGCGCGCGGTGCCTCGAGTCGGAGCCGCGGTCCCTCGTCGCTCACCCAGTCCACCCGGAGGTCTTCGGCCCGGATCCAGCTCACCGTCACCGGACCGTCGCGCCCCAGCTCCCCCAGCCGCGTCGCGAGGTCCGCGACCTCCTCGGCGAGCTTCGGGCTCCGCGTCTCGTCGGAGCGAGAGCCGGCATCGGGCTCGTCCGGGCGGATCGACAGGTGCAGGTTGGTCAGCACGACCTCGTGAACCGCCCTCACCGTGAAGGGACCGCCTCGCAGCGGCCGGCGCTTCAGCTCGTCCACCGAGACCGTGACGCGGCTGCCCCGATAGGTGAAGCCGGAGATCGAGAACTCCTCGGCCGAGGCGGTCCGGCCCGCGGGCTCCGGCTCGCGTAGGCCCGGTCCCTCCCTCGGCCCGTCGGCCCACACCACGAGCAGGACGAGCCCCACCGCGCCCGCCGCAGCGGCGGCCGTCCATCTCATCACTCTGGCGCCGTCCAACACGAGTGCCCCCGGACCGAGTGCCCTCGGACGCGCCCCGGCGCGCCGCACCGACAGTCGTGATCGCCGCGCCACGCCCTCTTGTCAAGCCCGGCCGCGATCGCGGGGATCGGAGCGCCCGGGAGGCCGTGGGCCGCGCCCGACCTGCAGCGCAACTTCGAGGCCCTCGGCGTGTTCTCGCCCTTGGTGAAGTCGATCTCCTTCCCGATCTCGTTGACTCTCGGAGCTCTCCTCGTGGCGAGCTCCGCATGGGGCCTGAGGTTCGGCGAGGTCGAATGGGTCTGTCCGATCGATGGCAGGACGGTCCAGTCGAAGGTGGCCTTGTCCGGCACGGCGTTCTGCACCCGTCTCGACCTCAAGCGGGTGGGCCCCATCGCGGACCCTCCGCCCCTCGGCGAGTGCCCGGAAGACGGCTTCGTCTGGTACGCCAGCGATCGCGACGGGATGCCGGAAGGCTCGGCGGAGCTCAGGCAGTGGGTCCTCTCCGACGAGTTCCAGTCGCTCCGAGCCGAGTCGCCCCACTTCCGGCTGGCCAGAACCCTGGAACGGCTCGGCCACCCGGCGGCAGAGATCTCGCTGGCGTACCTCCGCGCGGCCTGGGACGTGGAGCTCCGCGATCCGGATCGATACCGGCGGTTCCTGCGGGCCTCCGTGCGGCATCTGAACCTCGATCCGGGCCTCGGTGCGGCGGAGCGGGAGAGGCGCACCCTCCTCGCCGGGGACCTGCTGCGCCAGCTCGGCGAGTTCGAGGCCGCGCGGGACCTGCTGGCGCCCCTGCGGAAGGCGGGGCGGTTGATGGAACCGATCCACGAGAAGATCGTCGCCTACCAGATGGACCTGATCGCGGCGGGAGATGCCGATCCGCACTACGTCCCCTTCGAGCCCGACAGTGAGTACGAGTGCGCCGTGCTCGAGAGACGACGGAAGCCACGGCCGGCGGAGCTCAGCGAGGCCGAGCGCCGCGAGGTCGAGCAGCAGCTCCGCCGCTGGTGCGACGCCAATCGGGATCGGGTCTTCGGCCCCGCGAACTCGGTCCAGCGGCGGATGCAGGCCGACTGCGCGACGCCGTAGGCGGAGATGCAGGCGACTTCAGCACAGTGAGAGCCAGCGCCGGGAGGCGCGAGCCTCCCGGCGCTGCTTCGGTTCGCTGCCTCGCCGGCCTACTTGAGGGCCCGGCACACGCGCCGGAACGCGTTGGCGGCGGGCCGGAGGAGCTGGAGCTTGCCCGTGGCGAGCTTCCTCTCGGCCTTCCTGAAGTTCCTGTTGATGCGGATCCACTCGCGGACCTTGAGATCGCCCGCCCCGATCGCGATCGGCGCGACCTCGCGCGCCTGGGCGACCAGCTCGCGGAGCTGGGTGACGTCGGCCTTCCCGGACGCCGGACAGACCTTCCGGTTCGCGAAGGCGTTGCGAGCCCGCGCCTCCGCCGCGCACGCGGCGTCGCGGATCACCAGGTCGGTGCGGAGCTGGCCGTACTTCGTGGTTCCGCCGATGATCGGGTCCGTCAGGTCCCCGAAGATCACCCGGGCGATGATGCGGCGGAAGGGCGCATTGCCGAGGTAGACCGAGCCATCGGGACCCGAGTTCATGGCGGCGATGCTCTCCTCCGGCCCCACCGTGAAGTAGCGCAGCTCGCCGGTGTCGCGGTCGAGCTCGCCGACGCCGAGCGCGAGCGGCAGCGGGAAGCCGATGACCGGTCCGGCGCCGATGTGGACCGACACCGAGTTCGCCTTGATGCCGGCGTTCAGGAGCTGGAAGTTCAGGAGCTGGACCGGACCGATCCCGGGAACCGGGAGCGGGTTCACCGGGAACTCGAACGCGTCGAGATCCGCGACCCACTCGATCGAGCCCGAGCCGCCGTTGTCCACCACCTTGACGATGTTGAAGAACGTGGCGGCGTAGATCTCGGCGTTGTCCGACGAGACGGCGAGGGACGTCACGATCTGCGCGCCGATGTCGACGGACCAGATCTCGGCGCAGCTGTCGCTCGCGGCGTCGATCGCCACGAGCTTGCCCTCGTTGTCGCCGATGTAGATGCGGCTCCCGCTCTGGTCGAGCGTGGGCGTGGAGGCCGTACCGCCCGCGAAGGCGTAGTGACAGACCTCCTGGGCGTCGTACAGGGTCCGCCCGTCCGGCCCGACGCCGTTCGGCACCAGCTCCACCTGGTAGAGCGCGCCCAGCTCGGAGACGCCGTCGACGCTGCCGTCCTCGGCGTCCGGCGCGGTGCCGCCGATCCAGAGCCGCCCCGTGGCCTGGTCGACCGCGAAGTCGTTCACGACCCGGCGGCCGTTGCCGAGCAGCGCGTCGATGAACTCCGTGAAGGTGAGGCTGCCCAGGTTGACGAAGCGCTCGAAGATCTGCTCCGCGGCGGCCAGCACCGGGGGCGGCAGCGCGGGGGGCGGGCCCGCCGGCGTGGGCTCGCCGGGCACCTGGTAGAAGTCGTCGTTGAGCGCGTTGCGGCCGGTGGCGCGGTCCTTGACGACGAGCGCACCGTTCACCGCGAGCGACATGACCACGTCGGCGTGGGTCTGGTAGTGAATGCCGATGACGTTCTGGAAGGCGCCGTCGACCGTGCTCGGCTGCCCCGTCGGCGCGTCGTAGATCAGGCTGCCGTCGGTCCGCAGGGCGAGCGTGCGATCGCTCAGCGCGAAGTAGACGATCTCCTCGCCCGGGTTGTCCGGATCGTTCAGGATCATCGGCGTGGAGGCGCCCGGAGACGCGTCGCTGGGGTGATCGAAGACCCAGCGGAGATCGCCGTCCGCATCCCGCGAGATGATCTTGCGGTAGAGCGCCGGGTTCCCGGGCGGCTCGATCGGCCCGAGCGCGAGGGGAGTCGTGTAGTAGTCGTTGCGGTAGTTCTGGAACGGGGCGTAGTAGCTGTTGCCCTCGCTGTCGAAGGTCGGGCCGACGCCGATGAAGAACGACTCGTCCCGCGTCCAGGAGCTCTCGATGACCGGCGGCGAGACGCGCGAGATCTCGTCGGAGTTGGCGCTGTCGCCATGGAAGCGGCGGTAGCCCTCGCGGGAGGGCGCGAGCGGGTCGTCGGCCGGGACCTGGCGGCAGCCTTCCGGCTCCCAGGTCGTGACCGGCGGCGGATCGAAGGTTCTGGGAACGACGACCTGGGCCTCGGCCGTCGCCGCGACCAGCATCAGGACCGCGGCGCTGGCCGCGATCGGTGCGAAGCGCTTCATGGCGGTTCTCCGTCGAATCGGTGCGAGCAACGGTCCGGGCGACCTTCGCCGGGTCGGCGCCGCTCTCCTCTCGGGCACGGCGGGAGCATGGGGCGCCAGCCGGTCCCCGGCGTGCCGAAGAGGTGACTTCGTGCGCCATTCTCGGCGGTCGGGTACGGTCCGGTTCGGGCCAGCGATCTCCCCCCCTTCGGGTTCGGATGTTGAAAACCCTCACGGTTTCGGGCGCTTGGACGCAGCGGGTCGTACACGGCCTGGAGCGCACGGGCCTCGACGTGAGGGCGCTCTGCCGGCACCAGGGGCTCGACTTCGAGCGCCTGATCGACCCGGACACCCAGGTGCCGAGCGAGCATCTGGAGCAGCTCTGGAGCGCGGCCCGGCGGCGCTCGGCCGACCGCGACCTCGGCCTGCACGCCGGCGAGCGGTCGGGGCCCTCCATCACGACGCCCCTCTCCCACCTGCTGCTCGCGAGCCGCGACCTGCTCGACGCCGTCGAGCACGCCGTGGCGCTCCAGCGCGCCGTGACGTCGCAGCCGGCGCTGTCCTTGGCCGAGGTGCGCGGCGGCTGGGCGATCGTGCTCGCCTCGCCGCCGGGCGAGCCGGCCACGGCGCGGCACGCCGTCGAGTTCACCATGGTGGTCCTGGCCGGCTTTGCCGCCTTCCTGACACCGGGCGAGTTCCGTCCGCTCCGGGTGGAGTTCCACCACCCGTTCCCGGGCGACGCCAGCGAGCACGAGCGCCTGTTCCGCTGCCCCGCCAGCTTCGGCCAGGTCGCCAACCGGCTCGTCGTCGCGACCGAGACGATGCGACGGCCCTCTCCGCACTACAGCGCCGCCATGGCCCGGCAGCTCGAGGAGCTGGCCACGCGCGCCATCCAGCAGCTGGACGATCCGTCCACGACGCACCGGGCGCGAGCGCTGATCCGCCCGCGCCTGCACGCCGGGGACGTCGAGATCGCTGCGATCGCGAGCCGGCTGCACCTCAGCCGGCGCACCCTGCAGCGACGACTCGAGGAGGAGGGAACCAGCTTCAGCAGCCTGGTCGACGAGACGCGCCGCTCGCTGTGTCTCGAGCTCGTCGGGGCCGGCGAGCCCCTCGAGAGCGTCGCCGGGCGGGCCGGCTTCGGCAGCAAGCGGGCGCTGCTGCGGGCCTTCAAGCGCTGGACGGGCAGCACGCCCTCGGCGTATCGCGCCGAGCACCGATCCGACGCGGCGAAGCCGGGGGCGGGCTTCTAGCCGAAGGTGGGCAACCACCTGCCGACTCGGAACGGCGTGACCCGGAACGGCATGGTGGGCCGCCTGGGATTCGAACCCAGAACCGGCGGGTTAAAAGCCCGATGCTCTACCAGTTGAGCTAGCGGCCCGCGAGGCGCGACCGCGGAAACGTAGCGCGCGGAGCCGAGGCGGATCAGTCGTCGCTGTTGCTGGCGGGTTTCGGCAGGTGCTTGTCGCGCAGGCGCTGGATCAGGCCGTCGGGACCGTGGTTGCTGACGATCTCCTGGGCCTGGGCGCGGAAGTTCTGCACCAGCGACACGTTCTCGATGATCACGTCGATGCCGCGCCAGCCCGCGTCGGTCTTGCGCATCCGATAGTTGACGTCGACGGTGTCGGCGGAGCGGTGGACCAGGCTCTTGACGGTCACGTCGCCGCGCCGTTCGAGGCGGGTGCCCTCGATCGTGATCGTCTCGTCGGTGAAGTTGTCGATGGTGTCGCGGTAGGTCACCGACAGGTGCTGCTTGAAGGCCTCGGTGAAGTCGGCGCGCTGGGTCTCGCTGAACTTCTTCCAGTTCCGGGCCAGCACCAGCCGCGAGATGATGGCGAAGTCGAAGCGCTCGTAGGCGAGCTGCTCGATGCGGCGCTTCTTCTCCTCGACCGGGATGCCGGCGTCGCGCAGCACGCCCATCACCTCGTCCACGGTGCGCTGGACGTAGTCGCGGGCCTCGCCTTCCGCGATCGGGTCGGTGCGCACCTCCGCGCTGTTGCTGGAGATGGAGGCCGCCACCAGGGCCGCGATCACGGCGCCGCCCAGGGTCACGATCAGCTCGAGACGGGGCCGCATGGTCACTCCTCTTCGTCCTCGAAGTCGTACAGGTCGTCGTAGGTGTCGTCGTCGCCCTGCTCCGCCTCGTCGGGGTCGGCGTCGCGGATGCGGGCGTCGCGGTTGCGGACGTAGGCGTCGCGCACGAAGACGTAGAAGTCGAGCGCGCTCTCGCGCGCGGTCTCGATCTCGTCGTCGTTCCGCGCGCGGTCGTTCACGATGCGGACGGGCGTCACGTAGAGGCCGACGCCGAGCCAGAAGAGCGGGTTCATCGCCGTCTCCATGGCCAGGCCGAGGGCATCGCGCGGGTTCGAGGGCCCGAGCAGCGGGAGCATCACGAACGGGCCGCCGCCCACGCCCCACTTGCCCATCATCTGCCCCATGTCCTCGTCGTACTTCTCCATGCCCACGAAGCTGGCGAAGTCGAGCAGGCCACCGAGCCCGAAGATCGTGTTGCTCATGAAGCGGGCGGTCTCGCTGGCCACCTTGTGCGCGTCGCCCTGCCCGATGCTCGAGACCAGGCGCACCGGGAAGCGGAGATTGTAGAAGGCGTTCGCGATGCCGGTGCGCACGAACGAGGGCGTGATCTTCTTCCAGCCCCGCGCGACCGGACCCAGCACCCACTGGTCGGCCTTGTCGTTGAAGGTATGGACGGGCCGGTTGACCGGCATCCAGGGGTCGCGGACGGTCCCCTGCGGGGTGAAGGTGGCGCAGCCGACCAGCAGGGACGCGCCGAGCAGCAGAGCCACTGCATGGGCGCGTCGCTGCTCCATCAGTCGTCTCCCCCGTCGCCGAGGCTGTTCAGCACCTTGCCGATCAACCGCTCGAGCACCACGGCGCTCTGCGTGTACTCGATCTCGTCCCCCGGGGCGAGGATATCCTCCTCGCCGCCGGGCTCCAGTGCGATGTACTGGTCGCCGAGCACGCCGGCCGTCAGCACCGACGCAGAGGTGTCGATCGGCAGCTCCAGGTCGCCGTCCACCTCGAACAGGACCCGTGCCCGGAAATCGGTATCCAGCGCGATCGACTTGACCTGCCCCACCTTGACGCCTCCGACGACCACCTGCGCCCGATGCTTCAGACTCCCGATCTCGTCGAAGGTTGCATAGAGCTGGAGACCGCCGGGACCGCGGTAGGATACGCCCCCGATCTGCACCGAGAGGTACGCGATCGCGCCGAGGCCGGCGAGCACGAAGATGCCGACCCACAGGTCGCGCAGCGGTGAATCCTGCATGTCCTAGACCCCCCAGAGCGCCGTGATGAAGTAGTCGAAGATCAGGGTGCTGACGGAGGCGATCACCACCGTCGAGGTGGCGGCCGCGCTCACCCCCGCCGAGGTGGGCGTGGCGGTGAAGCCGCGGAAGGTCGCGATCAGCCC
This sequence comes from Myxococcota bacterium, assembly GCA_030066475.1. Next base: position 7,371 of record JASJBO010000091.1, read on the forward strand.
CACCAGGATGCCGAACACGCCGGCCTTGACGAGCCCCCCGAGCACGTCCTCGCGGAAGTCGATCGCGTTCTCGAGCGACGAGAAGTAGATGCCCCCGTCGCCCCCGAGCACGACGACGCCCACCAGGAAGCCGCCGAAGAAGCCGAACAGCACGAACAGGGTCGAGAGCAGCGGCATCGAGATCGCCATCGCCGTGGCCTTGGGCGACACCACGAAGTCGACCGGGTCGACCGACATCATGCGCAGGCCGTCGAGCTGCTCGGTGACGACCATGCTCGCGATCTCGGCCGCCATGGCCGAGCCGGCGCGGCCGGCGACCAGCAGTGCGGTGAGCACCGGACCCAGCTCGCGCACCAGCGACAGGCCGACCAGCGCGCCGAGCGCCTCCTCGGCGCCGAAGCGGACCAGGGTGTTGTGGCCCTGCAGACCGAGCACGGCGCCCACCGCCAGCCCCGAGACGCACACGATGATCAGGGAGCGGATGCCGGTGTCGTAGACCTCGCCCATCAGGCGCCGCAGCCGGAAGGGACGGCGGCGGCCCGCCTGCGTGACGCGCCAGCCGAACACCGCGATCCGGCCCATGCCCTGGACGGCCTCGATCGCCGACGCCCCCAGGCGGCGGACCGAGTCGTCGCCCCTCACGGCTCCAGATCCTGCTGCACCTGGTCGGGCTCCGAGAAGAAGTCGCGCACGCGCCACTCGTCGCCGTCGAGCAGCTCCTGGGGCGTGCCCTGCAGGGCCCGCCCGTCGAGCAGCATCACGAGGTGGTCGGCCATCCGCAGCGTCGACTTGGTGTGATGCGAGGTCACCAGCATGGTCGCCCCCACGCGCCGGTTGACCCGCTTCAGCAGCGCCTCGACGCGCCGCACCGTCGGCGGATCGAGCCCCGAGAAGGGCTCGTCGCACAGCAGGATGTCGGGCCGGCCGATCAGCGCCCGCGCCAGGCCGGCGCGCTTGACCATGCCGCCCGACAGCTCGCCGGGCAGCAGCTCGTCCACCCCCTCGAGGCCCACCGCGTCGAACACCTGGTGGACCTCCCGGCGGATCTCGTCCTCGCTCTTGTCGCTGTGCTCGCGCAGCGGCAGCGCGACGTTCTCGTAGAGGCTCATCGCGTCGAGCAGCGCGCCGCGCTGGAACAGCATGCCCACGTGGCCGCGGTAGCGAGCGACCTCGGCGTCGCTCATGCCGGTGAGCTCCTGCTCCCAGTCCACCCAGATCTCGCCGCTGGTGGGCCGCAGCAGGCAGGCCACCATGCGCAGCAGGGTGGTCTTGCCCGCGCCGCTGGCGCCCGCGATCACGCTGATCTTGCCGCGCGGGAACCCGCAGCAGAGCCGGTCGAACACCGTGCGCGACCCGCGCTGCACGCAGATGTCGCGCGCCTCGATGTGGACCGGCGTCGGAGCGAGATCCTCGCTGCCGCGCCCCTCGGTGACCGCGTCCATGCCCCCCCGCGTTCCCGCTGCGCTCAGATCCGGAACGGATCCCCACGCACGATGGTCTGGTCGCGCCCGGGCCCGATCGAGATCAGCTCCACCGGGACCTCGACCAGGCTCTCGATGCGCTCGACGTAGCGGCGTGCGGCGTCGGGCAGGTCGCCCACGGCGCGCGCGCCGGTGATGTCCTCGCTCCAGCCGGGCAGCGCCTCGTAGATCGGCTCGGCGCGCGACAGCTCGGCCAGCGTCATCGGGAACTCCTGCGTGACCTTGCCGTCGATCCGGTAGGACGTCGCCACCGGCACCTCGGCGAGGCCCGAGAGCACGTCGAGCTTGTTGAGCGCGAGCGCCGTCAGGCCGTTCACGGTGGCCGCCTCGCGCAGCATCACGACGTCGAGCCAGCCGCAGCGCCGAGGGCGCCCGGTGGTCGCGCCGAACTCGCTGCCGCGCTCGCGCAGCGCCTCGCCCTCCGGCCCGTGCTCCTCGGTCGGGAACGGGCCGCCGCCCACCCGCGTGGTGTAGGCCTTGGTGATGCCGAGCACGCGGTCGATCGCGGTCGGGCCGATCCCGGAGCCCGGGCAGGCCGCGCCGGCGACACAGTTGGACGACGTCACGTACGGATAGGTGCCGTGGTCGACGTCCAGGAAGGTGCCCTGGGCGCCCTCGAACAGCACGTGCTTGCCGTCGCGCAGCGCCTGCACCAGCAGCCGGCCGGTGTGGTCGACGTAGGGACCCAGCTTGCGCCCGTACTCGCACGCCTGCTCGTACACGGCCGAGGCGTCGAAGGTGGACCAGCCGAAGTGGCCCAGCTCGCGGTTCTTCTGCTCCGCGATCCGCTCGATCGTCTCGGCCAGGCTCTCGGGATCGAGCAGGTCGGCGACGCGGATGCCGCGCCGCGCCACCTTGTCCTCGTAGGTGGGCCCGATGCCGCGCCCGGTGGTGCCGATCGCGCCGCCGCGCTTGGCCTCTTCGCGCGCCTTGTCGAGCGCCACGTGCCAGTCGAGGATCACGTGGGCGCGGCCCGAGACGCGCACGCGCGCGGGGTCGCGCAGCACGCCGCGCGCCTCGAGCTTCTCGAGCTCGCCGATCAGCACCTGGGGATCGACCACCACGCCGGGGCCGATCAGGTTGACGGTGCCCGGGTGCAGCACGCCCGAGGGCACCACGTGCAGCACGGTCTGCTCGCCCGCCACCACCAGGGTGTGGCCGGCGTTGTTGCCGCCCTGGAAGCGCGCCACCACCTCGGCGCGCGTCGCCAGCCAGTCGACGATCTTGCCCTTGCCCTCGTCGCCCCACTGGGCGCCTATCGCTACCAGGGTCGGCACGAGTCAGAGCTCCACGAGCTGGGTCGAGAAGATGCCGGGCACGCTGCGCAGGCGCTCGAGCGTCGCGTCGTCGGGCCGGCTGCCGATGTTCACCAGCATCGCCGCCTCGCCGCGCTCGGGCTGAAGACCGAGCTGCATGCGCGAGATGTTGATGCCCGCCTCGCCGAGGATGGTGCCGACGGCGCCCACCACGCCAGGGCGGTCGTGGTTGTGCAGCAGGAGCGCGAAGCCGTCGGGGATCGCCTCGAGGATGAAGTCGTCGATGCGCACCACGCGCGGCTGCCCGCCGTGGAACACCGCGCCCACGATCAGGCGGTCGAGGCAGCCCTTCACGCGCGTCGAGATCGTGCTGGTGTAGTCCTCGCTCCGGCTCGACTTCGACTCGACCACCTTGATGCCGTGCTGGCGGGCGATCACGGGCGCGTTGACCATGTTGACGCGCTCGGTCACCGGCTCGAGCAGCCCCTTGAGCACCGCGATCGTCACCGGCGCCACGCGCAGCTCGGCCACGTCGCCGGCGTACTCGATCTCGATCTCCTCGATCTTGCCCGGGCACAGCTGGCCCTGGAAGCGGCCCAGCTTCTCGCCCAGCACGAGGTAGGGGCGGATCTGCTCGAGGATCTCGGGCGACACCGACGGAACGTTGACGCCGTTGCGGATCACGCCCGAGAGCAGGTAGTCGCGCACCTGCTCGGCGACCTGGATCGCGACGTTGAGCTGCGCCTGCTCGGTCGAGGCCCCGAGGTGCGGCGTGCAGATCACCTGGGGGTGCTTCACCAGCGGATGGTCGGGCGGCGTGGGCTCCTGGTCGAACACGTCGAGCGCGGCCCCGCCCACCTGGCCGCCGTCGAGCGCCGCCAGCAGGGCGTCCTCGTCGACGATGCCGCCACGCGCGGCGTTGATGACCAGCACGCCGCGCTTGCACTTCTTGAACGCCTCGGTGCCGAGCAGCCCCGCGGTGTCCTTGGTCTTCGGCACGTGCACGGTGAGCGCGTCGGCGCGCGCCAGCAGCTCGTCGAGCGGGAGCAGCTCGATGTCGAGCTTGGCCGCGACCTCCTCGGGCAGGAACGGGTCGAAGGCCACCACGCGCATGCCGAGGCCCTGGGCGCGCTCGGCCACCACGCGGCCGATGTTCCCCAGCCCGAGCAGCCCCAGCGTGCGGTTGAACAGCTCCATCCCGGTGAAGGCACTCTTCTCCCACTTGCCCGACTTCATGGAGGCCGTGGCCTGGGGAATGTGGCGGGCCAGCGAGACGAGCAGCGCGATGGCGTGCTCGGCGGTCGTGATGTTGTTGCCGGACGGCGTGTTGAGCACCACGATGCCGCGCGCCGTCGCCGCCGGGAGGTCCACGTTGTCCACGCCGATCCCGGCCCGGCCGACCACGCGCAGGGACTCGGCGGCCGCGATCACGTCGCGCGTGACCTTGGTGCCGCTGCGGATCACCAGGCCGTCGACGTCGCGCACGCGCTCGAGCAGGGCATCGGGCTCGAGACCGGGGGCGTACTCCAGCTCGAGCCCGGCCGCGCGCTCCAGGATCTCCAGTCCCTGGCGCGAGAGCTTGTCGCTCACCAGGACTTTCGGCATGTGCGCTCCCGACTCCCGAGGGGCGCCGCAACTTCGCCTCTAACCATTTGGATCAGCGAAGGAAATCGGATCGGCGCCAAACCGTGTGAGTGTGGCGAAGCGGCATCGGAGTGTCAATGCGGCGCCCTCCCGGGCGCGCCGGGCGTGACTTCGCGGGCCGGCTCGACTACCTCCCCCGCGATGCCTGCCAAGCGCCCCGACATCGCGCGCGTGCGTCCGCGGGGCCCGCTCGACGCCCGCATCCGCCCCCCCGGGTCGAAGAGCATCACCAACCGGGCGCTCGTGGCGGCGGCCCTGGCCGCCGGCGAGAGTCAGCTCGACGCGCCGCTCGCCAGCGATGACACCGAGGCCATGCGCGAGTGCCTGGCGCGGCTCGGGGTCGAGGTGGTCGACGCGGCGGGCAGCTGGCACGTGCGCGGCCGCGGCGGCCGGCTGCGGGCGCCGGACGGCCCGCTCGACGCCCGCGCGTCCGGCACCACCGCCCGCTTCCTCACCGCGGCCGCGGCCCTCGCCGACGGCCCGGTGGTGATCGACGGCGCGCCGCGCATGCGCGAGCGGCCGATCGACGACCTCACGCAGGCCCTCGAGGCGCTCGGCGTGGAGGTCGAGGTGCTGGGACGCGGCGGCTGCCCCCCGGTGCGCGTGGCGGGCGCCGGGCTGCCGGGCGGGCGCGCCGCGATCGACGCCAGCCGCTCGAGCCAGTTCGTCACCGCCGTGCTGCTGGCGGCGCCCTACGCCAAGCAGGACGTCCGCCTCGAGCCGCGCGGCGGCTTCGTGATCTCGCGCCCCTACGTCGACCTGACGCTCCAGGTGATGGCGGCGTTCGGCGCCGAGGCAGCCTGGACCCCCGACGGCGCGCTGCTCGTCGCCAGCGGCCGGCCCTACCGCGCGCGCCAGTTTGCGGTGGAGCCCGACGCCTCGGCGGCGGCCTACCCGTTCGCCGCCGCGGCGATCGCCGGGGGCCGTGTCGTGGTGGAGGGCTTCCCGGCCGACTCGATCCAGGCCGACCTGGGCCTGCTCGCGATCCTCGAGCAGATGGGCTGCACGGTCTCGCGCGGAGCGGCCGGCATCGAGGTGTGCGGGCCCGCGGGCGCGCTGCGCGGGGTGGACGTGGACATGAACGACCTGCCCGACGCCGTGCTGGCGCTCGCCGTGGTGGCGCTGTTCGCGGAGGGCGCCACCCGCATCCGCAACGTGCCCAACCTGCGCATCAAGGAGACCGACCGGCTGGCGGCGCTCGAGTGCGAGCTGCGAAAGCTCGGGGCGCGCGCCGAGTCGGGCCCGGACTGGCTCACGATCGCGCCGGGTGCGCTGCGGCCGGCCGCGATCGACACCTACGACGACCACCGCATGGCGATGGCCTTCGCGCTGGCCGGGCTGCGGGTGCCGGGCGTCGAGATCCGCGACCCCGACTGCGTGGCCAAGACCTGGCCGGATTACTTCGCCGCCCTCGAGCGTCTATAGAGCGATGCGCGCGATGCGGACGACCTCACTCGGAGGGCGAGTTGAGCTCTCGGGGCCTGCGCTGGCGGAAGAAGCGGCGCGGCGCTGCGACCAGGCGCTCGGCGGGCACCGCCGGGGGGCCGGAGCGGCCGGGGCGCCCCTCGCTGCAGGGCGGCGAGCAGTACCAGACGCCGGCGCGCCGCAGGCTGGCCAGGCCGAGCGCCGCCTTGCAGGTGGCGCACGAGCCGGTGGCGGGGCGATATTCGGTCACGGCGCGCGCGACTCTAGGAGCGCGGTGCGGCGCCTGCAAACGCCTGGGAAGCCGGCTGCCCACCCGCCGCATCGAACCGGGTGTCGGGAGACTCGGACTTGAGCCAGCCGGAAGCCGCGGGCGCAGCGGTCGAGGCCGAGGGCCTGACGCGGCGCTTCGGAGACCACGTCGCGCTCGACGGCATCGAGCTGGGGATTCGTCCGGGAGAGGCCTTCGGCCTGCTCGGCGCCAACGGAGCCGGCAAGACCACGTTCATCCGTCTCGTCACCGGCTACCTGGTCCCCTCCGCGGGGCACGTGACCGTGGACGGGCACTCGCCGGCGATCGACCCGCAGGCGGTGCACCGCCGCATCGGGTTCGCCGCCGAGACCTCGCGCCTGTATCCCGACCTGCGGGTGCGCGGCTTCCTGCGCTTCGTGGGCGGCGCGCGCGGCCTGCGCGGCGCCTCGCTGCGCGGGGCGGTCGACGCCACCCTCGAGCGTTTCCAGCTCGCGGACGTGGCGAAGCGGCTCGTGGGCAACCTCTCCAAGGGCTACCAGCAGCGCGTCTCGCTGGCCCAGGCCTTCCTGCACGACCCCGCGCTGCTGATCGTGGACGAGCCCACCAGCGGCCTCGACCCGCTCCAGCGCTCCGAGGTGCGCCGCGTGCTCGGCGCGGCCCGCGGCCGGCACACCCTGCTGATCTGCACCCACGACCTGGCCGAGGCGCGCGAGCTGACCCAGCGCGTGGCGGTGCTGAACCGCGGCCGGCTGGTGGCGCTCGGACCCACCGCCGAGGTGCTGGGCGGCGAGGATCCCCTGGCGCTGTTCCGCGCGCCGGAGGCCGACGCGTGACCCCGCTGTGGGCGCTGGTCCGCAAGGAGCTGGCCGTGGCCTTCGGGTCGCCGATGGCCTGGCTCACCCTCACCGGGGTCGGCCTGGTCACCGCCCTGCTCTTCTTCGACCACCTGCGCATCTACAACCAGATCCTGTTCCTGTACGCCACCACCACGATGGGCGGCTTCGAGACCGACACCATCCCGACCTACGTGAACCTGCGCGACCAGGTGTTCCTGCCCGTGATGGAGACGCTGGCGCTCACCCTGGTGGGGCTGGTGCCGCTGGTGACGATGCGCGTGTTCGCCGAGGAGCGCGCCCGGCAGACCGACGAGCTGCTGGCCACCACGCTGCTGACGCCGAGCCAGATCGTGGTGGGCAAGTTCCTGGCCACCTACCTGTTCGTGGCGCTGATGCTGGCGCTCTCGTTCATCTATCCCGCCACGTCGGTCGTACGCGCCGGTCTCGGGCTGCCCCATCTGCTGGCCGTGTACCTGGGCCTGTTCTCGCTCGGGATCGCGCTCGCCTCGGTCGGCCTGGTCTGCTCGGCGTTCACCGCCAGCCAGCTCGTGGCGGCGATCTCGGCCTACGCCGTGGCCTTCGTGCTCTACGACTTCCGCTGGATGGCCCAGTTCCTGCCCGAGGCGGCCGCCGCGTTCATCGACCCCTTCTCGCTCCACCCGCGCTTCGGCTCGTTCTCCGAGGGCATCGTGCGCGCCGCCGACCTGGCCTACTTCGCCGGCTACGTCTTGGTGGCGTTCGCGCTGGCGCGCTTCTCGCTCGACCAGACGAGGGTGCGCTGATGCGCGGCCTGGGCACGGTCGGGCTGGTGGCGCTCGCCTTCGCGGCGGGCTCCTACTACACGTCCGACCAGTTCGGCGCCTTCGGCTACGCCAACCTGGTGCTGAGCGGGCTCGCCCTGGCCGGCGGCGCCGTCTCGACGCTGCGGCGCGCCGAGGGCCTGGGCACCCCGGAGATCCGGCGCCTGCTGGCGCCCCGCATCGCGCTGGTGGCGCTCGCCTTCGCGGGCGCGGTCGGCCTCGAGCGCTGTGCCGACCGCCACGGCTTCCAGCTCGACTGGACCGCCGAGGACCGCTACTCGCTGTCGGACGCCACGCGCACCGCCCTGGCCGCCCTGCCCGGCCCGGTGGACGCCACCCTCTATCACGACACCTACGACACCCGCACGCGCAGCACGCGGCTGCTGCTGAAGACCCTGGCGCGGGCCGGCGACGTCACGGTGCACCAGCGGGTGCTCGACGAGGCTCCCGACGAGGCCGAGCGCTACGACGTGACCCGCTCGAACACGGTGGTGCTCGCCGTGGACGGCCGCTTCGAGACCGTCGAGCGGCCGACCGAGGGCAGCCTGTTCGAAGCGCTCCAGCGCCTGCACCAGGACGGCGACCGGGTGGTGTACGTGGCGCGCGGCGAGGGCGAGGGGAGCCTCGGCGAGTGGGGACAGACGGGCTACACCGGCCTCGGCGCCGCGCTCGAGACCGAGGGCTTCATGTTGCGCGAGATCGTGACGGCAGCCGCGACGGAGATCCCGGAGGACGCCGACGTCCTGCTCTTCGTGGCGCCGCGCCGCGGCCTGCGCGAGCCGTTCCTGGCCGCGCTCGAGCGCTACCTCGAGGGCGGCGGCCGCATGGTGGCGCTGCTCGAGCCGGGCGTCGTGAGCGGGCTCGAGGAGCTGCTGGGGCGCTGGGGCTTCGGACTGCCCGACGCGGTCGTGGTCGATCCGGCCTCCGGGCCGGTCGAGGGCGACCCGCCCGGCGTCAATCCGATCGTCTTCGCCTACGCCAGCCACCCCGTGACGCGCGGCCTCGACTCGACGCGCATGACCTTCTTCCTGCGCGCGCGACCGGTGCTCGCCGAGCGCAAGCCGCAGCCCGACGACGAGATGCGCGCGCTGGCCTTCGCCTCGCGGCGCGCGTGGCTGGCGCCCAACGTCGAGGCGGTGCAGCGCGGCCTGGTCCCGGTGCGGCCCCAGGACGCGCGCGAGGACTACTGGCCCGTCGCCGCCGCCGGCCGCTTCCCGCGCGAGGCCGGCGAGGCGCGCATCGTGGTGTTCGGCGACGCCGACTTCGCCGCGAACCGCTACCTGCGCGCGCTCTACAACCTCGACATCCTGGTCAACGCGCTGCACTGGACCACGGAGCGCGAGGCCGCGATCACGCTGCGCCCCAAGGCCCTCACGCCCGACCAGTTCCCGCTCACGCCCCAGCAGTCGCTCCAGATGTTCTACGGCGTCGGGATGCTGGTCCCCGAGATCTGCCTGATCGTCGCCGCCCTGATCTGGATCCGCCGCCGGAGCGGCTGACCGGCCCGCACCTGCCACTTGAGGACTTCGCTCGCCTCCGGCTCGCTGCGCGCGCCCTCCGGGCGCTTGCAGGGGGGGTCTGCCGCGCAGGGGCGCCTAGCTGTCTGACTTCGTTCGGCTTCGCCTCACTGCGCGCGCCCTTCGGGCGCTTGCAGCGGGCTTCTGCCGCGCACTAGCCGCCCTTGGCGCTGCGTCCGGGCGGCTTGGTCGCGAGCGCGATGCCCAGGGCGCCGGCCTGCTGTGCCGTGTCCAGGATTCCGACGGCGCGACCGAGCACGACCTTCTGGTCGCCGCGCAGGATCACGACCTTCTCGCTGGCGTTCTCGAGCGCGGCGGTCAGCACCGGAAGCAGCTCCTCCTGGCTGACGACCTGCCCGTTCACCGAGACCTCGTCCTCGGCGGTCACCGTGACGGTGACGCCCGACGGCGTCTGGTCGGCGACCACCGAGTTGGGCAGGTCGACGTTCTTGCCCTGGCTCGAGATCACCGAGCTGGTGACCATGAAGATGATCAGCAGCACCAGGAAGATGTCGGTCAGCGGCGTGATGTTGATCTCGGCGACGATGTCCTCGCCGGTCATGTCGTCGGCGCTAGGCAGGGAGTGGATGGCCATGGGGCGCCTCCGTGTTGCCGGGGTCCGACGGCGGGGCCGGGGCGGAACCCGAGGCCTCGACGTAGAGCAGCGCCTGAACCAGCCGCTCGCAGGAGCGCGTGAAGGACTGGGTGATGGCCCCGACCCGCACGTTCAGCCAGTTGTAGAAGGCCAGCGCGACGATCGCGACGCCGAGACCGACCGCGGTGGCGATCAGCGCCTCGGAGATGCCGGCCGCCACGACGTCGAAGCCGCCCGAGCCCTGCTCCGCGATCTGCTGGAACGCCTTCATGATGCCGACCACGGTGCCGAACAGGCCGATGAACGGGGCCAGCGAGCCGATCGTTCCGAGCACCCAGAGGCCCTTGCGCAGGTCGCTGGCGACCTCGGCGCGCGTGGTCGCGAGGATCTGCCCCAGGTCCTCGAGCGCGATGTTCTTCCAGGCCAGGGCGTCGCGGAAGATCTCGGCGAGCGGCGTCTTGGTCGCCTGGCACAGCGTGACGGCCGCGGAGAGGTCCCGCTTGCCGAGCGCGTCCACGACGCTGCGCGTCAGCGCGCGGCTCTGCTTGTCGATGCCGCGATAGCGCCACCAGCGCTCGATCGCGACCGCCAGGACGATGACGGAGCACACGGCCAGTGGGTAGGTGGTGAGTGCTCCCATGTGGAACATCTCGAGGACGAGCTGACTGTCCACGTTTCGTGCCTCCAATTCGGTGCGCTGGCTCGGGTTTCCAGGACTGGTACCGAGGTCCCCGGCGGCCCGGTGGCCCACCCTCGGTGGGAGCGCTGCGAGTCGATCCGCCCGTTGCCGGCCGCCTGCCGCACGCCCTGTCTCGTGGCGTCTCGCGGCGTCTGGGGGCTCGGCACGGACAAGCGGTGAGTCGTTACTTTAACCAATCAGGTGACACTCAATCAACGAGAGCAGCCCACCGGATCGAGCCGTTCGGGTCCTCGAAAGGCGGGAATTGACACCTTCCGGGAGCGCGTTCTACGTTGTGAGCCTGGCGGGGTTTCCTGAGCGGCGGCGAATAGTTCCGCCGAGAGAGCGTCAGAGCGGATGGCGGCAGCAGAGACCTGACGGGCGGCGGAAGGCCGCGTGCGGCTCGGTGGCAGCCGCCGCTCGCTGACGGGCAGACTGATCGGGGTCGATCGGAGTCGAGACGGCAAGATGCACACCACGGACGAGCTCGGGATTCGCAGGCGCCCGCGGCGCAGCTCGCCGCTGACGCGTCTGCGCATCGGCCAGGCCGCCGCTGCGGGTGGTGCGGCCGTCGAGTTCCCGGGCATCGCGCTGCCGGAGCCCGAGGGCCGCGGCCGGCGTCTGACCGCCGGCGCGCTGGCCGCGCTGCTGCACGGCGGTGCCTTCGCGGTGCTGGTCGTGCTCGGCATGCTCGCACCGGAGATCGAGGAGGAGGAGATCATCCCGGTGAAGCTCCTCCACGAGATCCCGATGGTCGAGAAGAGCGCCCCGGCTCCCGCCCCCAGAGCGCTCGCCGAGCGCAGCTCGCCGATCTTCAACCCGGCCGCCCAGGCCGTGGCGCCCCAGGTGATCAACCCCAAGGTCGTGGCGAGGGCGGCGCCCAGCGTCGCAGCCGAGCGCATCCAGATGGACGGCGTGGTGACCTCCTCCGCGCAGCCGCGTCAGATCTCGCGCTCGGCGGTCGCAGTCGACACCGTCAAGGCGGTGACCTCGGTGGCGGGGGTGCAGCCCACCCAGGTCGACTTTTCCGACGCCGCCGCACCGGCTCTGCGCGGCCCCGTGGTGGCGAACGTGCCCACCGGCCCCTCGGCCGGTCCGCGCCAGATCGCGACGACCGGCGGCACGGTCGGCACCGGCCCCGCCGTGATCGCCGACGCCGGCTCCTCGGTGCGCGAGGGCGTGCTCTCGAATCGCGACGTGCTGGGCTCGCCCGACGGGCCGCGCCTGGCCAGCGTCAACACGCGCGTCGGCACCGGCAACCTGCGCGGCCCCGGCGGCACCGGCACCTCGCTCGGCGGTCTCGCCCCGGACTGCGAGAGCCGCCCCGAGGTGCAGTCGTACATGCGCCAGATCCGCGACCGCACGATCCAGCGCTGGACGATCCCGCCCGAGGTGGGCGGCGCCCAGGTGCGCCTGCGCTTCAAGCTCGACGTCGGCGGCTCCGCCTCGCGCGTCGAGCTGCTCTCCGCGTCGGACAGCCGGGCCGGCGCGAGCGCGGTCGACGCGATGCGCTCCGCCTCGCCGTTCCCGCCCATGAACGACCGCCAGCGCTGCCTCGCGAACGCCCCGATCACCGGCACGTTCCGCAACGTCATCGAAAAAGGCTGAGCCTTTGCGCACACTGCTCGCGTGGGTCGTCGTCGGCCTGACCGGCGCAGCCCTTTCCGCCTCCGCCCAGTCGTCCTGCCCGCCCGTCGAGCTCCTCTACGACGAGAACGAAGAGCTCGCGGAGAAGCGCAGCGACGCCAACCGCGACTGCCAGATGGACGAGATCGTCCGGTACGAGGCTGGCAGGCCCAGGCGCGCGGAGAAGGACTCCGACCTCGACGGCCAGATGGACACCTGGATCGACTACGACGCCGAGGGCCGCCCGCTCAAGCAGGAGCGCGACACCAACGGCGACGGCAAGCGCGACCAGTTCGTCGACTTCGAGGCGGGCGAGCCCGCCGTGCAGCGCGAGGACACCAACGCCGACGGCAAGATCGACACGGTCCTGACCTACCGCGACGGCGAGCCGCTGCGCGAGGAGGCCGACTCGAACTTCGACGGCCGCAACGACCGCTTCGTCGACTACGCCGACGGCAAGCCGCTGCGCGTCGAGGAAGACCAGGACTTCGACGGGAAGATCGACGTCCGCGCCGAGTTCGCCGCCGACGGCAGCAAGAGCCGCGAGGAGCAGGACACCACCGGCGACGGCAAGCTCGACCTGGTCATCCACTACAAGGATGGCGAGAAGCTGCGGATCGAGGAGGACCCGGACGGCCGCGGCTCGCCGAGCATCGTGTCGTACTTCGAGAAGGGGGTGCGGGTGCGCCGCGAGGTCGACACCACGGGCGACGGCCGCTTCGACACCGTCTCCCGCTTCGAGAAGGACGTCGAGCGCGAGCAGGTGCGCGACGCCGACGGCGACGGGCGCCCCGAGTTCGTCGCGCGCTTCGACAAGCAGGGCCGGCCCGAGCGCGAGGAGCACGACACCACCGGCGACGGCCGCTTCGACGTGGTGCGCACCTTCGAAGGCGGCGTCAAGGTGAAGGAGAAGACCGACACCAACGGCGACGGCCGCTTCGACACGCTCACCGAGTTCGCCGACGGCAAGCCCGCGCGCAGCGAGGCCGACACCGACCACGACGGCAAGTCCGACACCATCGTGACCTTCCGCGACGGCAAGAAGGTGCGCCAGGAGGAGGACCGCAACGCGGACGGCCGGCCCGACGCCATCTACGAGTTCGACGACCAGGAGCGCCTCGCCAGCGAGCGCCGCGACGAGGACTTCGACCGCCGCCTCGAGGTCACCGCCACCTACGCGGGCGGCGAGCTGGTGCGGCGCGAGGTCGACGCCGACGGCGACGGCCGGGCCGAGCGGGTCGAGATCCACGGCGAAGGCCGCCTGGTGCGCGTGGAGCTCGACGAGAACGCCGACGGTCGCGTCGACCTGTGGAACTTCTACGACCCGGAGGGTCGGATGGAGAAGCAGGAGCAGGACCGCGACCACGACGGCCGCGTCGACACCTACGTGACGCTCGATCCCGCCACCGGCAAGGAGCGCCGCCTGCTGCGCGACACCGACGGCGACGAGCGGGTGGACACCTGGCGCACCAACGACGAGGCGGGCGTCACCGTGCGGCTCGAGGAGGACAAGAACGGCGACGGCGTGGCCGACCGCTTCGTCGAGTTCGCCGACGGCAAGCCGGTGCGCTTCGAGCAGGACCAGAGCGGCGACGGCAAGGTCGACCTGCGCGGCGAGCTCGGGCCGGACGGCCAGGTCACGAGCGACGAGCGCGATCCCGACGGCGACGGCAAGTTCGACGTGCGCACGACCTACGCGGGCGGCCAGAAGGTGCGCGAGGAGCAGGACACGACGGGCGACGGCAAGTTCGACGTGGTGACCCACTTCGAGAACGGCGAGGCGGTGCGCCAGGAGCGCGACACCACCGGCGCCGGCAGCTTCGACACGGTGATGACCTTCGAGGGCGGGGCCCAGGCCACGCAGCAGCGCGACACCGACGGGGACGGCGTCGCCGACGCCACCGTCTACTTCGACGCCCAGCAGCGCCCCGAGCGCGAGGAGATCGACCGCAACGCCGACGGCAAGCCCGACCTGAAGAAGCAGTACGCCGACGGCGAGCTGGTGCGCGAAGAGGAGGACGCCGACTTCGACGGCCGCTTCGAGCTGGTGACCACGCACGCGGGCGGCGAGCCGCAGCGCTCCGAGGCCGACGCGGACGGCGACGGGCGAGCCGAGGTGGTGATCGAGTACGCGGGCGGCCGCAAGGTCACGCAGCGCGAGGACACCGATGCGGACGGCTCCTTCGACGTCGTGACGCACTTCGACGAGAAGGAGCAGGTGCTCCGCGTCGAGGAGGACCTCGATCGCGACGGCACCGCCGAGCAGGTGACCTACTACGAGGGCGGCGCGCGGGTCCGCGCCGAGAAGGACGGCAACGCCGACGGCCGGCCCGACGTCTGGGTCTACTACAAGGGCGACCAGGTCGCGCGCACCGAGCAGGACACCGACTTCGACGGCGAGGTCGACCGGCGCAGCGTGGCCGGCAAGGGCGGCACCGAGACCCAGGAGGCCGACTCCGACGGCGACGGCCGCATCGACACCTGGATCGTCGTCAACAAGGACGGCGTCGTGGTCGAGAAGCGCGAGGACCGCAGCGGCGACGGCAAGCCCGACGTGACCGCGAAGTTCCGCAACGAGAAGCTCGTGGAGCTGCGCCAGGACTCGCAGGGCCGCGGCTGCACCGACCTGGTGCAGCGCTACGACGCGGCCGGCAACGTGACGCAGGAGCACCGCGACACCACCGGCGACTGCCGCATCGACTCCTGGATCACGTTCCGGGGCGGCGTGGTGGTCAAGGAGGTGCGCGACACCAACGCCAACGGCGCCCCCGACGTGCTGACCCGCTTCGACGCGCAGGGGCGCGCCACCGAGCAGGAGCTGGCCGAGGGCCGCTCGAAGCGCCCGAACAAGAAGCTCTTCCTCGCTGCCGACGGCAGCGTGCGCTCGCAGTGTCTGGACACCAGCGGCGACGGCCGCTTCGACGCCCGCGCGCGGGTCGAGGGCGGCCAGGTCACCGAGGTGCTGCTCGACACCAACGGCGACGGCGTGGGCGACCAGCGCGAGGTCTACGCGGGCGGAGAGCGAATCCGGCTCGAGGCCGACACCAACGGCGACGGCCGCCCCGACATCATCCAGCACTTCTCGGGCGGCGCCGTCACCCGCCAGGACGAGGACACCGACTTCGACGGCATGATCGACCGCCGCTTCGAGGGCCAGGCGCTCGCCGAGCTTCCCGGCCCGGTGGAGGCGCCCCCGGCGCTGGGCAAGCTGGGCTGCGGCGGCGTCGACCGCTTCTGGGCGAAGCGCTGAGCTAAGCTGCGGGATCGTCAGACCGCGAGGTCCCCGCCATGCAGATCGGCCTGTTCACCCCGCTCGCCAACCCGGTCGCCACGCCCGACTTCCTGCGGACGCTGGGCCCCGCCGCCGAGGAGCGCGGCTTCCACTCGCTGTGGGTGGCCGAGCACGTCGTGCTCTTCGACGCCTACGAGTCGCGCTATCCCTACGCGGCCGACGGCCGCATTCCCGCGGGCGGCGAGACCGGCATCCTGGAGCCGTTCACCACCCTCTCCTTCCTGGCCTCGAACACCGGGCGCATCCGGCTCGGCACCGGCATCTGCCTGGTGCCCCAGCGCAACCCGCTCTACACGGCGAAGGAGGTCGCCAACGTCGACTGGCTGTCCGGCGGCCGCCTCGACTTCGGCGTCGGCGTGGGCTGGCTCGCCGAGGAGTTCGAGGCCTGCGGCGTGCCCTTCGAGCGGCGCGGCGCGCGCTGCCGCTCGTACCTCGAGGCGATGAAGCGACTCTGGGTCGACGAGGTCTCGGCCTTCCAGGACGAGTTCTACACGCTCCCCGCCTGCCGCCATTACCCGAAGCCGGTGCAGACGCCGCACCCGCCGATCCACTTCGGCGGCGAGAGCGACGCCGCGCTGCGCCGCGTGGCCGACCTCGGACAGGGCTGGTACGCCTTCAACCAGCTCCCGGAGGCGCTGCCGCCGCTGCTCGGCAAGCTCGACGACCTGCTCGCGAAGAACGGCCGCTCGCGCGCCGACGTCCAGGTGAGCGTCTCGCCCTACATGAACCCGGTCGATCGCGACCTGATCGAGCGCTACCGCGACCTGGGCGTCGACCAGGTCATCCTGTTCGCGCTCGCCTTCGACCGCGACGCACTGCTGGCGACGCTCGACACCCTCGCCGAGACCGCGGGGCTCGACGCCGCGTGACGCAAGGGGTCGTAGAGCGCGCTCGCCCGGTCTACGTCGGACCGCTGCGGGTCTGGCCGCCGGTGGTGCTGGCGCCGATGGCGGGCGTGACGAACGCCCCGTTCCGGTCGCTGTGCCGCCGCTTCGGGGCCGGGCTGTACGTGAGCGAGATGATCACGGCGCGCGGGCTGGTGGAGGGGCACCCGAAGACGCTCCATCTGGCCGGCTTCGCGCCCGACGAGAAGCCGCGCTCGATCCAGCTCTACGGCACCGAGCCCCACTCGCTGGGCGAGGCGGTGGCGCGCCTGGTGGGCGACGGCCAGGTCGACCATGTGGACCTCAACTTCGGCTGCCCCGTGCGCAAGGTCACGCGCCGGGGCGGCGGCGCGGCGATCCCGTGGAAGCGCGCGCTGCTGCGCGAGCTGGTGCGCGCCGCGGTCCGCAACGCGGGCGCGGTGCCGGTGACGATCAAGTTCCGGATCGGCATCGACGACGGGCATCCCACCTTCCTCGACGCGGGACGCATCGCCGAGGACGAGGGCTGCGCCGCCGTCGCCCTGCACGCGCGCAGCGCCGCCCAGCTCTACGACGGCGCGGCCGACTGGGAGACGATCGCGGCGCTCAAGGACGCCGTGCGCTCGATCCCCGTGTTCGGCAACGGCGACATCTGGGAGGCGAGCGACGCACTTCACATGATGGAGCGCACCGGCTGCGACGGCGTCGTGGTGGGCCGGGGCTGCCTGGGCCGTCCCTGGCTGTTCCGCGACCTGGCCGACGTCTTCGCGGGCCGCGCCCCGAGCGCCCCGCCCGGCCTGCGCGCCGTGTTCGAGATCATGCGCGAGCACGCCGCCCTGCTGGCGCAGTGGTTCGGCGAGCCCTACGGCGTGCGCAGCTTCCGCAAGCACGCCGCCTGGTACACCAAGGGCTTCCGCAACAGCGCCCGGCTGCGCACCGCGCTGATGCAGGTCGCCACGCTGGCCGAGCTCGACGCCGTGCTCGACGCCTTCCCCGGCGACGAGCCGTTCCCGGCGACGGCGCTGCGGGTGCCGCGCGGCAAGACCGCGGGTCGCCAGCGCGTCGTGCTGCCCGAGGGCTGGCTCGACGACCGCGACGACCTGACGCCTCTCGGCGCCGGCGCCGAGGAGCTGGTCTCGGGCGGCTGAGCGTGCGGGGCGCCGCGTACCCCGACGCGTGGCTCTCCGAGGCCGCGCCGGCCGACCCGCTGCCCACCCTGCGCGACTGGATCGCCGCGGCGCGCACCCACGACGAGATCCTCACGCCCGACGCCGTGACCCTGGCGACCAGCGCCGCGGACGGCCGTCCCGAGGCGCGCATCGTGCTCTGCCGCAGCCTCGACCCCGAGCGCGGCTTCGCCGGCTTCTACACCAACCGCGACAGCCGCAAGGGCCGCGCGCTGCAGGAGAACGCGCGGGCCGCGCTGGTGTTCTTCTGGGACGGCATGGGCCGCCAGGCGCGCCTCGAGGGCCCGGTGACGCTGGCGCCCGACGACGACTCGGACGCCTACTTCGCGACTCGTCCGCTCGACAGCCAGCTCGCCTGCTGGGCCACCGCCCAGAGCGAGGCGATCGCCTCGCGCGCGGAGCTGCTGGCCCGGCTCGCGACCGTGCAGGCACGCTACGCCGCGACCGACGCGATCCCGCGCCCCCCGCACTGGGGCGGCTACCGCGTCTGGGCCGAGCGCGTGGAGCTGTGGGTCACGCGCCCCGCGCGGCTCCACGACCGCGTCGAGTACAGCCGCAAGCTCACCAGCGCCGGCGACGGCTTCCGCGGCGGCCCCTGGCAGCAGCGCCGACTGCAGCCGTAGCGTCGCTAGAAGGCGACGCCGGCCGTAGGCGCGAACGCCTCGAAGGCCGCGCGCACCCGCTCCCAGACCGGTCCGGGCTTGCCCGCACCGATCGGCTGGCCGTCGAGCGCCCGCACCGGCACGATGCCCGCGCCCGTGCCGCTCAGGAACACCTCGTCGGCGCCGAGCAGGTCCACCCGGTCGAGCGTGCACTCGCGCGGATCGAGGCCGAGGCCGGGCGCCAGCTCGAGCACGCTGCGCCGCACCACGCCCGCCAGCGCCCCGTCCGAGGCGGGCGGCGTGACGAGCTCGTCGCCTCGCGCGACGAACACGTTCGCGACGCTCGCCTCGGCCACGCTGCCGCGGGCGTTCAGCAGCAGCGCCTCGTCGGCGCCCTGGCGGCGCGCCTCGAGTTTGGCGAGCGCGTTGTTCAGGTAGTTGAGGCTCTTCACGCGCGGGTCGAGCACGTCGGGCGGCGGCCGGCGCCAGCGCGAGGTCACCAGCGCGAGGCCCCCGCGCAGCACCGCCTCCGGATAGATGCGCGCCTCGGCCGCGATGCAGAACAGGCGCGGCTCGCCGCAGGTGGTGGGATCGACGCCGAGCGCGCCCTCCCCGCGCGTCACCACCAGCCGGAAGTAGATCTCGTCGCGGTCGAAGGCGCGCGCCGTCTCGAGCACGATCTCGCGCAGCCGGGCTCGCGGCGGCAGCGCCAGGCCGATGGCGCGCGCCGAGACCTCGAGCCGCGTCAGGTGGTCGTCGAGCCGGAAGACGCGGCGCCCGTAGGCGCGCATGCCCTCGAAGACGCCGTCGCCGTAGAGCAGCCCGTGGTCGGTGACCGGGACGCGCGCCTCGGCGCCGTCCACCACCCGTCCGTCGATCCAGACCTTCACGACCGTCCTCCCGTGAGCCGGACCGCCGCGCGATCGGCCAGCTCGACGAGTCGCGCCGCCAGCGCGGGGCCCCGCTCGGTGGGCAGTCGCACGCTCGGCGCGGCCAGCGCCAGCGCGCCCGCCAGGCGCCCCCCGGCGCGCACCGGTGCGGCCAGCACCCGCACGCCCGGCATCCACTCCTCGCGGCTCTCGGCCCAGCCGCGCCGACGCGTGCGCGCCACCTCGCGCGCGAGCGCCGCCGCGCTGCGGGGCGTGCGCGCGGTGAAGCGCTCGAAGGGCTCCTCCAGCGCCACCAGATCCGGATCGAAGGCGAGGTAGAGCCTGCCCACGGCCGTCGCGTGCACGGGCACCGCCTCGCCCACGCGGGGCGCGGCCCGCAGGAACGCCGTCCCCTCGACCTGGTCGAGCACCACGACCTGGCCGGCGCGGGCGCCCGCGAGGAAGAGCGTCTCGCCCAGCTCTCTCGCCGCCTCCTCGAGCAGCGGACGCGCCGCCGCGACCACCGGCTCGGCCTCCAGCACGCCCAGGCCCAGCGCGACGAGCCCGATGCCCGGCCGGTAGCGCCCGCGCTCGTCGCGCTCGACGAGCCCGCGGCGGCCGAGCGCCTGGAGCAGCCGGTGCGCGGTCGACTTCGGGAGCCCCAGCTCCCGCCCGATGGCCGTGACCCCGCCCGCCCCGACCCGGTTGAGGTGGAAGAGGACGTCGAGCGCCTTCTCGACGGTGCCGAGGGATTCCATGGGTGTTCCATCTATCGGGATATGATTTCTTCCAATGGAACCTATGGGCTCGCGCCGCATCGTGCCACCCGGCGCCGGCCGTGGCCCGCTGGCCGAGCCCGACCGCTACGGCACGCGCAGGACGCCGTCGACCTCGACGGCGAGGCGCCGCGCGACCCGCTCGGCCTGCGGCGCGCTGAAGTGGCCGGCGGCGATCGTGTCGCGGACGCGCAGCTCGCGCCGGAGCTGGCGCTGCAGGTTGCGGCGCGGCAGATCGCGCGGCAGCGCGCGCTCCACCGGGGCGTAGACGTCGGGCGGAGCCCACATCGGCAGGAACACGACGAGCGTGCGTGCCCCCTGCTCGGCGAAGCCACGCTCGATGTGCGCCAGGAGCGCCGTCAGCCGCTCCCGGCCGCGCGAGCGCCTGCCGCGTTTCGCAGCGGCCGGATCGATGTCGTGCCCCGCACCCGGCAGGCCGGCGGGACGCGGTCGATCGACGCCTCGCGCGAGGCCGTCGTCGAGCCTCCGCAGCACCCCATGGGCGACGAACGAGCGGTAGTAGCTGCGTCCGAGCACGGCCGCGATCGGGCCGGGCGGCTCTACGACGAGGCCGTCCATCAGGCGGAACGGGTCGTCCTGCTCCATGGGTGCCGGCGACGTCAGATCGTCCGGCACGTCGGCAAAGCTCTCGAGCGTCACGCGGTAGAGCAGGACCACACCGAGGTCGAAGCGCTCGTCGCCGAACGCCTCGCGGAATACCAGCCAGTTCCGGTGCACGTCGAAGCCGGGCCAGGCGGTGTTGCGCACGTCGAGCCGATGCTGCGAGGCCGCAGCCAGCCGCGCCGCGATGGTCGCGTCGTCGGACAGCCCGAATCCCATCGCCATCGAAGCCCCGCCGATGAGTGCGACCCGGCGGATCGGCTCCGCGCCACGGCGGGTCGGCGTCGGCCGGAAGCCGTGCTCGTCCAGCTCGATCGGCACGCCGAAGACGCCCTGCCGATGCCACATCTCCCCCGCGTAGTCCGGCGCGAAGCGGAAGCCGAACGCCTCGTCCCGCACGTGGATCCCGGGGGTGAACCAGGTGTCGAACATCAGCTCGAGAGGGATCGTGAGACGCAGATAGCTCTCGGCTGCGGCGAGGCCGAGGCACAGCACCAGCAAGGTCTGGAACCACCCTCTCCCGCCGCGCCGGTCGCTCATGCCTCGCTCCGATCCTCAGAACTGGAAGTAGATGAAGGGGATGGGCTGGAAGCCGACGGCGAAGAGCGCGGCCAGCAGCGCCACGTAGACCGTTCGCCGCAGCCAGGGGCTCGCATGGAGCAGCACGAACTCGTCGCCGGCCCGTTCCTGCCAGACGTGGTACGCGGTCAGGAGCCCGTGGGCCGCCGCCACCGAGACCAGCAGCTCCCCCGTCCCGGGGCTCCACGTGAAGTTCCCGAACACGTTGCCGAACACCGCGGCCAGGTTCGGGAGGTCGGTGCAGCGGAAGATGGTCATGCCGGTCGTCCAGATCGCGAACGTCACCACGACGCGTGCGAAGCCCGCCGGGCCCCGCGAGGCGGGGCGACGCCCTCCCCAGAGGTTCCACGCCGCCCCGAGGACGCCCCAGTAGGCGCCCCACAGCACGTAGTTCCAGCCGGCACCGTGCCAGACCCCGCCCAGCAGCATCGTCAGGATGACGTTCAGCGCGACCCGGGCGCGCCCCCGTCGGTTGCCGCCGAGTCCGATGTAGAGGTAGTCGCGCAGCCACGTCGACAGGCTGATGTGCCAGCGGCGCCACACGTCGCTGGGATCCTGCGCCAGGTACGGGGCGCGGAAGTTCTGCATGAGCCGGATGCCCATGAGACGCGAGGTCCCGCGCGCGATCAGCGAGTAGCCGGCGAAGTCGCCGTAGATCTGCAGCGTGAAGGCCCAGGCGGCTGCGAGCGACATCACGCCGCCCGTCTGCTCGGGGCGCGCGAAGGCGAACTCGACCATCGGCGCCAGGTTGTCGGCGATCACGACCTTCTTGAAGTAGCCGAGCAGGATCAGCATCACTCCCTCGCGGTAGTCGTCACGCGTGGGGGTGCGTTTCTGCTCGAGCTGCGGCAGGAGATGGGCCGATCGCTCGATCGGCCCGGCGACGAGCTGAGGGAAGTACGCCACGTAGAGCGCGAAGTCGAGCAGATCGCGGCACGGCTCGCGCTGGCCGCGGTAGACGTCGACGGTGTAGCCGATCGTCTGGAAGGTGTAGAACGAGATGCCGACGGGAACGACGAGACGGAGCGCCGGCAGGTGGGGCTCGAATCCCAGGCTGGAGAGAAGCGCGGCGAGCGAATCGATCCCGAAGTTCCAGTACTTGAAGAGCCCGAGCGCGCCGAGGTTGAAGCAGAGGCTCGCGTAGAGGTAGCCACGCCTCGCAGGCGCGGCTCCCGACGCCTCGATCCGCCGTGCCACGACGAAGTCGACGGCGGTGGAGGCGGCGATGAGCGACAGGAAGCGCCAGTCCCAGGCTCCGTAGAAGACGTAGCTCGCGAGAAGCAGCATGCCGTTCTGGGCGCGGGGCCCGGGTAGCGAGCGGTAGAGCACCAGCACCACGGCAAAGAAGACCAGGAAGAGCGTGCTGTTGAAGAGCATCTCCGCGAGGCTCTAGTCGCGCTGCGACAGCAGCGGCGGAAGCGCCGGCCAGCGGCGGCTGCCTGCGCCCGGGTCGCGGGAGCGGTAGAGCGTCAGGCGGCCGCTCGACGCGACCCGCTCGAGACGGGGCGACGCCTTCAGATGTCGGTAGAGGGGCGCCTCATCCGTGACGAGCCAGCCGGGCTCGAGCTCGTCGAGGTACGCGTCGACCCAGCGAGGCGTCGTCAGGTCGACGGGTGCGACGAGCGTGGCGTTGCCACACCAGGCATGCACACCCCACGGGTCGGCCGAGACCACGATCGCGTCGCGCGGGATGTGCGGGCAGAGCCCGGCCGGGGCGGCATCGGGTCGCTTCGCGAACGGGCCTCGGCTTCGCACGGTCTGCCATTCGCGCACTACCCACCGGGTCATCCCCGGGCCGCTCGCCGTCGCGAAGACCGCCAGCACCGCGAGTGCGGGTGCCAGATGCAGCGCCCGCTCCAGCCCGGCGCCGGTTGCGGGAACGCGGCGCATCGCCCACGACGCGGCAGCGCCGAGCAGGCTTGCGGAGACCAGCCACAGGCTGGCCCCGATCGGCAGGGAGTAGCGGCGCCAATCGAAGGGCGCGTACACGGTGAAGCACAGCGCCAGCGACCCGAGCGCGAAGAAGCTCAGCGCGCGGCGCGCCAACGAGCCGGGCGCGCGGCTCGTCAGACCGTGGAACAGGGCCAGCGGCGCGAGCCACCCCACGTAGTGGTAGTCCGGCAGGAGGAAGAACGCCTCCCAGAGGCGGGTGAGGTTGTGCAGCAGCGTCGCGACGACGGCGTCGGTGTGCGCGCCGATGAAGGCGAGCGCGCCGTGGTACTCCCGCTGGTAGCGCGCGGGGTCCGAGAAGGT
Source organism: Myxococcota bacterium (assembly GCA_030066475.1). The sequence continues at coordinate 30,522 of JASJBO010000091.1, forward strand.
CAGCATCTCCCACACGATCGCGTAGTGCTCGTAGACGGTCCGACCGGTGGCAGAGCGAGCCACGAGCTGGATCGCCTGCTGGAGCCCGAGCGCCGTGACGGTGAAGGCCCACAGGGGCGCCGACCGGAGCGCCCGCCGCGGACCCGACTCGGCGGCGGCCGCGAGCAGCAGGGCCGGAGCGAACAGGGCAATCGTCGGCCGGGTCAGCCAGGCGAGCACCACGAGACAGCCAACCGCCACGCCTCCGCCGACCGTGCGGGTCGCGCGGTGCGCAACCGCCGCCAGCAGGAACAGCATGCCGACGGCCGAGACCTCCGACAGCAGGAGCCGGGAGTAGAGCACCCAGGGCAGCCCCCAGGCGAAGCCCACGCCAAACGCCGCGGCGGCGGGCAACGGCATCATGCGGCGCGCCAGCACGACGCCGCCCGCCGCGATCGCGGCCCCCAGGCCGGCGTGCAGCACGGCGACGATCTCGACGGGGGCGCCCAGCCCGAAGGGCAGAGCCGACAACGACGGCAGCCCCGGTGCGCGCGCGACGGTGCCGGGCAGCGGCGGCCACGGGTCGTCGAAGTAGTACGAGAACGAGATCGGATTGACGAATCCGCGACCCTCGAGCCAGGCGCGGGCGATCGACACGTACTCGATCGCGTCGGGCGAGAGCGAGATCTCGGCCAACGCGCTGGGAAGCGCCAGCAGCAGCGAGCCGAGCGCTACGCCCGCGGCGACCAGGGCCGTTCCCGCGGTGCGGCCGCGTCGATCGGAAGGGGATGTCGCGGGCACGCCTTCAGGCCACGCGTCCACCGGCGGCTCGCTCGTCCTGCATCGCGAGCATTCTACTCGAACGCGGGGCGGCGCTGCAGGACGGGAGGGAGCTGCCGCAGGGCTCGCGCGGGCCGACCCGGGGACCGGCACGGTCGAGCCTGGCCGGTTGCGGCCGCCACCTCCGCCCAGACCTGGCCGCGATCGGCCTCACGGTCCGCTCGGGCCGCGCCAGCCAGCGTCCGGCGCGGGCACGGAGCTTGCTCCCTCGCGCTCCGGGGGAGCCGAGGAGGTGCCGTGTCCGAACGTCAGCCCGCAGCCGCCAGCTCGGGTCGCATCCGCTCGCTGCTCTTCGTAGGTCGCGCCGAGGCGCTGCGCGCCGAGGCCGTCGCCGACGCCCCGCGGCTCGACGTCGCCTGGGTGCGCGACGTCGACGAGGCGCTGGCACTGCCGCTGCCCGCCTTCGACGCGATCGTCATCGACGCGCCCGATCTCCGCGGTGGCTGCGCCGCGCTGGCCCACCTGACCGAGGCGGGCGACGGACTGCCGCCGCTGCTGGTGCGCCTGCCCGACGCGCCCGCCGCGGACCACGAGACGCTGCGCGCGGCCGGCGCCGCCGCGGTCCTCGCCGGTCGCGCGCAGAGCGGCGCGGCAGGCCATGCCCGGCTGCTCGCCGTGCTCGACCGCGTCGTCCGCCCCTGGCGCCGGCGCCCGCCGGGGTTCCCGGACGAGCCGCCGAAGACCGCCCGCCTGGGCGACATGATCGCGCGCGGCCCGCGCATGCTCGAGCTGTTCGCTCTGCTCGAGCAGGCCATGCCCTCGACGGCCACCGTGCTGCTCACCGGCGAGACGGGCACCGGCAAGGAGCTGCTGGCGCGCGCCCTGCACGCGGGAAGCCCGCGCCGCAACGGCCCCTTCGTCGCGGCGAACTGCGCCGCCTTCCCCGACACCCTGCTCGAGAGCGAGCTGTTCGGGCACGCGCGCGGCGCCTTCACCGGCGCCGACCGCGCGCGCGACGGCCTGTTCGAGGCCGCGTCGGGCGGCACGCTGTTCCTCGACGAGATCGGCGAGACCTCGCCCTCGCTCCAGGCCAAGCTGCTGCGCGCGCTGCAGGAGCGCGAGGTCCGCCCGCTCGGCGGCAACCGCTCGCGGCGCGTCGACGTCCGCGTCGTCGCAGCCACCAACCGGGCGCTGCGCGACGAGGTCGCCGCGGGGCGCTTCCGCGAGGACCTCTTCTACCGCCTCGCCGTCTTCCACATCGGCGTGCCGCCGCTGCGCGCGCGACCCGAGGACGTCGTGCCGCTCGCCGAGCACTTCCTGCGACGCCACGGCGCCCGCGAGGACCGGCCCGGCTGCCGCCTCTCGCGCGGGGCCGCCGACCTGCTGCGCCTGCATCCCTGGCCGGGCAACGTGCGCGAGCTCGAGAACGAGATGCAGCGCGCGCTCGCCGTCGCGGAGCCCGGCGAGGCCATCGCACCCCGCCACCTCTCGGAGCGGGTCCACGGCACCCTCGACCCGCTCCAGGAGGTCGCGGGCGCCGACGGCGAGACGCTGCGCGACCAGCTCCAGCGCCTCGAGGCCTTCCTGCTGCGCCGCAGCCTCGATGCCCACGCCGGCCGCCGCGCCGCCACCGC
>JASJBO010000090.1 GCA_030066475.1 Myxococcota bacterium
CGGCGGACCTGCCGGCGGGCTGCTGTCGGTCTGCCCTCCCGGAGGGACAGCTCGCAGCCCATCGATCTCTAGCCGGAAAATCACCCCGGGAGGAGACCCGCGGGTTCTTCTTGATGCTAATGTTGCTGGCTGGCCCGAGCTTTGGGCGACCAGGAAGAGGAACCTCGTGGAAGAGCCGAACTGCGGCAGCGCCGAAGCGTCCGCCGCGATCTGGAGCTGGAGGCCCCAGGGCGATGCCGAGACGACTGATGTGGAGAAGCCCCACTCGGCGCGGCTCAAGGGTTTGATTCAGGCGCTCGTGGGTGCAGTCGTGGCAGGCCTCTTCTATGTGTTCTGGTCCCACACCGTGGCCTACGTGGTCTGGAGCATCGCAGGCGTGATCGGCCTCTCGGCGCTTCTCTCCCCGCGGGGCCTGTATGCCCTGATCGACCGCGCCTTTCTCGCGCTCGGGGAGCTCCTGGGACGAGCCCTCACCCGCGTGCTGTTGACGACCATCTACTACGCGGTCTTCGCGCCCTTCGGCGCACTCTTCAGACGCGGGCGCCGCGATCCGATGAAACGATTCTACGAGCCGGACGCGCCGAGCTACTGGACGGACCGCGATCTGGGCCGAAGCGGGTCGGCACTCCGGGAGCGGCAGTACTAGACGTGGACATCCTCGGCCTCAGCTGCTTCTACCACGACTCGGCCGCCTGTGTCGTCCGCGACGGAGCCATCGTCGCGGCCGCCCAGGAGGAGCGCTTCACCCGCAAGAAGCACGACCAGGGCTTCCCCGCGAACGCGGTGCGCTACTGCCTGGCCGAGGCCGGTCTCGATCGCGGCCGCGTCGATGCGGTCGCGTTCTACGACAAGCCGATCCTCAAGTTCCACCGGATCCTCGAGACCTCCTTCGCCGTGGCCCCCCGCGGACTGGCCCCCTTTCTGAAGGCGGTGCCGGTCTGGCTGCGCGAGAAGCTCTGGATCGACCCCGAGATCCAGGAGTCGTTGGCCCGCTGCGGGATCGACGAGAGCTACCAGAGCTACTACCCCGAGCACCACGAATCGCACGCCGCGAGCGCCTTCTATCCCTCGCCGTTCCGCGAGGCCGCCGTGCTCACGGTAGACGGCGTCGGCGAGTGGGCGACGGCGACCATCGCCGTGGGAGAGGGCTCCGATCTGCGTCTGGTGAAGCAGCTCGACTTCCCCCACTCGCTGGGCCTGCTGTACTCGGCCTTCACCTACTTCACGGGCTTCCGGGTGAACTCCGGCGAGTACAAGCTGATGGGACTCGCACCCTACGGCGAGGGCCGCTACACGGATCGGATCCGCGACGAGCTGCTCGATCTGAAGCCGGACGGCTCGTTTCGCCTGAACATGGACTACTTCGCGTACCTCGATGATCTGGTGATGGTCAACGAGAAGTTCGCGGATCTCTTCGGCGGCGCCCCCCGCAGCCCGGAGGCGCCGGTCACCCGACGCGAGATGGACATCGCGAAGTCGATCCAGGAGGTGACCGAAGAGGTGGTGCTGCGCATGGCGCGCCACGCGCGCGAGCTGACCGGCAAGCGGCAGCTGTGCATGGCCGGTGGCGTGGCCCTCAACTGCGTCGCGAACGGCAAGCTGCTGCGCGCGGGCATCTTCGACGACCTCTGGGTCCAGCCCGCGGCGGGTGACGCCGGCGGCGCCCTCGGCGCCGCGCTCTCGATCTGGCACAACGAGCTCGGGAAGCCGCGGGAGCCCGACGGCGTGCACGATGCGATGCGGGGCAGCTACCTGGGCCCGGAGTTTTCCCGCGACCAGATTCGCGAGTACCTGGACGCGAGCGGCTTCCCGTACCGCGAGCTCTCGGACGACGAGTGGGCCGCCGAGATCGCGGGCCTGATCGCCAACCAGGCCGTGGTCGGCCTGTTCCATGGACGCATGGAGTTCGGCCCGCGCGCCCTGGGATGTCGCTCGATCGTCGGCGATGCGCGCTCCAAGAAGATGCAGAGCGTGCTCAACCTCAAGATCAAGTACCGGGAGAGCTTCCGCCCCTTCGCCCCCTCGGTGCTCGAGCGGCGAGCCGCGTACTACTTCGATCTGGACTCACCCTCCCCCTACATGCTGCTGGTCGCTCCCGTCCGCGAGGAGCACTGCCTCGAGGCCGCGGGCGACGAGCGCGAGCTCGAGATCCACGAGTGGGTCAACCGGGCGCGCTCCGACGTGCCCGCGATCACCCACGTGGACTACTCGGCTCGCATCCAGACGGTGAGCCCCGAGACGAATCCGCGCTTCCACGCGCTGATCGAGGCGTTCGAGGAGCTGACGGGCTACGGCCTCATCATCAACACGAGCTTCAACGTGCGCGGCGAGCCCATCGTCTGCACGCCTTCGGACGCCTACCGCTGCTTCATGCGAACCGAGATGGACCACCTGGTGCTCGGACCGTTCCTGCTGGACAAGTCCGAGCAGCCCGCGTGGCAGGACTTCGAGAACTGGAAGGATACCTTCGAGCTCGATTGAGCTCCGCGCTCCGGGAGGGAACGGACACCATGAAGTCGATCCGCAACAGCAGCAAGCTCTTCGCGGAGTTCGTTCGCTTCGCCCGCGCCAACCGCGCCTACTGGATCATCCCGATCATCGTGATGCTGGGTCTCGCCGGCCTGATCGTGGTGGGTGGACAAGCGGCAGCGCCTCTGCTCTATACGCTCTTCTAGCGCCGCATGGACGCGGACGAGGAGAAGATCGACCCGAGCGGGGAGACCCCGGCGCCGCCCCGTTGGTTCGGGATCGCCCTGATCGGGCTGTCACTGGGCGTCGGCGCCGTGATCGCGGAGCTGGGCGTCCGGGGGCTCTGGCACAACCCCTTCCGCAACGAGGCGACGGACTCCCTGGTGCGGGTGCGTTTCCACCACCCGCACCGGGACATCGCGGTCGACCGCAGACTCATCGATCCCGAGCGCCCCACCGCGGCGTTCCGAACCGACGCGCGCGGCTACATCGAGCCGTCGCGGCGCTTCGAAGCTCCCGACCTCACGATCGCCTTCCTCGGCGGATCCACCACCGAGTGCATCGCCATCGACGAGGAGCAGCGCTTCCCGGCGCTCGTGTCGACGCTGCTGGAACGCCGGGGCCTGCGGGTCAACGTCCTGAACGCGGGACGCTCCGGCAACACGAGCCACGATTCGCTGAACGTGTTCCTCAACCACGTCGCCGACGATCGACCCGACGTCGCCGTCATGATGCATGCAGCCAACGACATCGGCATGCTGTGGAGGGCCGGGAGCTATCGCCCGCGCTCGGGGGAGGAGCTGAGCTTCGTCTCCTTCGGCGGATGGCTGCTGCAGGAAGCGTCCGCCCGCTCCTGGCTCGCCGCGGCGTTCCGCCACTGGCTGACGATCGGCGAAGCGGTGCAGGGAGACTTCGAGAACCGGGCGAACCTGGAGCGTGAGAAGGACCGCATCGATCCGCAGCCCTTCGCCCGACGCCTGGGCGCCTTCGCGGGCCTCGCACGCGCGTTCGATGTGGAACCCGTGCTGATGACGCAGCCCGCCATCACCATGGTCACGAGGCTCACCCCGGGCTGGATGGACGCGCGAAACCAGGAGGTCTTCAACCAGGTGATCCGGGGCGTCGCCGAGCGACTGGACGTACCGCTGGTCGATCTCGCCGCCCACCTGGCCGAGAACGTGGACGGCTGGAACGAGCCGATGAAGGTGTTCTACGACGGCATCCACGTCACCGCCCTGGGCTCGCAGATCTACGCCGAGCAGATCGTCGAGGTGCTGTGGAAGGAGGTCCTGCCCCGACTCGAGGAGCGGGCGGATTCGGCCCTTCCTTCCGCCCAATGGCGATGAAGAACCCACCCTCTCGCGATCCCTTGGGAATCATGCCGAGCTCGGAGATCGAGCCTCCGGCGCTTGGGAATGCACACGGCCGTCACCCCGCAGTCGCGCAGGCGCGTCGCGTGGAAGTCGTACTCGTGATACATCAGGCAGCGCACGCTCCAGTCCGTCGCCCGCCTGGTCTCGCAGGCGAGCTCCACCATCTGGCGCTGTGCGCCGCCCGTCCCGAGGCCATCGATGGCGTAGACGAGGTTCACGCGCCCGGCCTGCTCGGCGCTCTCACGAGCCGGCTCGATCCGACGCCCGGGACCCGGAAGGCGCCGGGGGGCCGCGTTCCTCCGCTCGGGTGGCCAGCGGCGAGAAGACGTCCATGCGCTCCAGGTACTCGGCGATCCTGCGGTGGCCTTCTCGATTGGGATGAGCGTAGTCCAGCATGTCTCCCTTGTCGTAGACGTACTGCTCGCCGACCTTGATGCGGGCCCGGTCCTGCGGAGACGTCACGAATGCCTCGTAGGCGTCCAGGACGGGGATCTCCGCCCGCAGATGCCGCTCCAAACGCTTCTGGGTACCGCGCTCGATGAAGGACTCGTCCCACGAGATCCCGTACGACGCGTACGTCTTCTCTGCGTCTTCCGAGATCTGCATCTCGAGCGGGATCAGGATGATCGCGAACTCGATGCCCTCGTTCGCGAAGCGCTCGTACTGGTAGTTGATCCGCTCTGCCGTACTGCGGATCACCTCGTCGCTGCGTTCCGGAAAGAACTCGAACGCCAGGTAGCCCTCGCGTTGGTAGCCGAGCCGCAGCAACAGGATGCGAATGCGATGACGCACCCAGTTCAGGAAGTAGCTCTTGTCTCGCAGGGGCTGGGTCTGGTCGCGCAGGAAGTAGAAGAGCCTGCGAAGCAGGGGAGGATCCCGCCGACCCGCAGCGCCGATCTCGAGATCGGGCAGGGTGTCGTTCAGGCTGTAGAAGTACAGGACCTGGTCGACCCCCAGCGCCTGGAGTCGCTCGAGGTGCCGATCGATCCCGGAGCGGCTCTGGAAGTTCGCGCCCACGATGCCCATGGTCATATGCTGATACTGTGGGAAGCGCTGCTCCAGGATGTCCGAGAAGCGGTGACCATGTCCCGCGCCCACGCCGAACGTCACCGAGTCCCCGACGTACGCGACCCGCGGACGCGGGTCGTCCAGGTCGAACTCGTCGTCCGGGTAGCCGAGCGTGTTGATCCGGATCACGCCGTAGGGATAGACCAGCTCGGTATCCGCGGTCTCGATGCCCGTGTAGTACCCGGGGTTGTAGGCGATTGCGAAGCGGGCAACCGCCTCGGCAGCCGCCAGCAGCGCCAGGAAGGCGGCGACGTTGATCGCGATCAGCGTCAGAACGAGATGTCGTCGATGGAACGGGGGCCGCATGCTGCCGACCTCACTGCGCATGGTTCGCGCCTGGGCGCCGCGCCGGCTCAGGGGGGCGTCGGGGTGATCTTGGGCGACTGCCCGCTGAAGCTTCCCCGGAGCAGGTACTTGAGATACATCGTCACTCCACTCAACTGGGCTGCAACCAGGTTCACCGAGGCGTCGTCGGTGAGACCGGTGATCCGGAGCCGGAACGGGTCGGTCCCGACGCCGTTCCAGCCGACGTCGATCGTCCGCGCCGACCGGTAGCCGGCCCTTCTCACCATGTCGATCTCCCGCGCGGTGTAGTCCCCGTTCGGAAACGCGAAGTGGAGACAGGCCCGCCCCGTCGCCTGCTCGATCTCGCGGCGCGAGCGGGCGATCTCCTCCTCGCACTCGTCATCGTCGCAGGTCGTGAGGATCGGATGGAACCGGGTGTGCGAGCCGATGTCGGCCCACTCCCCGAGCGAGGCCAGGTCTGCGGCCGACAGGGCCTCCCGGGACGCGTTCGGGTACTCGCGCTCGGGAGCGAAGCCGTGCTCCTCGCCGAGCCGGCGCAGGCGAGCCGCGTTCGGCAACCGCTTCAGCGAGCCATCGCCGACGTGGAACCAGAAGCGCCGGCGGGTCGCGACGATCTGGCTGCAGAGGAAGATCGTCGGGCGCACCCCGTACTTCCGGAACACGGGCGCCAGCGCCGCGTTGCCGGCATGTCCGTCGTCCAGCGTGATGACGAGGCTGCGCCGGGGAATCCGGCCCCAGTCCCGCGAGCGGATCGCCTCGACGAGCTCACCGAGCGGGATGAAGCGATAGCGCCTCGACAGGTAGTCGAGATGGCGCTCCACCACCTCGGGCGCCGGGTCGTGGTAGACCACGATGCTCGCCTGGGCTCCGGCGACGACGTGTCGCACGAGCAGCGGGATGCCGCTGTAGCGGATCGCGAGTGCGCCGACCTCCTTGAGCTTCACGCGACGCGGCTCTCCTCGAGACCGGGCGGCAACGACTCGAAGCGCCCCGCCTCCGCTCGACGGGGGGTCGTCCGCAGCGCAAAGGGCTCGAAGCCCGCCTTCCGGATGCCGCGCCGGGACGCCTCGTTCCAGCAATCCGTATAGATGATCACCAGGTCGTCGGGAGCGACGACCGAGAGCAGATGCTGCAGGACGCGCGGGTAGATACCGCGACCGCGGACGGAGCGAGCCGTCACCACGTCCTGGATGCACCACACCGAGGCCTCTCCGGGCTCGATCCAGGCGGGAATCGCCGTGGGCTCAGCCGGAACCAGCCAGGACACGTGCACGACCCGGCCGCCGTCGCGAACCCCGAACGCCCTCGCCCCCCGGTGTACCGAGGCAAAGGTGTCGGCCCTGGCGGCTGCGAGCACGCCGCGCTCCCGTTCGAGCATGTCGAGCGCCTCGAAGGCGCTCAGCTCGGCGACCTCCGCATCCGGCTCGCCGCGTCGAGCCGAGGCGCGGTAGAAGATCTCGCGGCGGTCCGTGAGCTTGTTCTTCATCAGGCCGAGGAGCACGCCACGCGGTGCCACCAGGTGGATGTTGCGGAAGTTGCGGAGCCTCGTCCGCAGGACGCGTGCGCCGTTCGCGATGGCGCCCCGCAGGCGTTGGTTGCCCCAGACGTCCCAGAGGCGCTGGAGCCGGTCGGCGCCGCGGATGCGCTCTTCGATCAGGGCGGCCCCGTAGGCGCGCGCGACGGGCCGGCGCGCCCCGCGCAGCCGCCAGAGGGCCTCGTCGCCGTTCGCGTAGCGCAGCTTGTACCCCTCGAGCCCGACGCCGAAGTCGAGGATCCGGAGCTTCCGCTCGACCATCCAGAGACCGATCAGGCGGATCAACACGTGACCGGCGCGAAACGGATCCCCGGCCGGGGACGTCACGACCAGGTGATAGGTCAACCTGTCCTTGGCGACGACGGCGGCGGCGAAAGCGAGGCGCTCGCCGCCCAGCTCGACAGCGAAGCGCACCAGCGTCCCATCCGCCTGCCACGCCCGCAGGCAGGCGAGCAGGAACTCGCGCCGGTGGCGGAAGCGGAACTCGGAGGGCGTCGCGGTCCGATCCCAGCGCCACTCGTGCGCGTCGCAGAACTCGGCAGCCCAGCGTTCGAGCTCGGCGGCGTCCTCGAGGACCTCGAACGCGAAGCCCGGCTGGCGCCGGAGCTTGTTCTCGTAGGTCCTGACGCGCTTGTGCCGCCCGATCTCCGCAGCGAGTTGCTGGGCCGAGTCGTGCCCGGGTGGCACCGAGAGCACGGGGCACGGAGTCGCGGCGAACAGGCGGCACCACCACGCGATCCGCGCCGTGGCGGCCCGCGCGGCGGCCAGGGTGGGCCCCCACGGCGGGATCCGGGCCAGGAAGACGCTGCGCGCCCCGGAATGCTCGAGGGCGCGCTCGAGACCCCCGGCCAGCTCGCTCGCGGGCACCGAGGGGATGCTCAGACAGGTGCAGTGATCTCCCTGATGACTCTGGAGGAACTCCAGCGTGCCGGAGGGGTCGATCCGAAGCGGCCAGAGAGCGGTCAGCCGGCCGTCCCCGTCAGTACCGCGGGCCAGAAGTACCCTTCCGGCCTCGGCCCTCGTGGTCTCGATCATGTGATTCAGGAACGAGGGTGCGGCGAATCCGCTGGCGTGTGGATCCCGTTCCCAGAGCTCTCGGATCTCCTCGGCACGGGTCGGGCCGATCCGATCCGCCTCCTCCAGGACCCAGTGCATGCGTCGGGGTCTCCTGCCTCGGCGAGCGTCCGCCCTTGCCGGCGAGCGCGCCAGTCTACGAGGGCTCCAGCGGGTGGGCAAACCGCCGCCGGCGGCGGCCGGGCGCCCCGACGCGCGCACGCCGAACGGCGCTCGACTCCCGATCGGGACGCGGCGCTAGCGCTCGCCGGGCGGCTGGAAGATGCGGCCCGATCCGCCGCCGCTCGACCGGTGCACGCCCCCGGGGCTCGGCGGTGTCGGGGACGACCCCGAGCCGCTAGGGGTCTGCGAGCGCGGCCTGTCGGAGCCTCTGCGCGTCGGCGGCGGCGCCCCGAGCTCGCTGAGCAGGGGGTTCATCGCGCCGCCGACCTCCCCTTCGATGTGGGGATTCCGCCGGGTCTCCTCGTCGTGGATCGCCCACTTGCGATTGCCGGGCAGCGCGTGCGAGGTCTCCGTGAGGATTCGCAGGTCGGCGTAGCCGTGCTCGATGAGCGTGTCGGTCAGCTCCCGGAGGTAGGCGTTCACCGCTGCCTCGTACTCCCCGCGGCGGTAGGGCGTGGGATTGAAGGGCCCTCCGGGACGCCGGACGGCATGGCAGAGATGATTCACTCCGCCCCACATGTTCGTGCCCGGCTGGTGGCAGGGGTGGTTGCTCGGTATGGACTCGTCGTACCAGGTATGGAAGGCGGGCTTGTAGGAGATGTACACGCACGGGGCCTCTCCGGGCTCGAAGCCCACGTCTTCGAGCGTGTACAGCAGCGCGCGGATGTTCCAGTCCCGCCAGGCACGCTTGCGGACGTCCATCAGCACCCCCGACACGGTCGGGTACGGATCCTCCCAGACGCCGTGGACGCGGCCCTCGTCCCGGGTGAATCCGTACAGCGCGGGGACCTCGGTCGCCGTGCCCTTGGACATGGCCTCGCGGTCCTGATACGAGCCCCTCCAGGCGCGCGTATTGCCCGAGTCGAAGGGATCGAGCGGCTCCGCGGGGGCGTTGCAGGGGCTGGCGCGGTCGCGCCCGCAGCGGTTGCGATCGTTCACCCAGAAGCGCTGCAGGGTCGCTTCGTGCGCCGTTCGCGGAATCAGCAGCAGCCAGGCGGGATCGAAGGAGCCACGCACTTCGTACGGATCGCCGGGGCGCGGCGGCGTCTGCCAGGGCGCGGCGACCTCGATCGTGGCCCGGTCGTTGCCGATCACTCGGCGCCGCTCCTCGAGCGCGCCGCCGGGGCGCAGCACGAGCAGGCGGTAGGCCCACTGGTGCGGGAGCCAGCTCGCCTGCCGGTCTTCGAGCTTGGCGGTCGAGCCGCCGGAGGCGCGGCCCGCGATCTTCACGACGGCCTCCGCCTCGCCATGGCGCCCGTCCATGCGACCCTCCCAGTCGCAGCCGGCACCGCCGACCGTGGGATTGCAGAAGCCGTTGTTGTAGACGAGCTTCTGGGTGACGTCGGAACGCCAGCCCACACACAGGCGCTTGTCCACGTCCAGCCCCTCGGCGGCCGCGCGCTGCTGGACTTCGTTGACCCGATCTCGCAGTCGGGTGTGTCGCAGGAAGCCCGGCGGCTTGCCCTGACGAACGCCCACGTGCACCACGGCGTTCGGGTAGAGCCTGAGGAAGCCGACCACGTCCTCGGCTTGCCAGGGCTCGTGGCCCCGCTGGGGCTTGACGGGATCGTGCCGGGTCCAGTCACCGATCAGGGGAATCCGGGGAACAGGCGGGTTGAACCTGGCCTGGGCCTGCGCGGTGGGCACACCGGCGAGCAGGACGACCAGTGCCCAGGCGCTGAGCTGCGCGATGACGGAACACAGGTGCTGAGTCACGCTGACAAGCCTCCCAGTCGCACGTCTCGGCCCGAGCCGCACTTCCCTTCCCTGCGGTCCGGTACGACGCGCCGCGGTCTGCCGATATGCATCGGAGATCCAAAACGGGCCCTTGAACGCGTTCTGCGTTGCCGTTCCCCCCCATCCATGCGCTGCACATCCCGCTCCACGTTCCCGCGCATCGGCTGCATCCGGGTCGACGCCCTGCCGTCGAACGAGGCGGCCGCAACCGCTGGGGTGCCCAAGGATCGGGCTAAGCTAGCAGGATGGATTCGCGACCGGTCCTGCTCTTCACGGGGGAAAACGGCTACCACCAGCCGCTGCCGTTTCATCCCCCGGAACACTACCCGGAGCTCGGTTTCCTGCCGCGGGAGACCGCGCCGGGAAATCGCGTGTACGCGGGCGTCCGCGGACTGCTGCGGGCGCTCGGCTACGACGCGGAGCGCTACGGGACCGCTGCGTGGTCGCCGCTCTCGGACCTGGTCCCCCGCGGGGGGCGGGTCGCGCTCAAGCCGAACTTCGTGCGGCACTACAGCGAGCGGAGCGGCGGCTCGCTCGACGAGGTCGTGACGCACCTCGCCGTGGTGCGCCCGCTGGTCGACTACGCGCTGAAGGCGGTCGGCCCGGACGGAGAGGTCGTGATCGCGGACGCGCCCCAGTACGACTGTGAGGTCGAGACGCTGCTCGCCCGCAACCGGCTCCCGGAGCTGCTGCGCTGGTATCGGGAGGTACTGGGGCGTTCGGTGGAGTGGCGCGACCTGCGCGTCGAGTTCGGCCGCCACCAACACGGGGTGCAGACCGAGAAGCGGGCTCTCGGTGGCGACCCCAGCGGCTACGAGGCGGTGGACCTGGGCGCAGCGAGCGAATTCGCGCGGATCCCGGCGCGCCAGCTGCGGCTCCTGCGGGGCGCCGACTACGACGAGGAGGTCACGATCGGCCACCACAGCGCCGGCCGCAACGAGTATCTGGTCTCGCGCACCATCCTGAACGCCGATCTGGTCGTGAACGTGCCGAAGATCAAGACGCACAAGAAGGCCGGCGTCACGCTCTCCATGAAGAACCTGATCGGCATCAACGGCGACAAGAACTGGCTGCCGCACTACCGCGCGGGCTTCGCGTCGGCGGGCGGCGACGAGTTCCCGCGTCCGGATGCCTACGCCCACCTTCGACGGCTCGGAGCCGGGATCGCACGCGCAATGCTGAAGCGCGGCCTCGGCGGACCCGTACTGCGCCGCATCCGCGCCGCCGAGGACGCGACGGGCCTGGGCGCGCGCACGCGCAACGGCAACTGGTGGGGCAACGACACGATCTGGCGGACCTGTCTGGACCTCAACAAGATCCTCTATCACGGCGACCGGCGCGGCGTGCTGGGCCATCCGACGCGCCGGGTGCTGAACGTGTACGACGGAATCGTGGCGGGCGAGCGGGACGGGCCGATGGGACCCGATCCGCGCCCGATTGGACTGCTCGCCGCCGGTGAGGACGGCGGTGCCGTGGACGTGGTGCTGGCCCGGATCATGGGATTCGACTGGCGCCGCATCCCCGTGCTCGCCAACGCGGTCGGCGAGCTGGCGGGCGGCGTCCGGATCACCGGCTTCGACGGCGATCCCGAGTCGCTGCGCGTATGCTGGATCGACGAGCGAGGCCAGCGCGAGCTGCGCTTCTCGGAGATCGAGCTCGACCTCGGCTTCGAGCCGCACCCGGGCTGGAAGGGCCGCATCGAGCGCGAGCCGGCGGGCGCTGCAGCGGCCAGCTGAGCGCCCTGGCCCCACGGCGCGCCGCTCACTCCACGTATCCGAGCTGGCGCAGGCGCTCCTCGGTGGCGGCGTCGACCTGCGCGCCCGGGTCCGCGCCGAGGAAGCTCTCCGCCTCCCGCGCGCGCCAGGCGCGCAGCTCGCCAATCAGCTGCTCCACGACCTCGGGATGCAGCTCCCGCAGGTCCTCCTGCTCGCGAGCGTCCCGCTCGAGATGGAACAGCCCGCGCAGCGCGACCTGCTCGCCGTCCACCCGGGTGTCGAGCTTCCAGGGCCACCGCACCAGCGAGTAGAACTGCCGCCGCCGCCCTCGCATCGAGCCACCGAACGACACCAGCACGCGGTCGGCGTCCGGCACCCCGCCGCGGATCAGCGCGCTCAGGTCGCGACCGAAGACCCCGGGCGGGGGGTCGATGCCGAGCAGCGAGAGGATGGTCGGCAGCACGTCGTAGGTCGAGATCGGTGTGTCCTCCAGCCGGGGCGCGACGCCCCACGACTTCGGCAGCTTGACCAGGGACGGCACGCGCAGGACCGAACTCGTCATGTTCTCTCCCGAGTGGCCCGCCCAGTCGCTCTCGCCGAACGACTCGCCATGATCCGAGAGCAGCCAGACCAGGCTCTCGTCCCAGCGCCCGCGGCGGCGCAGATCCGCCACCAGGCGGCCCAGCTCCACGTCGGTGAAGCGAACCTCCGCCCGGTAGCGATCCAGGAGGTTCGCGAGCCGGGGACGGAAGGCTTCCGAGTCGAGCACACCCTGCTGCGACAGCCTGAGGAACGGGTAGTACGAGTAGAAGTCGGCGAGGCGGAAGTCGGGGGAGAGGTACTCCTTCGGCGGCAGATAGGGACCATGCGGGTCCATGGTGTGGACGTAGAGGAAGGCGGGGCGCCGCGCGCCGTCGAGCAGGCCGAGCGCCGCGCGCCGCACCTGTGCGGCTGGTCGGTAGTAGTGGGACGACGCGAGGATGCCCGCGCCATAGGCTGGCCCCGGGAAGGTGGCGCCGAGGATCTCGAGCATGTGCTCCACCAGGAACTCGTTGGTCTGGTTCGGGTCGAGGAAGCGGTCGAAGCCCTGGTCGTAGCCGGACGCACGGGACACGTACGGATTGGTCGAGATCCCAACGGTCGACCAGCCGGCGTCGCCGAGGAGCTCCGCGAGCGTCCGGACCTCGCTCGGGAGCACCGAGCCGCCGACGGTCGGGGGGATCGAGGCCACGATGCCGGGCATCGCCATCTTGGTGTAGTTCCCCGGGGAGAACGCGCGCGTGAAGAGAACCGACTCGCGTGCCACCGCATCGACCTCGGGGGTGAGGGCGGGATCGCCCGTGCTGGCGCCGAGGTAGTCATGGCGCCAGGTGTCCACCAGCAGCACGACGACGTCCGGTCGACCCACAGCACCCCCGGCATCCCCCGCCGCGCCCGGGCGGCCAAGTTGCAGCGTCCACCAGGTGCCGACGCCGAGGACAGCCAGGGCGCACACGGCGGCGGCAGAGGGCCAGCGCGCGAGCGCAGACAGCGTCACGGCGAGCGCGGCGACCGCACCCAGGACGGCATCGGACGGGCTCAGCAGGGGCACCCAGGCGAAGGTGGTGTCCATGAGTCCCAGCGCGGGACCGGCGCGCTGCATCGAGAGCAGGAAGTAGCAGCTCCAGCCGACCCACACGGCCAGGGGCCACCGGGAGCGCAGGCGCGGCGGCAACGCCCGGCCCGCGCGGGCCAGCAAACCGAAGCCGAGCGCCAGGGTGATCGCGGTCAGCGCCACCCCCAGCAGGGCCAGCGCCAGCGAGTGCCGGCGCAACAGCCCCTCGCCGATGCGGGCGGCGAAGAAGACGAAGCTCGCCCCGCCCACCACGAGCCAGCCCACGGCGGCGCCGTCGAGCGCGCGCCAACGCGCGACCGCCGACACCGCGAGGCCGATCGCGGCGAAGAGCGAGATCTGCCACGGGAGCAGGCGCGTGAAGTCCTCGAACACGATGTCGAGATCGAAGGCCCGACCGAGGACCGCGCCGAGGACGACCTCGCCCACGTACCAGGCCAGGCCGATCGCGATCGCGATGGCGAGAGCGCGGCCCATGCCGCAGGTTGCGTGACCCGGATTGCCGCGCGCAGGGCTCATCGCGCTAGAGGGTGACCTCGACGCCGGGCCGGTCGAGGCAGGTCTGCATCCAGAGCTCCAGCGTCAGCAGCGCATAGATCAGATAGGCATGGTCCTTGCGGCCTGACTGGTTCTCGTCGAGCACGCGCTGGACGAACACGGGGTCGAAGAGCCCACGGGCCTCGAGGTGGCCGGGACCCAGCAGGTACTGGGAGACCTCGTTCAGGTCCTCCTGCAGCCACTTGCGCAGCGGGGCGCCGAATCCGGTCTTGCTGCGGTGGATGAGATCGTGGGGCAGGTAGCGCTCCATCGCCTTCTTCAGCACGTACTTGGTCACGCGACCGCGCAGCTTGTAGCGCTCGGGAATCCGGGCCGCGAGTCGCATCAGCTCGACGTCCATGAAGGGCACGCGCGTCTCGATCGAGGCGGCCATGCTCGACTTGTCCGAGTACAGGAAGTTGTGGGCGGCGAGGAAGGTCTGGATCAGCAGGTGCGAGTGGAAGTTCAGGTCGCCCCGCCCCTCGAACGAGTCCCGGTACTGCTCCATGCAGCCGGGTGTCGGCGAGCCGACCGCATCGAGCACCGCCGGGGAGAGGATCGCCCGGCGCACGACGTCGCTCGACCAGTCGGCGAGCGCCAGGTGGCGCCCCAGTCCGGTCTTGGTGAGGCCCTTGCGGAACTTCGCGAGTCGGCGCGGAATCAGGCTCTGGGCCCCGAGCACGGCCGCGGAGGCCGCGGCCAGCGCCGTGATCGTCTGGGCGATCGGGGGGCGGCCCATCCACGAGGAGCGGTCGTACGCCCGATAGGCCTGGTGGCTGCGGTAGCCGAAGAAGACCTCGTCGCCGCCCGTCCCGGAGAGCAGCACCGTGGTGCCGTCCTGGCGCGCGAGCTTCGAGATCAGGTACGAGGGGAAGACGGCGGGGTCCGCATCGGGCTCGTCGAGGTGATAGACCATCTTGGGCAGCAGCTCGACCACGTCCGGCCTGAGCAGCACGCTCTTGAGGCGCACGTCGAGCGCGCGCGCGACGCGCTGTGCGTAGGGGTAGTCGTCGACGCCCTGCTCGCGGGCCATGTCTCCGGGGTCGAAGCGCACTGTGTAGGTGGTGATCTCGCGGGACGGGAACGACTGCCGCATGCAGGCCACGATGCTCGAGGAGTCGAGGCCACCCGACAGGAAGGCACCGAGCGGCACGTCCGACACCATCTGGCGTCGGGTCGTGCGCATGAAGGTCTCGTGAACGGCGTCGACCCACTCGCCCTCCGCGAGGGACTCGTCGGGTTCGTAGGGCAGCGAGAACCAGCGATGCGACGCGACGCGACCGTCCTCCCACAACAGGTAGTGCCCGGGTTCGAGCTTGTTCGCCGCGCCGAGCAGCGTGTTCCGGCCCGGGACCCACAGGAAGGTGAGGTAGTCGACGATGCTCGGCAGGTGGAGCTCGCGCGGGAAGTCCGGGATCGTCAGCAGGGCCTTGATCTCGGAGGCGAAGTAGATCCGGGAGCCGTGGCGCCAGTAGTAGAGCGGCTTCACCCCGGCGTGGTCGCGGGCCAGGAGCAGCCGACGCTTCCTGGCGTCCCAGAGCGCGAACGCGAACATGCCGTTCAGCTCGTTCAGGAAATCGAGCCCCTTCTCCTCATAGAGCGCCAGCAGCACCTCGGTGTCGGTGTGGCTGCGGAAGCGGTAGCCCTTCTTCTCCAGGCGGTCGCGGTGCTCGGGGAAGTTGTAGACCTCGCCGTTGTAGGAGATCCAGAGCGTGCGCTCCTCGTTGGACATCGGCTGGTGTCCGGCCTCGGAGAGATCGATGATCGACAGCCGGCGGTGTCCGAGCCCCACCTCCGCGGCGGCGTCGTACCAGAAGCCCTCGTCGTCCGGCCCGCGGTGCGCCATCGATGCGCACATCGGCGCCAGGATCTCCGGGCGATGCACCCCGGCGTAGCCTGCGATTCCACACATCGTGATCAGGACACCCTGGACCGGTAGCGCCTGCGCTTGCCGGCCCGCGCTCCCCCCGAAGGAGAGCCCTTCAACTGCCGCCCCGTTCGAGGTCGCCGCATCATAGCCCGCGTCTCCGCCCAAGCGGGGCTGGTCCCCGGAGCGGCATCGCCCCGCCCCCCCAGGGGCGCCCCAGGGGCGGGTAGGGTGGTATACCCACAGCGGCGCCTCCGTGCCGACTCAACGGTCTCGATCGGAGTGTCGCGCGGCCTCCTGAAGATCCGAGTCGGACCTGTCCGTCCCGAGGGGACCCTCTAAGCGACGTTCAGCCGGTCACGGTACAGTTGCAGTGCCGCATGAGTTTCCCCGTGCCGCTGCCGATCACGAGGATCTGGAATCTACGGGGTCCCCGCGGGCGATTCACATGTTCGCTTTCTTCCGCAGAAGCATCCTGTTCCTGGTCGGCTTCAGCCTGCCGATCCAGGGGTCTTCGGTGATCGACGTGGGCATTCAGATGACCCCGTTCAAGCTGATGACCGGCCTCCTGCTCATCCTGGCCGGCGCCCAGTTCGCGACGAGCATCGCCCTGCTCTTCCTGCCCGAGTCCGTCGAACGACGCAGGAACGACGGCCTTTGGACATCCTGATCGTCAGTCAGTTCTTCACCCCGGAGATGGGAGCGCCGGCGGCTCGCTTCCACGACTTCGGGCGTCTGCTGGTCGACAGAGGCCACCGGGTCACCGTGCTGACCGGCTTTCCGAACTCGCCCTCCGGAGTGGTTCCCGACGCCTACCGCGGGAAGCTGCGCATGCGCGAGACGATCGAGGGCATCGAGATCCTGCGAGGCTGGCTCTACGCGTCGCCGCGGCTCTCGAAGGCCACCAAGAGCGCGGGCTTCGGGAGCTACGCGGCGAGCGCGTCCCTCTGGGCGCTGCTGGGACGCCCACCGGCCGATGTCGTCATCGCCACCTCCCCGCCCCCGACGGTGGGGATCCCCGGGCTGCTGGCCTCGAAGGTACTCGGCGCTCCGCTCGTCTTCGACGTTCGCGACATCTGGCCCGAAGCCATCGCCAACGCGGGTCGACTGAAGAGCGGCGCGCTGATCCGAACACTCGAAGGCATCGCCCACGCTCTCTACCGCTCCGCTGCCGCGGTGAGCGTCGTCACCGAAGGCAAGCGCGCGCGCCTGATCGAGACCGGGGTCCCGGAGGAGAAGATCGCGGTGATCCCCAATGGCGTCGATCTCTCGCGCTTCGACGCGGTCGATGCGACGCCCGCTCGCTCCCTGCTGCGCGACCACGGCGTCGACGTCGACCGCTTCGTCGTGCTGTACGCGGGCGTCTTCAACCCGCCGCAGGGTCTGGACATTTTGCTGGACGCCGCCGCACTGCTGCGCTCCGACGCCGAGCGGGCGGGCCGGATCCAGTTCGTGCTCGTGGGAGACGGCTCGCGCCGGCCGCACCTCGAGACCCGCGTCGCCAACGAGGAGCTGGGCGACCTCGTCAAGCTGCTCCCGATCCAGCCGCGCGAGATGATCCCCCCGCTGCTGTCGACGGCGGACGCCGTGGCCGTGACCCTTCGCCCGCGCAACGACACCCACACGGTGCCCTCGAAGATCTACGAGGCGATGGCCAGCGGCAATCCCGTGCTGCTCTCGGCCGACGGGGCCCCCGCCGAGATCGTGGCGGAGTCCGGCGCCGGGCTCGCTTCCCCTGCCGCGGACGTCGAGGCGCTGGTCGCCTCGATCGCGCGCCTCCTGGACGACCCCGGCGCGACGCGGGCGATGGGAGCCCGAGGCCGCCGCTTCGCCACCGCCTCGGACCGCCGGATCCTGGTGGAACGGCTCGAGAAGCTCTTGGTCCGAGTCGTGGACGGAGCCCGGGGGCGACGCTGAGCGAGCGGATCCGGGAGTTCCGGCCGGGCCGCGACGACGCTGCGGTCGAGGCGCTCTGGAACCGGTGCTTCGGCGTGGCCGTCGGGGGGCAGTCCGTGGGCTGGCTGTTCCGTCCGGGGCCGGCGGGCGAGTGCGCGCGCATCGTCGCCGAGGTGGACGGCCAGATCGTCGGCCACGCCGGAGTGGCCAACCTGCGGTTCCGGCTCGGCGGCGAGCAGGTCCGGGGCGGCTACTCGGTCGGCGCGATGACGGCGCCCGAGATGCGAGGCCGGCGGCTCTTCTACCGCATGGGCGTCGCGCTCTACGAGATGATGCAGCAGCGGGGCTACGCCTTCGTCGCGGGCTTCTCGAACGCCCAGTCGGTCCGCCTCATGACGGGCCCGCTCCAGCGCACGCCGATTCGCCCGTTCCCGTGGTGCCTCAAGCTGCTTCGACCCGTGGGCCTGGTCCGCGCCCTGCTGGGTCGTCCGGGAGAACGGGGGCCGGAGGCGGAGCCCGAGCGGAGCACGGACGACGGCGTCGCGGTCGCGCCCTGCCAACTCGCAGATCCGCGCATCGACGGGCTCTGGGACCGCAGTGCCCGCGAGATCCGCATCGGGGCCGTGCGCGACGCGGACTTCGCCCGCTGGCGCTTCGCGATGCGTCCGGAGGCCCACTACCGGGCGCTGATCGCCACGCGCAGCGGGGAACCCGTCGCTTGGGGCGTTTACCGGACCCTCGCCCTGCGCGGGCTGCGTGCCGGCTTCGTCGTCGACCAGCTGGTCGTGCCCGACGACCTGGCGGCGGGACGCGCATTGCTCCGCGGAATCGAGGAGATGGCTCGGCGCGAGGGAGCCGAACTGCTGTCGGCCCTGCTCCCGGGTCCGGGAACCGCCCGTCGGGCACTCCGGCGTTCCGGCTTCTGGCGCGTCCCTGAGCGCGTCCATCCCCAGGTGATCCGCTTCAGCGTCCGCGGCCTCGGAGCCTGGAGCGCTCGATCCGAACTCACGGATCCGAAGGCCTGGTTCATGAGCTGGGCCGATACGGACGTCGTCTGACGACGCCCGTTCCGGGGGAAGGTGAGCAGGTGCCAGCAGCGCTGGATCTCGGCATCGCTCCCGGCGAGATAGCGATCGCGAATCCCCGGGCAGCCCTTTTCGGACGGCGCACCCCAGCACAGGCGGCTCGGGGCGAGACGCGATGGAGGGCCGCACGCGCGCACGACGAGGCCTTCGCGACGCCGCAAGCGCGGGAGCTGGACGTGATCCCGAACTTCGTTCATCGTTCCGGTCCGTCGAGTCGGCCGAGCTGCCTTCCGAGCAGGCTGGGGACCATGGGATGGGGACCGCAAGCGGGAAGCGGAAGAATGGGAGTGGATCTTCGATGAAGCAGCCTGGCGATCGCCTCGCCGCAGCGCGACGAGCCCGGAGCTCCGCCTGAGTGTGCGGCGTTGCCGGCATCGTCTGCCCCCCTTCGCCGGGCCATCCGCTGCGGGCGATCCTGGAGCGCGAACTCGAGCGCCTGGCGCGCGAGCTCCGGCACCGGGGCCCCGACGCCCAGGCCATCGTGGCCAGCGACGGCGTCGGGCTGGCGCACACCCGGCTCGCGATTCTCGACCTCTCCGCGTCCGGCGCGCAGCCGATGTGGTCGCCGGATCGGCGCTTCGTGATCGCCTACAACGGCGAGGTCTACAACTCGCCGAGCCTGCGCACCGAGCTGGAGGCCGACGGCGAGACCTTCGTCGGCACCAGCGACACCGAGGTGGTGCTGCGCCTGCTGGCACGCGACGGCGTGGACGCGCTCGCGCGGCTGGACGGCATGTTCGCTCTTGCGCTCCTCGACACCCGCAGTCGCGAGCTCTGGCTCGCGCGCGACCGCGCCGGGCAGAAGCCGCTCTACCTGGCGCCCATCGGAGGCGGCGGGTTCGCCTTCGCCTCGGAGGTGGCGCCGCTACTGCGCGTACCGGGCATCGATCGGCGGGTGGACCCGCAGGCGCTCGCGCACCTGCTCGCCTTCGGGTTCCTGCCGGCCCCCTTCTCGCTGCGAGCTGGCGCGCGCCAGCTGCGCCCCGGTGCCTGGGTGCGCCTGCGCGCCGGCGAGGCGCCGCGCGAGGGCCGCTTCGTCGCGGAGCCGGCCCCGCAGGCACCGCGGTTCGATGGCGGCCTCGAGGCGCTCTCGCACGACCTCGAGGCGGTGCTCTCGGACACGGTGCGCGAGCACCTGGCGTCGGACGTCCCGGTCGGCGTGCTGCTCTCGGGCGGCGTCGACTCCTCGATCGTGGCCGCCCTCGCCGCGCGGCACGTCGGGCGCGTCAAGACCTTCGCGGTGGTGCACCAGGACCCCGCCTACGACGAGCGCCACGCCGCGCGCGCCGTGGCGCAGGCGATCGGGAGCGAGCACCACGAGATCGAGTTCTCGCACACGCCGCTCGGCGAGCAGGACCTCGACACGGTGGTCGACCACCACGGCGACCCCTTCGCCGACTCCTCGTCGCTCGCGGTGCTGCACCTCTCGCGCGAGATGCGCCGGCACGTGACGGTGGCGCTCTCGGGCGACGGCGCCGACGAGGTGTTCGCCGGCTATCCACGCTTCGGCCATCTGCGCATGATCACACAGCTGGCGCGCCTCCCCGACGTCGCGCTGCGCGCCGGACGCGGCCTCGCGGGACTGGCCAACGGCCGCATCCCGCGCCAGGTGGCGCGCACGCTGCACGTGGCGACGCTCTCGCCGGCTCGCCGCGCGGTGGCCTTCGGCACGCTGTTCTGGCCCGAGGAGCAGGCGCGGCTGCTGCGCCCGGAGTACCAGCCGCGCGATGCCGCTGGCGCGTTCGAGGCCTTCCTGGAGGAGCGCGGAGCCTCGCTCGTGCCCGATCCGATCGACGCGGCACACTGGCTCGAGCAGCGCTTCATCCTGCCCGACGAGATGCTCACCAAGGTGGACCGCATGTCGATGTCGACCTCGCTCGAGGTGCGGCCTCCCATGCTCGGCGCGCGCGTGCTCGACTTCGCCTCCCGGCTGCCTTTTTCCGCCAAGCACCAGGGAACCACCGGCAAGCGCGTGCTGCGCGCGATCGCCCGACGTCTGGCGCCACCTTGGGTGGTCGACCGTCCCAAGATGGGCTTCGCGCTGCCGCTCGAGGATCACGGGGGCGATGTCCTCGACGAGGCGCTGCGTTTCGCGCTCGACTCCGGGGAATCTCCGCTGCGCGCGCTTCTGCGTCCCGAGGCGATCCGCGAGCTCTCGGCCTCGCTCGGGCGGCACGGCGAGGGCCGGGATCCCGAGGACTCGCCCTTCCGGCGGGTTCACCGCCGCTGGCTGATGGCACTGCTGGCCCGTTCCCTGCTGCGCACGGGTGGGGTCGAGTGAGCCGATGCGGTCGCCGTCTCGGCGGGATGCGAAGCGAGTTGCCGGTCGACGTGGGGACGCCTCGCGTCCGCCCAAGTATGCTCTGGGATCTGCCGATCGGGAGCTCGAGGGAGTCTCGGATGGACGCCTTCCCGAACATCCTGAGCGTCGACGTCGAGGACTGGTTCCACATCCTCGAGGTCGACGGCGGCTACACGCGCGACGACTGGAGCGGCCTCGAGTCGCGCGTCGCCGCCAACACCGAGAAGCTGCTGGCGCTGTTCGACGAGGCCGGCGCGAGCGCCACCTTCTTCGTGGTGGGCTGGGTCGCCGAGCGCCATCCGGAGCTGGTGCGGCGCATCGTCGAGGCCGGCCACGAGCTGGCCTCGCACTCCTACTGGCACGAGGTCGTCCCCCGCCACACCCGCGCGTCGCTCGCCGCCGACCTGGGCGACGCGCGCAAGCTGCTCGAGGACCTGTCGGGGCGGCCGGTGCACGGCTTCCGCGCCCCCGGCGGGTCGATTTCGCCCGACACCGCCTGGGCCTTCGACGTGATGGTCGAGCAGGGCGTCCGCTACGACTCCTCGCTGTGCCCGGGCTACTCGAGCCACGGCGGCTTCGACACGCCCTACCTGGGCCCGCACCGCATCCGCTGCGCGGCGGGTGAGCTGATCGAGGTCCCGTGGTCGACGCTGGGCGTGGGCCGGCGGCGTGTGCCCTACGCGGGCGGCGGCTACCTGCGCCTGCTGCCCTACCCCGCGATCCGCACCGGCCTGCACCTCGAGAACCGCGCCGGCCGACCGGCCAACGTCTACGTTCACCCGCGCGAGATCGACCCCGACCAGCCGCGCATGGACCTGCCCGCGCTGCGCCGCTTCAAGTACTACGTGGGGCTGGGCTCGACCGAACGCAAGCTGCGCGGGCTACTGCGCGCGGCGCGCTTCGTCTCGATCGAGCAGTGGCTGGCCGAGCGCGCGAGCACGCTCGCGGACCGCGTGTTCGACGTCTCGCCGGCGGCCGCCTCGGCGTGAGGGCGGGCTCCCGGGCCGGCGCCGCTCGCCATCCTGGGCCCCGGGGATGAGTCGATTCCTGAACCGCCTGGCGAGCCGGCTCACCAGTCGCTTCGTCGCCCACGGCGTGAGCATCGACGACGACGGCCGGCTCTGCTTCCCGGACGGCCTCGACCCCGAGCGCATCCAGCGCTTCATCGAGCTGTGCGTGGGACGCCGCTACGACTGCCCGCGGAGCGCGATGCACGACCTGTTCCGGCGCGCCGACGTGAGCCCGCGCGCGGTGGAGCTGCTGGAGCACATCGTTCGGGAAGACGGCCACATCGACGTCGCGGCCGCCGCGCGGCGCCTGCCGGCCGTCACCGCGGCGCTGCCGGCGCTCCACCAGATCCCGGAGCGCTTCCGGGAGTTCCTGGTCTCGGACCTGGGCCTCGCGGACCCGGCCAGCCACTCGCTGGAGGCGGCGGTCGTGAGCGCCCGCGAGACCGCCGCCGCACGGATGGGATGCGCGTCGCGCTGGGACGCAATCCTCGAGCGCCCCGAGCAGGTCGCCGCCCTGACCGCGGACTGGCGGGAGCGCGCCGCCGGCGGCAGCTAGGAGTCCGCGCGGCAGAAGCCCCCTGCAAGCGCCCGGAGGGCGCGCGCAGTGAGGCGAAGCCGAACGAAGTCCAACCGCTAGCAAGCGCCCGGGGGCCGGCGGGGCGGCCCCGCCGGAGCCCTCCCGACGCAGGCGCGACAACGGGCCATCCGCGCCTCACCCCACGACCAACACCACGAGGGCGAGGCCGATGAACCAGAGCGGCACGTAGGGGTCGAGGTACAGGCGCTTGAAGCGGGGGAAGCCGCGGATGTTGAGGTCCGCCCAGCTGCCCCGCTCGAAGGCCGGCCTGGCGCTCGAGCGGTGGAAGGTGACGTAGGCCGGCATCCCGGCCAGGAGCCCGAGGACCAGGCCGAGCGCGTGCTGGGCATTCGCGATGTAGCCGACCAGGCCGGTCGCGCACAGGACGAACCAGCCCATGATCCACATCGTGTCCTGGTCGGTCACGACATAGCCCCGGGGCGCGTAGCGGGCTTGCATCCAGCTGTAGCCGAACAGCCCGTAGACGACGCCGGACATCCCGCCGAACAGCGGACCGGTGAGCTCCAGCTGGACCAGCACGCCCGGGACCTGCGTCAGCACCACGAGGCCGAGGAACGCGCGGGCTCCCTGGATGTTCTCGATCTGGCTGCCCAGCCGATACAGCCAGAGCATGTTGAAGCCCAGGTGCAGGATGCCGAAGTGGATCAGCATGGGAGTGAGCAGCCGCCACGGCTCGGCCCAGACGAGCCGGGGGAAGTAGAGGCCCTCGGGGCTGATCGGAACGACCAGCAGTGCCCGGACGATCGGGGAGCTCACGCTCCCCATGCCCGACAGCAGGCTCACGCCCACGCACGCGACGATCAGGGCCAGCGTCGCCGGCCCGATCGGGCCGGCCCGCAGGCCGGCACCGGGCGAGACGCCCGGCAGGCGGACGGGCCGGGCGTCCGCCTCGCGCTGCCTGCGAATCCCCTCGGCCTCGGCCCGGTTGGCGTCGGAGAGCTCGGCGCTGGAGCGGCTGGCGAGCGCCTTCGCGGCCTCGAGGTCGACTTCGTCGATGATCCAGACCGCGTGGCCGCCGTCGTCGGAGCGCACCTGGGTCTGGATGCCGGCGACCTCGAGCCGATCGGAGAGGTCGCGCGCCTGCGCGGAGTCGTCGTAGGTCCGGAGGAGTCGCATGGTGGGGCGTGCCTCGGAAGTCGTTTCCCGAACGATCTACGCTTCCCGAGACTAGCGTGCGAGCGCCCCGCCCTCGCCGTTGCGGGCCAGCTTGCCGTGCTCCACCTCGGACACCACGGCGCGGAACTTGCCGCTGGGCAGGCGCGGGATGGCGTCGACCAGCTCGAACTGGATCTCGAGGTCGTCGCCGACGCGGCGGCGGAACTGCTCCTCGAGCTCGATGCGGTGGGCGCGGTCGAACTCGGGGCGCGGCACCAGGCGCACCACGATGCGGCCCTCGCTGGGCTGCACGATCTGCGCCTCCTTGACGCTGGTGGCGTCCTTGAAGATGTGGTCCATGCGCCCGATGCGGCGGCCGTCCGGCGTCACCACGTAGTCCTCGAGGCGACCGTCGATGCGCTCGAGGATCGGGCGCGCCCGGCCGCAGGGGCAGGTTCCCTTCTTGCGCAGCGTGGCGACGTCGCCGGTGCGGTAGCGCAGGAACGGCATGGCGCGATTCGCGAAGCCGGTGGCGATCACCTCGCCGCGCACCCACTCGTCGGTCTCCTCGTGCGGGTCGATCTCGACCACGCAGAACTCGGAGTCGACGTGGTAGCGGCCGGCCGGGCACTGGAGCGCCGAGACGCAGAACTCCGAGTGTCCGTAGCGGTCGGCGATCGGGGCGCCGGTGGCCTGGGCGATCTGCTCGCGGTGGAAGTCGAGCAGCGACTCCGAGGAGGTGAACACCACCTTGGGCGCGCCGCGGCCGAGCTCGAGCCCCGCCTCGTTCATCGCCTCGGCCACCAGCGCGATCGCCGAGGGGTAGCCCTGCCAGAACCGGTAGCTGCCGCGCTGCAGCTCGCTCACGTAAGCGGGCAGGTGCTCGGGCGTGAGGTGGTAGATCGAGAAGAGCATGCGCACCCGCGCGCGGTCGTAGCGCCAGAACGGCGGTCGCATCTGGTGGAACGGCACCACCGTCTGGCCGCCGAAGGCCGCGAAGCGGTCGCGCAGCCGCACCCCGAACCACTCGCGCTGGCGCCATACCACGGCGTACTCCCAGCCGAGCGCCTCGCGCGTGTGGAAGAGCTGGAGCGCCGAGCCGGTGGAGCCGCTCGAGTGCCCCGGGATGATCAGGCGGTCGGGCACCCGCTCGCTGCGCAGCTCGCGCGCGCGCGTGTGCACCGTCTCGCGGTCGAGGGTCGGAAGCCGCTTCAGGTCCTCGACGCGGCGGATCGAGTCGGGGTCGATGCCCTCGGCGCGGAACCGCTCGCGGTAGTAGGGCACCGTGCTGGCCGCCCAGCGCACGGTGGCGCGCAGGCGCCGCTCCTGGTCGGCGCGCACCTCTTCGGCGCTGGCGTGGTCCGTCTCATGCAGCTCGTGAAGGATGCGGCGGAACGGCGGCCCGAAGCGGGTCCGGTAGCTGCGCCAGCCGGCGACCGAAACCAGCCACTCCTGGATCGTGGCGGGCAGCCGGTCGTAGAGGGTGCGGGCGGAGTAGCGCG
The DNA here is from genome assembly GCA_030066475.1 of Myxococcota bacterium. Next base: position 24,943 of record JASJBO010000090.1, read on the forward strand.
TCATCTCAGAGGGATACCGGCGCTCCCGTGCGGAGGGATTCGACGGCAGCCAGCGTAGCGCGCGTGCTGGCCAGCGACGCCCCGAACGGGATCGGCATCTCGCCACCGCTCTCGACCGCCGCCAGGAAGAGCCGCATCTCCTCGCCGAACCCCTTGTCCTGGTTGGCCGAGCGCTGGGTCTTGACGCGACCGCCCGCGACCAGCTTGAGCGTGCGGAAGTCCTCGAGGATCGCCACCCGGCCCTCGCCGAACACCTCCAGATACTCCTTCGAGAGGCGCGAGTCGCCGAGCGCCGTGTACGTCACCGTGCCCACCGAGCCGTCCGCGAAACGCAGCGTGATCACCACGTTGTCGTCGCCCCGGTAGCGCGTGTCGCCGGCGATCGCCTCGGCGAACACGCGGGTGGGCGGCGCGCCGGCCAGGTGGTGGAGCAGGTCGATGAAGTGACAGCCCTCGCCCAGGATGCGCCCGCCGCCCTCGACCGGGTCGTGGATCCAGTGGTCGCCGGGGATGAAGCCGGCGTTGACGCGGTAGTGCATCACCAGCGGGTGGCTGCGGCCGGCGTACTGCGCCTCGATGGCGCGCACCAGCGGCGCGAAGCGGCGGTTGAAGCCCACCATCACGTCGCCCGGGCTGGCCTCGCGCGCGCGGGCGATCGCGTCGAGCTCGTCGCCGGTGAGCGCCAGCGGCTTCTCGGTGAACACGTGCTTGCCGGCCTCGAGCGCCTTCACCACCAGCGGCGCGTGCAGGTCGTGGCGAGTGAGCACGAAGGCGGCGCGCACGTCGGGGTGGCCGATCACCTCGTCGGCGTCGGCGGTGGCGGTGCGGAAGCCGTACTGCTCGCCGATCCGTCGCGCCGTGGTGCCGCCCGCCGAGGCGATCGCGATCGGCTCGATGCGCTCGGTGCCCTGGAGCGCGGGCAGCAGCACCGACTGGCCGAAGCTCCCGGCACCGACCAGCCCGATGCCGACCTTGCCGGCGGCGGCGGGTGCCTCGGCCAGGGGCAGCGCGCGCGGGGGCACCAGCGGCGCCTCGTCGTCGGCGCCGTAGCCCAGCACCACGCCCAGGTAGGGCTCGCGGCCCTCGCTGATCAGCGAGTAGGCGTCGAGCGCGTCGGCCAGCTCGTAGCGGTGGGTCACCAGCGGCGGCAGCCGCAGGCGGCCGTCGGCGGCCAGGTCGAGGATCGCCTCGAGGTTGCGCTGCTCGGTCCAGCGCACGTGGGCGATCGGGTAGTCGAAGCCGCGCTCCTCGAAGTCGGGGTCGTAGCGGCCGGGGCCGTACGACATCGACATCCGCACGTCGAGCTCCTTGCGGTAGTAGAGGTTGCGCGGGATCTCCATCCCGACCAGCCCCACCACCACCACGCGCCCGCGCAGGCGCGAGATCTCGCCGGCCTGCTCGAGCGGGCCCGAGCTCTGGGTCGCGGCGGCGATGACGACCGCGTCCATGCCCTGGCCGCGCGAGAAGCCCTCGGCGGCGCGCTCCAGGTCGGCCGACACCGCCTGGTGCGCCCCCAGCTCCTCGGCGAGCTTGGCGCGCTCGGGATTGGGATCGAAGCCGAGCACGCGGCAGCCGTTGGCCCGCAGCAGCTGCACCGCGATCTGGCCGATCAGGCCGAGGCCCATCACCGCGACCCGCTCGCCCAGCGTGGGCTCGGTCTGGCGCACGCCCTGGAGCGCGATCGCACCGACCGTCGCGAAGCAGGCGTCGTCCATCGACACGCCGTCGGGGATCTTCGCCAGCAGGTTGCGCGGGACGTAGTTGTACTCGGCGTGGTTTGCGTAGCCGGCGCCGGCGCACGCCACGCGGTCGCCCACGCGGTACTCCGAGACGTGCTCGCCGACCTCCACGATCACGCCGGCGCTCGAGTAGCCCAGCGGGATCGGCGTATCGAGCTTGGTCTGCACCTTGCGGAAGGTGTTCATCACGCCCTGCTTGCGGGCGGTGTCGATCACGCGGCGCACCAGATCGGGCCGGGCCTTGGCCTTGGCCAGCAGGCTCTTGCGCGCGATGTCGACGATCATCTTCTCGGTGCCGGCCGAGACCAGCGAGCGCACGGTGCGCACCACGGCGCCGCCGGGGCGCACGCCCGGGGGCGGCACGTCCTCGAGCTTCATCTCGCCGGAGCGATAGGACTGGATCAGTTGACGCATGGGTCCTCTCGGCGGCAGCGGGGCGTAGCGGGCCGGAGACGATACCACGGCTGCTCTTCGGCACGCGGGGCGCGGCCCTTCAACCGGCGGCGGGCACCCGAGCGGCGAACAGCCGGCCGGCTCCGGAGGCCCGCCAGGCGCCGGCGGCGGCCGGCACCAGGGCGCTCTGGCCGGCCTCGAGCGCCAGGCCTTCGGGATCGGCCTCCGCGCACAGGCGCACGCGCCCCGTGGCGCACAGCACCACCCCGACGCCCGGACCGAGCGCGCACGGCGCCGCGTCCGGCGCGGGCTCGAGCACGGCCAGCTCGAACTCCCGGGCCGGCGTCCGGAAGCGCGCGACGCCCGCGGCGGCCGGCTCCGCGGCCAGCACGCCGCCGGCGACGGGCTCGACCCGCGCCACGCCCAGCAGCTCGTCCAGCGCCACGTGCTTGGCCGTCAGGCCGCCGCGCAGGACGTTGTCCGAGCAGGCCATCAGCTCCACCGCGGCGCCCTCCAGGTACGCGTGCAGCTCGCCCGCCGCGACGAACAGGGCCTCGCCCGGCTCGAGCCGCAGCGCCCGCAGGTACAGCGGCGCCAGCGCGCCCGGGTCGCCGGGAAAGGCCGCGTCCAGCGCAGCGACGCGGGCGAAGCGAGGCGCCGCGTCGACCCGGCACCGAGCCGCCGTCACGGCGCGCCTGCGCAACGGGTTCGGGGCCCGGTCGAGCCAGCTCGCGAGCGCCGCGCGCAGCGCCCCGGCCGATCCGTCGCGCGGCGCGAGCTCGCCGGCGCCGAGACCGTCGAGGTCGTCGCGAATCGCAGACGGCTCGCGCAGGCCGTGGAGCACCTCGAAGCGGGTCAGCGCATACACCAGCTCCGGCTTCGCGCTGGCGTCGGGATAGCAGCGCTCGGCGGCGTCGAGCGCGATCCCCGCCGCCTGCTCGCGCGCGTACCCCGCGCGCGCCTGCTCCGCATCGGGGTGGACCTGGATCGAGAGCGGCTTCGCCACCGCCAGCACCTTGAGCAGGAACGGCAGCTCGGCGCCGAAGCGCGCGCGGACCGCGGGGCCGAGCACCGCCTCGGGATCGCGCCCGACCCAGTCGCCGAGCGGCACGGGCCCGTCCGGGGCCAGGACGCGCGCCGACCCGCGCGGGTGCGCGCCCAGCCACAGCTCGGCCTCGGGCTCGTCGCTCGGCGCCGGCCGCCCGCGCAGCTCCGCCAGGAACGAGTGCGATCCCCAGGCGTAGCGCTGCACGGCGCCCTCGAGGCGGGTGATGCGGTGCACGGACGGTCCTCGACGTGGCCCCGGTGGGCGCGCCCGAGTATAGTCGCGTCGGAGTCGTCCCCGTGAAGCGCTGGTTCATCCTCTCCGCCATCGGCCAGGACCGACCCGGACTCGTCGCCGAGCTGGCGCGTCTGGTCTACGACTGCGACGCCAACCTCGAGGACTCGCGCATGACGATCCTCGGGACCGACTTCGCGGTGATCCTGCTGGCGTCGTCGAGCGTACCGGGCTGCGCCGACGAGCTCGCCAAGGGCTCGAAGCGCCTCGAGCGCGACCACGGCCTGACCATCCTGCTGCGCACGCTCGAGCAGGGCCCCCGCCAGGCGGTCCCCGCCCCGGGCTACCACCTGTACCGGCTCCACGCCTCGGGCGCCGACCGGGCGGGCATCGTGGCGGGGATCTGCGGGGCCGTGGCCGAGCACGGCGTCAACATCGCCGACCTCACCACCCGCAGCCGACCGGGCACCGGCGGCTCTCCCCACTACGAGCTGGAGATGCAGGTCGAGGTGCCCGAGCGCCTCGACGCCGAGACGCTGCGCGCCGCCCTGGAGCGCGAGGCGGATCGGCTCGTCATCGACGTCGAGCTGCGGCGCGACGACTGAGCGGGATCCCGGTCAGCTCTCCTCGAGCCCGCAGTCGCGGATCTTCTGCAGCAGCGTCTTGTAGCTGACGCCGAGCAGGCGCGCGGCCTGCTTGCGGTTCCACTGGGTGCGGTGGAGCACGCGGTCGATCGTCTCGCGCTCGGCCTCGAGCGCGGCGCGCCGGCCCACCTCCTTGAGCGGCAGCTGGCCCGCGGTGGCCTCCATCTCCTCGATCAGGCTGGCGAAGCGGCTGCCGCGGCTGCCGCGCTCGCCCGACAGGAGCTGCTCGAGGATCGACTCCTCGCTCTCGAGCACGACGATGCGCTTGATCATGTTCTCGAGCTCGCGCACGTTGCCCGGGAAGGCGTAGCGGTCGAATGCCCGCATCAGGGCCGGACTCGGCTGGCGCGGCGGCCGGTCGTACTTGAGCGCGAAGCGCCGGAGGAAGGTCGCGACCAGCGCCGGGATCTCCTCGCGGCGGTCGCGCAGCGGCGGCAGCTGGACGTTCACCACGTTGAGCCGGTAGTAGAGGTCCTCGCGGAAGCTGCCTTGCTGCACCATCTGCTCGAGCGGGCGGTTGGTCGCGCAGATCATCCGCACGTCCACCCGGATCTCGCGGTTGCCGCCCAGCCGCGAGAAGGTGGCGTCCTGGAGCACCTGGAGCAGCTTGGCCTGGAGCGCCGGACTCATCTCGCCGATCTCGTCCAGGAACATCGTTCCCGTGTCGGCCACCTCGAACTTGCCCGGCTTGCGCGACGCGGCGCCGGTGAACGCCCCCCGCTCGTAGCCGAACAGCTCGCTCTCGAGCAGCTTCTCGGGAAGCGCCGCGCAGTTCACCTTCACGAACGGGCGGTCGGCGCGCGGCGACACGCCGTGCAGGGTGCGCGCCACCACCTCCTTGCCGGTGCCGCTCTCGCCCTGGATCAGCACCGTCACGTTGGTGCCGGCGATCTGGTCGAGCACCTGGCGCACGCGCTGCATCGCCTCGCTCTGCCAGACGATCGCCTCGTCGCCCTCCTCGAGCTCGGCCAGCAGCCGCACGCGCTCCTCCTCGAGGTCGATGGTCTCGAGCACCTTGCGCAGCGTCGCCTCGAGCTCGCCCTCCTCGAAGGGCTTGTTCAGGTAGTCGACGGCGCCCAGCTGCATCGCCTGGACGATCGTGCTGGCGATGCCCACCACCGAGAGGATCACCACCGGGAGGCGCGGGTGGAGCTCGCGGATGCGCCGCAGCGTCTCGAGCCCGTCGAGCCCGGGCATCATCACGTCCATCAGGACCAGGTCGGGGCTGGCGCCCGACTCGAGCAGGGCCAGCGCGCGCCGGCCGTCCTCGGCCGTGTCGACCTGGTAGCCGCGCAGCTCGAGCAGATTGGCGAGATAGGTGCGGATGCCCTCGGCGTCGTCGACGACGAGGATGCGGCGGGCCCGGGAGCCGCCGCGACCGCTCCCGCGGGCCGCGGCCATGCTCAGCGCCCTTCCTCGGCGGCGGGAATGCGGAAGGTGAAGCGCGAGCCGCCGCCGGGCCGGTCGCCCACGTGGATCACGCCCCCGTGCGCCTCGATGATCTGCTTGCAGATCGCGAGCCCGAGCCCCAGGCCGCCGGCCCGGCTCTGGTCGCCGGCCTGCACGTAGGCGTCGAAGATGCGCTCGCGATCTGCGGGCGCGACGCCCTCGCCCCGATCGCCCACGCTCACCTCGACGAACACGCGCCGCTCCACCCGGGCGGTGCGCGCCGCGATCTCGATGTCGCCGCCGGCCGGCGCGAACTTGAGCGCGTTGCCGAGCAGGTTCGTCAGCACCTGCTCGATGCGCGGCGGATCGAAGCGCGCGCGCGGCAGCTCGGCGGGCAGGTCGAGCGAGACCGAGACCCGTTGGTCGCGCAGCAGCGGCTGGAGCAGGCCCACCACCGCCTCGATCGGCTCGCGAATCGGCGCCTCGGCGACCTCGAGCGGCCCCACGACCGAGGCCTCGCGGGCGCGCTCGAGCAGGTTGCCGATGAAGGCGTTGAGGCGCTGGCAGCTCTTCTGGCTCTCCTCGACGAAGTGCCGCTGGCGCTCGCTCAGCGGCCCGACCTTCTCGGAGAGCAGCAGCCGGTTGTAGCCCGCGATCACGGTCACCGGCGTGCGCAGCTCGTGGCTCACCACGGTCAGCAGCTCCTCGCGCTGCGTCGACTCGTGGCGCAGGCGCTCGCGCAGGTCCACGATCTCGCGGTTCGCCGCCCGGAGCGCGCCGTCCGAGCGCATCACCTCGGCCTCGAGCGTCCGCTGCGAGCCCAGGTCGATCACGCGCGCCGCGAGGGCGGGCTCCGTCGCCGCTCCGGGCACGGGCTCGACGGCGACGGGCAGCGGATCGTGCTCGGGCCGCTCGAGCAGCGCCTCGACCCGGCCGGCCGTCCAGTCGGGGAGAGAGCCGGCCGCGAACAGCGACGGGAAGGGTCGGCCGAGCAGGTGCTTCGGATGCTCGGCCCCCGCCAGCCGGGCGAGCGGCGCGTTGACCCACACCAGGGCCCCGTCGCGCACCCGGGCGAGCCCGTCCGACACCGCACCGAGCAGACGGCGCAGCTCGTCCTCGCGCGGCTCCTCGGCCCCTGCCGTGGCCGGGGCCCCTGCGTCGACCGCCTGGCCGTGCAATGCGGCGCCTCTCCTCCGGAACTCTCCGAGCAAGGTGGTATCTTGCGGCCCGCGTCTGCGGGCAGACCGACTCATCGCCCCGATCCAGCCCCACCTTTAACGAAGCGTCGACGCCATCTCCCCGCGGGAGTCAACTCTTGGCCCAGCTGGATCGCGCCGCCGCCGCCGCCCGCATCGAGGAGCTGGTGAGCGAGGTCGACCGCCACCGGGCCCTGTACTTCCTCCAGGACCGCCCCGAGGTCACGGATGCCGAGTACGACCGGATGTACCGCGAGCTCGAGGAGCTCGAGCGGGCCTTCCCCGACCTGGTACGGCCGGATTCGCCGACGCACCGGGTGAGTGTCCCCTCACCGGACTCCGGTTTCCCCCCCTTCGAGCACCGGGTCCCGATGCTGTCGCTCGACAACGCCATGGACGAGGCCGAGTACCGGGCGTTCGACGAGCGCATCCGGCGCCTCGTTCCCGACGACGCCGCCGTGGAGTACGTCGGCGAGCTCAAGCTGGACGGAGCGGCAGTGGAGCTGCTCTACGAGGGCGGCGAGCTGCGGGTCGGCGCCACGCGCGGCGACGGCCGGGTCGGCGAGGACGTGACCGCGAACCTGCGCCACGTGGTGACGATCCCCCTGGCGCTGGCGGGCGACGCGGTCCCCGAGCGCGTCTCGGTGCGCGGCGAGGTGGTGCTGCCGCTGGCCGCCTTCGAGCGCCTCAACCGGGTGCGCGAGGCGCGCGGCGACGAGCCCTTCGTGAACCCGCGCAACGCCGCCGCCGGCTCGCTGCGCCAGCTCCAGAACGTCGACGTCGAGCGGCTGCGCTCGCTCGAGTTCCGCGCCTACGCGATCGCCGAGGGCCTGCCCCCCGGCGTCGAGTCGCAGTGGCAGGCGCTGGCGGCGCTGCGCGCGTGGGGCTTCCGCGTGACCGAGCAGTGTGAGCGCTGCCGGGACGTCGACGCCTGCGCCGACTACCACCGCCGCATGCTCGAGGGGCGCGAGAAGCTCACGGTCGAAGTGGACGGCACCGTGTTCAAGGTCGACCGGCTCGCGCAGCAGGAGCAGATCGGCAACCTGCCGCGCTCGCCGCGCTGGGCCATCGCGTTCAAGTTCCCGCCCCAGCAGGAGACCACCGTCGTCGAGGGCATCCACATCAACGTGGGGCGGACGGGCGCCCTCACGCCCACGGCGAAGCTGCGGCCCGTCTTCGTGGGCGGGGTCACCGTCTCGAACGCGACGCTGCACAACCAGGACGAGGTCGAGCGCAAGGACGTGCGCGTGGGCGACACCGTGGTGGTGCAGCGCGCCGGCGACGTGATCCCGCAGGTGGTGAAGGTCGTGCCCGAGAAGCGGCCGCCGGGCACCGCGGCGTGGCGCATGCCCGCGCAGTGCCCGGAGTGCGGAGCGGCGGCGGTGCGCCTGGAGGGCGAGGCCGTCACCCGCTGCCCCAACATCGACTGCCCGGCGCAGCTCAAGAACAACGTCTGGCACCTGGCCCACCGCGGCGCACTCGACGTGGACGGCCTCGGCGAGAAGCTCGTGGCGCAGCTCGTGGACGAGGGTCACGTGCAGCGCGTCTCGGACGTGTTCGCGCTGGGGCACGACGCGCTCGCCGGGCTCGACCGCATGGCCGAGAAGTCGGCGGCGAACCTGGTGGCCGCGATCGAGCGCGCGCGCAGCACCACCCTGGCGCGCTTCCTGATCGCGCTCGGCATCCGCCACGTGGGCGGCGGCGTGGCCGAGCTGCTGGCGGGCCGCGTGGGCGGCGACCTCGACCGGCTGATGGCCTCGACTCGCGAGGAGCTCGAGGCGATCGACGGCATCGGACCCACCATCGCCGAGAGCGTCGTCGCCTTCTTCGCCGACGAGCGCAACCGCGCCGAGGTGGCGCGCTTCCGCGAGCGGGGCGTCACCTGGCCGCGCTTCGAGCCCACCGTCGAGGCGCCCGAAGGTCCGCTGCTCGGCAAGCGGCTCGTGCTCACCGGCACGCTCCCCGAGCTGACGCGCGACGAGGCGAAGCGGCTGATCGAAGCCGCTGGCGGCAAGGTCACGTCGGCCGTCTCGAAGAAGACCGACTACGTGGTGGCGGGCGAGGAGGCGGGCTCGAAGCTCGACAAGGCCCAGGCGCTCGGGATCGAGGTGATCGACGAGGCGGGACTGCTGGAGATCCTGGGCGAGTAGCCCTCAGCGGTCGCCTTCGATCACCAGCGTGAGCTCGCCGCGCGTCCCCCCCTCGAACCGTGCGGCGAGCTCCGGCAGCGTCCCGCGCGCCATCTCCTCGTGCAGCTTGGTGAGCTCGCGCGCGACGCAGGCGCGGCGCGGGCCGAGCGCCTCGGCGGCGTCGCGCAGGGTGGCGGCCGCGCGATGCGGGGACTCGAACAGCACCAGGGTCTCCGGGCGCTCGCGCCACGGCTCGAAGAGGCGCCGGCGCGGGCCCGGCTTGCGCGGCGGGAAGCCGAGGAAGGCGAACGGCACGGTGCGGAAGCCGGAGGCGGCGAGCGCCGCCAGCACGGCCGACGCGCCGGGCACCGACACCACCGTGTGACCGGCGTCGAGCGCCGCGGCGACCAGGCGCTCGCCCGGGTCGGAGACGAGCGGCGTGCCGGCGTCCGACACCAGCGCCACCGAGCGCTCGGCCGCCAGCGCCGCCAGCACCTCCGGAATCCGGCGCGCCTCGTTGTGCGCGTTCAGCGAGCGTGCCCGCGCGTCGACGCCATGGCGCTCGAGCAGGATGCGGGTGCGGCGGGTGTCCTCCGCCAGCACGACGTCCGCCTCGCCCAGCACGCGCAGCGCGCGCAGGGTCACGTCCTCGAGGTTGCCGATCGGCGTCGCGACCAGGTGGAGCGTCCCCATCGCACGGTAGGATGGGCTAGCTTGGTGCCCTCCCCCACCCGGTCCCGGTGGGAATTCCTGCGATGAACGAGCGGAAGAGTGACGCGAGAGCGGGGTCCAGGGACCTCGGTCTCGCGGCCGAAGAACGCGCCGCCGAGTACCTGCGCGAGCGCGGCTATCGCATCGTCGCGCGCAACGCGCGCGCCGACGGCGTCGAGATCGACATCGTGGCCGCGCGCCAGGGGCTGATCGTGTTCGTGGAGGTGAAGGCGCGGCGCTCGCGGCGCGCCGGTGCACCGGAAGAGGCCGTGGACTTCCGCAAGCAGCGCCGGCTGCTGCGCGGCGCCGCGGCCTGGCTCGCAGCCCATCGCCCGCGCGCGCCGCGCGTGCGCTTCGACGTGGTCGCGTGCGAGCCGGCGTCCGGCGGCGACTGGCGGGTGCGCCACTGGGAGGGCGCGTTCGACGCGGGCGATTGAGGCCGGGGGCCTACTGCTCGGCCTTCTCGGCTTCGGCCGCTTCCGGCTCGGCACTCGCCGCGGCCGCGGCCGGCGCCTCCTCGGCGGCGGCCGCCTCGGCCTCCGGGGCGTCGGCCACCGCGGCGCCCGACTGGGCCGCCAGGGCCTTCTCGCGCTCCTCGGCCACCGACGGCGCCACCAGCGACGAGAGGTCGCGCACCTTCGAGCGCAGCCGCGCCTTCTTGCCGCGCAGCTCGCGCAGGAAGTACAGGCGCGAGCGGCGCACGTGGCCGCGGCTCTTGATCTCGACCTTCTCGACGATCGGCGCCTGCACCGGGAAGATGCGCTCGACGCCCACGCCGTACGAGACCTTGCGGACCGTGAAGGTCTCCGAGGTCCCGCCGCCGCGGCGCCGGATCACCACGCCCTCGAACACCTGGGTGCGCTCCTTCTCGCCCTCGCGCACCTTCACGCTCACGCGGACCGTGTCCCCGGGTCGGAAGGGGGGCAGGTCCTTGCGCAGCGCCGCTCGCTCGATCCCGTCCAGCCGATTCATCGCTCGTCCTCTCCGGCGGCCGCCCAGAGGTCCGGGCGCCGCCGTCTCGTTCGTTCCCGCGCCTGCTCGGCGCGCCAGCGGGCGATCGCCGCGTGATCGCCCGATCGAAGCACCTCCGGGACCTCGAGGCCGCGATAGGCGGCGGGCCGGGTGTACTGCGGCCCCTCCAGCAGCCCGTCGCGGAACGACTCGGTCTCGGCCGACTCCGGGTTTCCCATCACGCCCGGCCGCAGCCGCGTCACCGCCTCGATCACCACCATGGCCGGCAGCTCGCCGCCCGCCAGGACGTAGTCCCCGATCGACACCTCCTCGTCCACCGCCAGCTCGATGGCGCGCTGATCGACGCCCTCGTAGCGGCCACAGACGAGCACCAGGTGTCGCTCCTTCGCCAGCTCCTCCACCCCGTCCTGGTCCAGCACCCGTCCCGCGGGCGACATCAGCAGGACCCGACCGGTCCGTTTCGGTCCCTTCTCTCCCGCCAGGGCCTCGATCGCGGCCACCAGCGGCTCCGGCTTCAGCACCATTCCCGGGCCCCCGCCGTACGGCGTGTCGTCCACCGTGCGGTGGCGGTCCCCGGTCCAGTCGCGCAGATCGTGCACCCCGAGGTCGATGCGTCCCGCCCGGCAGGCGGCGCCGAGCAACGCCGTGTCGCGCAGCGGCTCGAACAGGGCGGGGAAGATCGTGACGACGTCGATGCGCATGCCCGTCTCGCGCCGGGCTCAATCGGGGTCGAGCAGCCCCGGCGCCACCTCCATCGCGATCCGCCCCGCCTCCACGTCCACCTCGCGCAGCAGCGCGTCGGCGATGGGCAGCAGGATCTCGCGGCCTGTCTCGTCCTCCACCACGAGAACGTCGTGCGCTCCCGTGTCCCAGATGGCCCGGACGGTCCCAACTGGCCGCCCGTCCTGATCCTCCACTCGACACCCGACCCACTCGTACCCGTAGTACTCGCCGTCGGGCAGTGCCTCGAGGTGCTCGACCTCGCCCAGTATCAGCAGGCCCGTCAGGGCCGCGGCACCCTCGCGCGTGGTGACGCCGCCAAGCCGCAGCCGCATCTCTCCGCGGGCGCCGGGCTCCGCCGCGATGACCTCGATCGGCTCCAGCGCCTCGTCGTCGGGCCCCGCTCCCAGCGCCAGCCAGGGCGCCTGCAGCAGGTTGTCGGGCCCGTCGCCGAAGACCCGGACTCGAACCTCCCCTCGCAGACCGTGCGCGCCGACGACCTCGCCGAGCGCGACGCGGGTGGGACGCCCCACCGGCGCACCCGAGCCCCTAGTCGACGATCTCGAGCCGGTAGTCCCCGCCCTCGCGCGACGCGGCCAGCACCACGCGCATGGCCTTCGCCACGCGGCCCTGCCGGCCGATCACCCGGCCGCGGTCCGACTGCGCGGCCTCGAGCTCGAGCAGCTGCGACTCCGGCTCGGTCACGTTGATCGAATCGGGGTCGGTCACGATCGCCTTGGCGATGAACTCGACCAGCTCCGCGGCCTTGCTCGCCATCGGATCAGGCCCCCGCGGTCGCGGCGACCGCCGCGGCCTGCTTGCGCAGCCGGCGCAGCAGCGAGGCGACCGCGTCCGAGACCTGGGCGCCCTGCTTGACCCACGCGTCGACGCGCTCGGTGTCGATGCGGATCTCCTTGGGCGTGGCGACCGGGTTGTAGGTGCCGAGATACTCGAGCGGACGACCGTCGCGACGGGCGCGCTCGTCGATCGCCACCACCCGGTAGTAGGGGCGCTTCTTCGCGCCGACGCGGCTGAGCCGGATCTTCACCATGGGGACACGTGACTCCCGAGAACGAGGGCGCGGCGGACGGGCGCAGGTGCCCGTCCCACCGGCGAAAAATGGGTCGCGGAATGTAAGGGAGGCAACCTCGGGGTGCAAGACGAGCGAGGTCCGCCCCCCGCGGGATCAGGAGCGGTCGCCGGTCGGCCCGATGCGCTCCCGCTCCTTCTTCTGGGAGCACGGAGCGCAGGCATAGAGCTCGCGGTGCGGGGTCTGGAGCCGGTCGTAGGCTCCGTCGAGCGCCACCCGGCGCACGCTCGCGACCTGCTCGCCGCAGAAGTCGCAGCGCAGGCCCTGGGGCTCGGTGCGCTCCGGCTGGGTGGGATCGGCCATGGGGCTCTCCAAGGGGCGAGACTAACCGACGCGGAGCAGCAGGTCTGCGGGCGCCGCCTCGCCCAGCTCGCGGCGCAGCGCGGCCAGGATCTCCGGGCGGCGGAGCTGGAGCTGCTGGCACCAGACGCTGGTGTCGACGGTGGCCTCGAGCACCCCGTGGCGGAGCGTGGCGGGGCGGCAGTGGCGGGCCACCTCGGGGCCGACCGCCGTCTCCCAGCACTCGGAGATGCGCAGGATCGCGTTCGTGTCGGCCATGCCGAGGTCGGCCAGCACGCGCGGCACCAGCGCGCCCAGCGGGCGCGGGTCGCGGCGCCCGCGGCGCTTCACGCGCCCGACTCGTCGAGCGGGCGGAACACCAGGCCCGACGGCAGCTTGGGCAGGAAGAAGGTGGACTTCTGCGGCAGGATCTCGCCGGCACCGGTGACGCGGAAGACGTCCTCCGGGGTCAGCGGGTTCAGGTACAGCGCCACCGTGCCGCCGCCCGCGCGCACGTCGCGCGCCGACTCCTCGGCGTGCTTGGGGAACGCCACCGCTCCGTCGCGCACGGCCGCGTCGTCCAGCTCGAACACGCCACCCAGCACCTCGCGGTGGATCACGCGGATCGTGAGCTCCTCGTCGGCCGCGCGCTGGAACACGCGCAGCACGCCCGATCCGTCGTCGGCCGCGAACGCGTGGCGCGCGGCGAGCGGCGTCAGGTGCTTGGCCAGCAGCTCGGGCACCGCCTCGGGGCCCGGCAGCGGCACGCGCTCGCACTCCCAGCCGGGAAGCCGCTCGGCCCAGGCCGCGTCGTCGGGCGCCGGCACCTCGCGCACCACCCGGTGGATCGGCAGCAGCAGGCTGCCGGGGGCGTAGGCGTTGGCGAAGTAGCCGAGCGCCAGCTCGAACGGCGCGTCGGCACCCGCACCGGGCTCGCCAGCGCGGCGCTCGTCCCGGTAGGCCAGCGCCGTCTCGTAGCGGTGGTGGCCGTCGGCGATCACCACGGCGCGGGCCTCCAGGAACCCGCGCAGCCGGGCCACGGCGTCGGCCTGGCCGAGGCGGGCCAGCTCGTGGTCGATGCCGTCGGCCGACCGCGCGCTCACCCGCTCGGCGCCCAGCGCCTCCTCGAGCAGCCCCGCCAGCTCCTGCTGCGGATCCTCGTAGAGCAGGAAGATGGGCGAGAGGTTCACCCGGGTGGCGCGCAGGATCTTCAGCCGATCGGCCTTGGGCCCCGACAGCGTGCGCTCGTGGGGACGCACCACCCGCGCCGCGTAGTCCTCGAGCCGCAGCGCACCGAAGAAGCCCAGCCGCTCGCGCGCCTCGCCGCCCGGGTCGACGAAGCGCTGACGCAGGACGTAGAAGCCCGGCTCCGCGTCCGCCTGCAGCACCTCCTCGCGGCGCCAGCGGGCCAGGGTCTCGGCCGCCTCCTGGTAGTCGGTGACAGCCTCGTCGTCGGGGTCGCGGGTGAGGGTGATGCGAGCCGCGCTGTGGGGGTCCCGATCCCAGAGCGTCAGGCGATCCTCCCGGGTCACCACGTCGTAGGGCGGCACCATCACCTGGGACAGGTCCACCCGCGCCGGGTCGTAGCGCAGCGCTCGGAACGGCGTGACGTCGGTCATGCGGGGCGGCCCTCCTGCGCCGCATCGGCTCCCAGCAGCTCGCGCCAGGGCAGCGCCCCTTCGCGCAGCAGCTTCGGAGCCGGGCCCGTGCAGTCCACCACGGTGCTGGCCTCGCCGCCGCCGCAGTCCGGCCCGCCGCCCAGCAGCTGCGGGCCGCCGGGTGCGCCGCACAGGGCGGCGGCCTGGTCGCGCCCGGCCGCGGCGGGCTCGCCGCTGCGGTTCAGGCTGGTCGCGGTGAGCGGGCCCAGGCCCGCCGCCGTCGCCTGCTCGGAGAGGCGACGGGCCAGGGGATGGGGCGAGCAGCGCAGACCCAGGGCGCCGTCCTCGCGCGCCACGCCCCGGGCGAGACGTCCGTGAAAGGGCAGCACCAGCGTCAGGGGACCGGGCCAGTGGAGACGGGCCAGGCGCTCCGCGGCCGGGTCGAAGCGGGCGCCGAGACGCCGCGCCGACTCGACCCCGTCCACCAGCACCGCCATCGGCCGGTCGGCCTCGCGGCCCTTCCAGGCCCGCAGGCCCGCCACCGCCGGCTCGCTGGCGGCGTCGGCGCCGAGGCCCCACACCGTCTCGGTGGGGAAGGCCACCAGCCCGTCCGCACGCAGCCAGGTCACCGCCTGCGCCAGCGAGAGTCCCGCCTGCGCCTCCTCGGCCGGCGCGCTCATGCGCCCTTCCGGCCGGGAGCGAGCGCGCGGTGGGCGATGTCGCGGCGCCACTGGGCGCCCTCGAAGGCGATGCAGTCGGCGGCGCGGTAGGCGCGCTCCCGGGCCGTGGCGATGTCCGGGCCGCGAGCGGTCACGCCGAGCACGCGTCCGCCGGCGGTGGTCCAGCGACCGGAGGCGTCGCGGCGGGTGCCGGCATGGAACACGACCACACCCTCCACCCCGGCCGCCTCGCCGAGGCCGTCGATCGCCTTGCCCGTGGCGTAGCTGCGCGGATAGCCGCCCGAGGCCAGCACCACGCAGACCGCCGCCTCGTCCGAGCCCAGCGGCGCCCCCGGCTCGAGCCGGCCCCGGGCGGCGCCGAGCAGCGCCGGCACCAGGTCGCCGTCCATCTGGAGCATCAGCGCCTGGGTCTCGGGGTCGCCGAAGCGCACGTTGAACTCCACCACCCGCGGCGCACCGCTCGGGTCGATCATCAGGCCCACGAAGAGGACGCCGCGGTAGGCATGGCCCTCCTCGCGCATGCCGCGCAGGGTCGGGTGGACGATCTCCTCGAGCACGCGCTTCTCCACCGCCTCGTCCACCACCGGCGCCGGGGCGTAGGCCCCCATGCCGCCGGTGTTCTCGCCGCGGTCGCCGTCGAGGGCGCGCTTGTGGTCCTGGGCCGCCGCCAGGCTCACCAGCCGCTCGCCGTCGCTGATGGCGTAGTAGGAGGCCTCTTCGCCTTCCAGGCGATCCTCGATCAGCACTGCCGCGCCGGCCTCGCCGAAGCGGCGGGCGCCCATCATCTCGTCGAGGGCGGCCAGGGCCTCGGCGGGCCCGTCGCAGACGGCCACGCCCTTGCCGGCGCACAGCCCGTCGGCCTTCACCACGCAGGGGCCGCCGCGCTCGCGCACGTGGGCCCGGGCCGCCTCCAG
>JASJBO010000107.1 GCA_030066475.1 Myxococcota bacterium
CCCCCCCCCCCCCCCCCCCCCCACCCCCCCCCCCCCCCCCCCCCCCCCCCCCCCCGCCGCCCTCGCCGAGCCAGTGGATCCAGCGGGCGTGGTAGTGGGCGCGGGCGAGGAGGTGGTCGGTATCGGCGGGCCACTGCCAGAGGCGGAGCTCGGCGGCGTCGCTGCTGGCGCCCTCGAGGCGCAGCCAGGCGAGTGGGGCCTCGGGCGTCGCGCGAGCGCCGGCGGCGCGCACGGCGCGGTCGATGCGGGCGCGCTCGTCCTCGGGCACGTACCACCACATGGTGCTGTGGAACACCACGCTCACGACGCCGGGCTCCGGGTGGGCGAGCACCGACTCGAGCCACGGGCCCGCCGGCGAGGCGTCGATGCGGGGCGGCTCGCGCTGCGCCGACGCCATGGCAGCGCGCAGCACCTCGATGCGCTCGCGCTGCTCGGGCCACACGAACGACTCGAGGCGCAGGCGCTGGTCGGGGTCGGTCACGTCGAGCGGCGCCAGGTCGCAGCCGCACCGCTCGGCGACACGCACCGCCGCGTCGAGGTCGGGCGGCGGGCCACGCCACTCGGTCGCGAGCTCGAGCGGCGCGGCCGCAGGGCCCCAGCGGTGGTCGCCCAGCCGGTAGCGATAGCGGTCCCACAGCAGGTTCAGCCCGGCGCTCGAGCCGATCTCGAGCAGCCGCAGCGGCAGGCGGGTGTCGTGCGCGATCCGCAGGAAGCCGCCCAGCAGCGCCGCGCTGCGGCGTACCTCGTTGGTCTGCACCTGCGTCCGCAGCCGCGCCCGGATCGCGGGCTCGTGCGCGTCGAGCGTGGCGAGCAGCGCGCGCCAGGCGCCCTCCGGCTCGAACGCGCCGCCGGCCGAGGGGTAGAACGCGGCGAGCTCCGGGGCGCGCCCGCCGAGCACGAGCCCGTGCACCGCGCCGAGCAGCCGTAGCGGCAGGTTGTCGAGGATCGGGTGGCCCGCGAAGTCGGCGCAGACGCGCGCGAACCGGCCGCCGGCCTCGAGGTCGGCCAGGACGCGCGCGAGCAGCTCGGCGTAGATCGGCGAGCCGGTCTCCGCGGCGACGCCCGCCTGCAGCCGAAAGCTGTCGAGCACGAGCGACGGCAGCCTGGTCTGCACCGCGCTCACGGCACCGGTCGCCTGGCGACCAACAGCGTGACCTCCTGGGTCATCACCACCTCGCCGCTCGGGTTCGTCACGGTGTCGCGCAGCCGCACGATCCCGCGGTCGGGCTGCGAGCGCGAGGGGCGCGCCTCGATGCACTCGGTGTCATAGGCCAGCACGTCGCCGGGCCGCGCGGGGCTCGGGAAGCGCACGACGTCCTTGCCGAGCATGGCCAGCACGGCGATGCGCGCCTCGTGGTCGAAGAACAGCCGGGTGCAGATCGCGAACAGGTGCAGCGACGAGGCCGTGAGCCCGCCGTACAGCGACTCGCGCGCGGCGTCCTCGTCGACGTGGAATGGCTGCGGATCCCAGCGGCTCGCGAACGAGACCACCTCGTCGCGGCCGAGCGACCAGGTGCCGACGCGGCTGCGCCAGCCCACGGACAGGTCTTCGAACCAGGTCGTCACGCGGGCGCCGCCAGCTCGACGGGGAAGCGGCGCACGCGCCGCAGCCGGCGCAGCCCCGCCCACCAGCCGCGCGGCAGCCGGTTGCAGTAGTCCACGAAGCCGGGGAGCGTCGCGAAGGTGCGCTCGGCGGCCGCGAACACCGGGTCGGCGCGCAGCGTCTGCTCCCGACGCACCGGCGGCGGGGCGGCGCGGTCGGCGCGGTAACGCCGCACGTAGTCGAGCAGGCGCGCGTGGTAGTCGGGGTCCTCGACGATCGCGCCGATCGTGGCGTGGCGCGGATGCGTGCCCGCCACCATCGCGGCGACCTGCCGTTCGAGCTCGTCGAGGCCGTCGGGGAACATCTCGAGCAGCTGAAGATCGTACACGGGATTCAGATGCACCACCTGCATCACGTGGCCGATGATGGTGTCGCGGTCCGACAGGAACCCGGTCGGGTCGATCATCGACACGGGGTCGTCGAGCACGCGCAGCAGCTGGTGGAAGCCGAACGAGATGCCCTGCTGCGCGTAGTAGTCACGCGCGGCGGGCTCGATCACGAAGCGCAGCATGTCGAGACCGCCGAACACGATCTGGGCCGGGTCGGGCTGCTCGGACACGTAGCCGCGCTCCGCCAGCGTGGCGAGCCGGCGCCGCACCTCGCGCCGGTCGGCGTACAGGCGCAGCGTGCGCGCCAGCCGCGCGCCCTTGCCGGCCAGCGCGCGAGGTCCACCCAGCGCCTGCGCGACGAGCCGCCGCGCGGGCGCGGTCTTGCGCAGAACGGGGTCCGCGGCCGCGCTCACGCGCGCGAGCGTAGCGTGGGACGCGCACCCGCCGCGACGAGAGCGAGCGACGCCACCGCGCACCCCCTCGCAAACCAGTCGCCCCATTCCGCGTAGAGCCCGGGCAGGCGCACCGGCCGCACGTCGCGCACCAGCACGCCGCGCGCGCCGAGCCCGAGCTGCGCCGCGACCTGCCCGCGCGCGTCGACGAAGGCGCTGACCCCGGTCGTGGTGCTGCGCACCAGCGGCACGCCGAACTGCGCCGCCTGCGCGGCGGCCAGCATCAGGTGCTGCCACGGCTCCGCCGTCGGACCGAACCAGCCGTCGTAGGTGAGGTTCACCAGCAGGTCGGCGCCGTCCGCGACGGCGCGCCGCACGGCCGCCGGCAGGATCGCCTCGTAGCAGATCAGGAAGACGAAGCGGGCGCGCGCCGTCGCGTAGATCGGCCGCTCGTGCCCCGCCGCCAGCCGGCCGGGCCCCTGGAGGCGGCGCAGCACCGGGAAGACGCCCTCGAACGGCACGAACTCGCCGAAGGGCAGCAGCACGTTCTTGTCGTAGCGCGGAGCGACGGCACCGCTGGCGTCGATCCGGAACGCCGAGTTGAACTGCACGCGCCGGCCGTCGGCCGCCGTGCCCGCGGCCCCGCCGCCGGCCCACACCTCCACGCCGCGCTCGCGCGCGAAGCGCGGCACGGCCTGGTTCCAGCGGTGCGACGGCGTCCAGACCAGCGCGCGCTCGGGCCAGACGAACACCTCGATGTCGGGATCGCGCGCCAGGGCGTCGGCGGACAGCGCGAGCAGATCGCCCGAGACGCGCTCGGGGTGGTCGCGGCGCTCCGCGCGGCGCGTGGCCGGATCCGGATCGGGCTGCACGACGGCGACGCGCAGCGGGGAGGTGGCGGCCTCCGCCCGTTCGATCGCCGCCAGACGCTGCTGCGACCCCGCGAACGCTCCGGCCGCCAGGAGTGCCGCGACTGCCGCGTTCCCCCCCGTCGCCCGCAGTGACGCGCGCGCGCCAACGGCCTCCAGCGCCTGACACACCACCGCGTTGATCAGGATCACGCCGAAGCTCACGCCGGCGATGCCGGTCAGCGCGCTCACCAGGAACACGTCGGGGTGCCGATACCAGGCCACGCCCTGCTGGTAGGGAAAGAGCTGCGGGAAGAAGGACTCGCACGCGGTGAACCAGGCCGCCGCCCCGAGCGGCCACAGCGCCCCGCAGGCGCGGCGCAGCGGCGCCAGGCCGAGCGCGAAGACCCCCGCGTACAGCCCGGTCGCCGCCGCGAACAGCAGCCAGACCGCGACCGCCGCCGGGCGCGGCAGGTTCGAGAAGACGCCCACCGTGTGGACGATCCACGCGAAGATCGCCGCCTGGGCCGAGAAGCCGACGAGCCAGCCGGCCGCGAACGCGCGCCGCCCGCGCAGCCGCGCGAGCACCAGGAGGGCCGGCACCCACGAGACGAGGTGCAGCGCGACCCACTCGAGCGGCGGCGCGATGCACGCCTGCACGGCGCCGGAGAGCACCAGCGCGGTGATCGCGAGCAGGCGCAACCGCTCAGTCCGCGCCGAGCGCGCCGAGGAAGCGCAGCAGCTCCGCGTTGAAGCGCTCGCCGGCCTCGAGGTTCACGACGTGTCCGGCCCCCTCGATCACGACCAGCTCGGCGTGCGGCAGCGCGCGCGCCAGCGAGCGCGAGGCGCGCAGCGAGATGCCGTCGCCGCTGCCCACCACCACCAGCGCCGGCACATCGATCCGCGCCAGCGCGTGCGCCATCTCGGCTGCGGTGGGCTGGCGCGCCAGCAGCTCGCGCAGCGTGTGGGCCAGCGCGTGCGGCGCGTGCTCGAGGAAGCCGGCGCGCACCAGGCGGGCGGTGTTGCGGTCGAAGCCCGACTCGGGGCCCCAGGCGTAGACGCTGCCCGCCGCCTCGAGACCGTCGCGCTCGATGGCGTCGGCGAACTCGTGGATCCAGCCGTCCTGGCGCCCCTCCCGCGCGCCGGGCGGGAAGGCCGCCAGCACCAGCGCGCGCACGCGCTCGGGGTGCGCCAGCGCGAAGCGCAGCGCAATGCCCGCACCCATCGAGAGGCCGCCCACGACCGCGCGCTGCGCTCCCGCGTGGTCGAGCGCGCGGCCCAGGTCGGCGACGAACCGCTCCGGCGCGTAGGCGGCCGCGTCGCGCGGCGCCCCGCTGCGCGCGTGCCCGCGCACGTCGAGCAGGGCCGTCCGATGCGTCGGGCGCAGCGCGCGCGCCTGCGGGCGGAAGTTGCGCGCGCTGCCGCCGAAGCCGTGGACCAGCGCCACCCACGCCCCCTCGCCGTCGAGCTCGAGGTGGAGCTCGGGATCGCCCGGGACGCGCTCGACCTGCATCGCGGCGCGGGGCTCAGGCGCCGCCGCGCACCAGGTCGCGCAGCGGCCGCATGCCGACCGTCCGGATGCCCTCGGCCTCGAGCGCGTCGCGCCCGGCGTCGCCGCTGTAGAAGCAGTGCTCGAACGAGCGGGCGTGGGCGCTGTCGGGCGTCACCGCGTCCAGCTCCTCGCCGCCCTGCGCCGGGTGGATGATCAGGTAGCTCACGCCTTCGGGCAGCGCGGCGAGCCGGGCGCGGTTGTGCGCCTCCCCGCCGCCCGGCTCGAAGCCCAGCGAGTTGGGATCGAGCCCGTCCAGCACCGGGAGCCCGGCGGCCTCGAAGGCGTCGCAGATCGCCTGGAACAGCCGCTCGCCGCCCGGCAGCCCCGCCGCGCGCAGCTGCTCGGGGTCGGGGCGCACCACCAGCGCCGGCAGCCGGTAGTCCTGCGCCAGCTTCAGGTAGGTCTCGACGAAGGGCGGGAAGAACGCCGTCCCCATGTGCGCGTCGAGGTGCGTCACGTCGACGCCGGCCGCCAGCGCCGCCTCGATCTGGGCGCGCAGCTCGATCTCGACCTCTCCGGGGCGGGCGCGCTGCGCCACCTCGACGCTGGTGCGCGGCAGGTACCCCTGCGCGTCGAGCAGCGAGGGCACCGCATCGCGCCCGGCCACCGGTCCCCAGCGGTAGTGCGGCCACTCGGCGTTGAGCGTCAGGTGCACGCCCAGATCGAGCGCGGGGTTCGCGCGCGCCCGCTCGGCGGCCTCGGCGAACCAGGGACACGGCACCATGATCGAGCCGCAGGTCACGACGCCGGACTCGAGGGTGGCGAAGGCGCCCTGGTTGGCGGCGTGACACATCCCGATGTCGTCGGCGTGGACGACCGCCACGCGCTCCCCTGCCGAGAACCCGAGCTGCTCTGCCAGCGTCATGGGCGGCGCCTCCTGCGAGCCCGGGAGCATACCCGCGTGTGGTAGCCTGCGCGCACCTTGGCCCGCGACCTCGCCACGCTCGCCCGCCTCGCCGAGGCCGCGGCCGACCGCGCCCGGGCCGAGGTCCTGCCCCGCTTCCGCGACGTGGCGGTCGAGACCAAGGCCGACGGGTCGCCCGTCACCGAGGCCGACCGCGCCGCCGAGCGGGCGATCCGCGCCGTGCTGCGCGAGGGCGACCCCGAGGCCGGCATCCTCGGCGAGGAGATGGGCGCCGAGGGCGGCCGCGAGGCGGAGGGGCCGCGCTGGGTGATCGACCCGATCGACGGCACCATCGCCTTCTCGCGCGGCATCCCGCTGTTCTCGACCCTGATCGCGCTGCTGCACGACGGCGAGCCGGTGCTGGGCCTGATCGACCTGCCGGCGCTCGACGAGCGCTACGTGGGCTGGCGCGGCGGCGGCTGCCGGCGCAACGGCCAGCCCGTCCACTGCTCCGGCCAGACCGATCTGCGGCGCGCGCTGGTCGCGCACGGCGACGTGGTCTGCTTCGACTGGGCGGGCGAGCGGGCCGCCTGGGAGCGCATGGCGCGCGAGCTGCGCTTCCTGCGCGGCTACACCGACGCCTTCGGCCACGCGCAGGTGCTGCACGGCGGCGTCGACGCGATGGTCGACCTCGACCTCAACCTGTGGGACGCAGCGGCCACGCAGGCGCTGGTGCCCGAGGCCGGCGGGGCGTGCGTCACGCTCGACTACCCGGCGCGCGGCAAGCACGGCCTGGTGTTCGGCGCGCCCGCCCTCGTCGAGCAGCTCGCCGAGTTCCTGTCGGGCCCCTGACGGCGCGCGGACGGCGTCCTGGACGCCACTCCCGCGGGGCGCGACGCACATCCGAGCCGCTAGAATCCAACGACCTGGAACGAACCCGAGCGGAGACCCCTGCCATGAGCCAGACCCCCGACCTTCCCGGCCTCAGCGACGCTCGCCAGCTGGCCGACGCCGCCGACCAGCTCCTGACCGGCGCCCTCGACCGCGCCCGCGAGATCACCGAGGGCGGCAAGCGCATCGACGACCACCAGGTGCTCGCGGAGCGCGTCGCCTACGCCGCCACCGAGGGCCGCGCCGCGCGCGAGCTGGTCGACTACGCCGAGGGCGTGCGCGGCGAGGGCCGCGGCGACGCCTGGCTCGAGGCGATCGCGGCCGCGGGCGTGGCCGAGCTGGTCGAGAGCCTGCGCAACCGCCTGGCGCCGGCCCTGGACGACCTGGGCATCGGCGAGGACGCGATGGATCGGGCGTTCCCGGCCGAGACGCGCGCCGCGCTGCGGCGCACCGGCCACGAGGGCGTGCTGCGCGCGATCGGGCGCCACGTGGCCGAAGTGCGCGGCCGCATCGAGTACCCGCTCGACGAGACCCTCGAGCAGGTGCGCGACTCGGTCGCCGAGTTCGCGCAGGCCGAGGTGGCGCCGCACGCCGAGTCGATCCACCGCAACGACGAGCTGATCCCGGAGTCCTTCATCTCGAAGATGGCCGAGCTCGGCTACTTCGGGCTCTCGGTGCCCGAGGAGTACGGCGGCTTCGAGATGGGCAACCTCGCGATGATCCTGACCACCGAGGAGCTGTCGCGCGCGAGCCTGGCGGCCGCCGGCTCGCTGATCACGCGCCCCGAGATCCTGACCAAGGCGCTGCTGGCCGGCGGCACCGAGGAGCAGAAGCAGACCTGGCTGCCGCGCATCGCCTCGGGCGAGCTGATGGTGGGCATCTCGGTGACCGAGCCCGACATCGGCAGCGACGTGGCCGGCGTCAAGTGCCGCGCCGAGCGCGCCAACGTCGACGGGCGCGACGGCTGGGTGATCAACGGGCCCAAGTCGTGGTGCACCTTCGCTGGCCGCGCCAACGTGCTCTCGCTGCTGGCGCGCACCGACCCCGACGTCTCCAGGGGCGCCAAGGGCCTGTCGCTGCTGATCGTCGAGAAGGACCCCTTCACGGGCCACAGCTTCGAGATGAAGCAGCCCGGCGGCGGGCGCATGGAGGGCAAGGCCGACGCCACGCCCGGCTACCGCGGCATGCACTCGTACACGCTCCAGCTCGAGAACTACTTCGTCCCCGCCGAGAACCTGGTGGGCGGCGAGGACGGCATGAACCGCGGCTTCTACCTCCAGATGGGCGGTTTCACCGCCGGCCGGCTCCAGACCGGCGGGCGCGCCTGCGGCCTCGCACAGGCTGCGCTCGACAAGACCGCCGAGTACGTGGTGGACCGCGTGCAGTTCGCGAAGCCGATCTCGGACTTCCAGCTCACCCAGTACGCCCTGGGCAAGATGGCGGCGCGCCTGGCCGGCGCCCGCGCCATCACCTACGCCGCGGCGCTCGCCATGGACGACGACCCGCGCGCGGCTGGGCCGCTCGCGGCCCAGTCGAAGCTGCTCGCCTGCGACATCGCCGTCGAGGTCACCCAGCAGGGCCAGCTGCTGCACGGCGGCTGGGGCTACGCCGAGGAGTACCCGATCAGCCGCTACGCGGTGGACGCCCTGGTGCTCCCGATCTTCGAGGGGGTCAAGGCGATCCTCGAGCTGCGGGTGATCGCCCGGTCGCTGCTGGCAAGCTGAGGGACTTCGCTCGCCTGCGGCTCGCTGCGCGCGCCCTCTGGGCGCTTGCAGGGAGCTTCGGCCGCAACACCTAGGCCCGGTCTGCGAGCCGACCGCCCCCCGCGGGGGCGCAGATCCGGGGCAGGTCGAGGTCAAGCGCGAGCCTGGTTCGGGCCGATAGGGCCCGAGATGGCGGATGGCGACGGCGGACTGGGAAGCGCAGAGCAGACGCCGGACGAGGGTTCGGTGCGGGTGCTGCTGGTCGGCGACAACGCCGGCGACGCCGCCCTGATCCGCGCGCTGCTCGAGGGCATCGAGACCACCACCTTCGAGCTGAGCCACGCCCACGCGCTGGCCCAGGCGCTCGAGGCGCTCGAGCGCAACGAGGTCGACGTGCTGCTGATGCACGTCGGCGACGGGGGCCCGCGAGCGCTGGCGGCGGTGAGCCAGGCGCGCGTGCGCTCGCCGCTGGTGCCGATCGTGGTGCTGGCCGACAGCGACGACGACGAGCTGGCCACCAAGGCCGTCGAGGCGGGCGCGCGCGGCTACCTGGTGATGTGCGCGATCAGCCCCGGGATGCTGGCCTGGAGCCTCCAGCACGCGCTGCGCAACCAGCGCATGTTCCTCGAGCTGAACATCGCGCGCGAGCGGGCGCGCCAGCTCGCCACCTTCGACCAGCTCACCGGCCTCGCCAACCGCTCGCTGTTCACCGACCGGCTCGAGCAGGCCGTGGCGACCGCGCGCCGCAACCGCAGCAGGCTCGCCGTGCTGTTCATCGACCTCGACCAGTTCAAGGTGATCAACGACACGCTCGGACACACCGCGGGCGACGCGCTGCTGCGCTCGGCGGCCCAGCGCATCGGCGCGTGCCTGCGCAGCAGCGACACCGGCGCGCGCCTGGGCGGCGACGAGTTCGCCGTGCTGCTCACCAACCAGCAGGACGAGCGCGACGCCACCAGCGTCGCCGAGAAGCTGCTGCAGGCGCTGCGCAAGCCGGTGCGGCTGCGCGACGGCGACCACCTGATCACCGCCAGCGTCGGCATCGCCTGCTTCCCCGGCGACGCCGGCGGCGCCCCGGAGCTGCTCAAGCACGCCGACACGGCGATGTATCACGCCAAGGGCGAGGGCCGCGACCGCTACGCCTTCTTCGCCGAGGGCATGCGCTCGGACGCCGTCGAGCGCGCCGCGCTCGAGGGCCAGCTGCGCAGCGCGCTCGAGGGCGGCGAGCTCGTGCTCCACTACCAGCCGGTGGTGGACGCCGCGCGCGGCACCCTGATCGGCGCCGAGGCGCTGCTGCGCTGGCAGCACCCGGAGCTGGGCGTGGTGCTCCCGGGCGAGTTCCTGCGCCTGGCCGAGGACTCGCGCCTGATCGTCCCGATCGGCGACTGGGTGCTGCGCACGGCGTGCGCCCAGGCCGTGCAGTGGCAGGACGAGGGCCGCGAGGGCTTCCGCATGGCGGTGAACGTCTCGCCCCAGCAGTTCCAGCCCGAGGAGTTCGTGGGCAACGTCAAGGCCGCGCTCGACGAGACCGGCCTGCGCGCCGAGTCGCTCGAGCTCGAGCTGACCGAGCGCAGCCTGCTGCACGACAGCCGCCGCACCCTGTCGCAGTTCGCGATCCTCAAGCGCCTCGGCGTACGCCTCTCGATCGACGACTTCGGCACCGGCTACTCGGCGCTGGCGTACCTGAAGCAGCTCCCGGTGGACGTGCTCAAGATCGACCAGTCCTTCGTGCGGGCGCTCACGACCGACCCGGCCGACGCCACGATCACCTCGACGATCGTGCAGATGGCGCGCGCGCTGAACCTGGCCACGATCGGCGAGGGCGTGGAGACGGTCGAGCAGATGCAGCTGCTCGCCTCGTACGGCTGCAACCGCATGCAGGGCCACCTGTTCGCCGAGGCGCTCCCGGCCCGCGAGTTCGAGAACCTGCTCGACGCCCCGCCCTACTGGTGGATGCGCGGGCCGGGCGAAGCCCTCGCCGGCTAGCCGGTGGACTTCGCTCGGCTTCGCCTCGCTGCGCGCGCCCTCCGGGCGCTTGCAGGGGGCTTCTGCCGCGCAGACTCCTAGGAAGTCCTAGGTCCCAGGGCAGCCCACAGCGCGAACGCCACCGCGTAGATCACCAGGAAGACGCGCAGCAGCCTGCCCTGGCCGGTGATCGACTCGTCGTCGAGCGCCTCGTACTCGGCGCGCAGCAGGAAGCGGTAGAAGGCGAGCCGGAACAGCGGGGAGCCGGACTCGACCACCCGGGCGTACACCTCGCCGTGGTCTTCCTGGAGCTGCGCCGCGAAGCGCGAGGCCAGGTAGAGCCAGTAGCCCATGCCGAGCAGCAGCAGCCACAGGACCGTCACGCGGTGCCCTCCGTCGGCGCAGTCTAACGCCCGCCCTCGTAGGGCCGCCGACGCGGGACCCAGCGTGGCACGGCGCGCTTGTAGCGCCGGTAGTCCTCGCCGAAGCGGCGCTCGAGGCCCGGCTCCTCGACCAGCGGCATGTAGAGCGCGTTGCCGAGGAAGAAGAACGCGCACCACAGCCCGAGCGCCGGCGAGCGGAACAGCAGGCTCTCGCCGAGCAGGTTGAGCACGACGCCGCTGATCATGGGGTTGCGCACGTGGCGATAGACGCCGACCACGACGAGCTTCCGGGTGGGATCCCACGGGGCCAGCGTCCCTTCGCCCAGGCGGTCGAAGTTGCGGATGGTCTGGACCATCAGCGCGAGTCCGCCGGCGAAGCAGGCGAGCGCGAGCCAGAGCGCGGGCTCGCGCGGGTCGGGCCCCGCCCACGCCCAGCGGCCCTTGCGGGTGAGCCACAGCAGCAGCGCCGGGATCACGACCAGGACGTTCACGGGGAGCAACCCGACCGCGCGCCACGCCTTCGGCTTCACGGCTCCTCCCTGACCATTCGCTGACCACTGCCTGACCGCGGTCCTTCCCGCCCCGACTGGGTGTAGGATGACCTCATGAGAGCCGGAACGCTCGCTTTGGGACTGATGCTGGGGATCGCGGCCCTCCCCGGTGGCGCCGCAGCCCAGACGACGATCGTGGTGCCGATGGCGTACGAGAACGCCGAGGCCCCCGGAGACAACGCGGCGCCCTTCTTCCTCGGCGCGCTCGTCCAGAGCGACAACTGGCGCTATCAGCAGATCTACCCGGCCTTCGAGTTCAGCGCCCTGCTGGACCCGGTGTGGATCCACGAGATCGCCTTCCGGGTGGACGGGGACAGCGGCAGTGCCTTCCTCCAGCAGATCCCCGACATCGAGATGCGCCTGTCGACCGCGATCGGGCTGGGCACCACCTTCGATCTCAACGTGGGGCCCGACGAGACGGTGGTGCTGTCGAGGGGGCCGCTCACGATCGGCAGCGCGAACTCCGGCCCGATGGGCGGCCCCAAGGACTGGGAGGTCAGGATTCCGTTCGACGCGCCGTTCTTCTACGACCGGACGCAGGGCTCGCTGCTGCTCGACATCTGGATCTACGAGGGGAGCACCGACGTGCCCCCGACCGGACTCGACACCGAGAACGGGACGATGTCGCGCACCCTGTGCGCAAGCGTCATGTGCACCGTGAACGATGCGACGGGCGGCATGGACTCGCTCGGCGCCATCACGCGCTTCACGCTGCCCGAGCCGGACGGGGCGACCGCCCGGCTCTGCGGTCTGCTGACCCTGGCCGGCGTCGCGGCTCGGAGTCTGCGCGGCGGAGACCCCTTGCAAGCGCCCGAAGGGCGCGCGCAGTGAGGCGAAGCCGAACGAAGTCCACCAGCTATGGATTCATCTCGTACGCGCCCGCCAGCGGCAGCACCTGCTCCTGGTAGACGCGCGTGTAGCGGGCCTCGTCGCTCACCGGCCGCCGCAGCATGCGCAGGCAGTGCTCGGCCTGCTCGGGGGTGGTGGCCGGCTTGCTGTGCAGCCCGAGCGCGAACTTCGAGAAGTCGCGCACCAGCACGTCGAAGATCTGGTCGACCAGGTCGCGGTCGATCGCATAGATCTCGGCGTTCTCGAGCACGAGCTGCGCGTACACCACGAGCGTGAAGATCTCGCCCACCGCCAGCAGGAAGTCGGTGTCGCGGCTCTGCTCGGCGCCCGGCGTCGCGCTCGCCAGCATCTCCACGAACACGGCGATCTGCTCCTCGAAGCGGTTCACGTTGGGCAGGTCGAAGCGGTCGAAGACGGGCCGGAAGTCGTGGAAGCGGATCTGGCCGAGCCCGCGCGTGGGCCCCTGATCGAACAGGAAGTCGTCGTTGGCGGCGTCGTCGCGGCGCGGGATCTCCGGGCACTCGGCCGCGTTGAAGAAGTAGTTGGCCATGAACTTCACGATCAGCGCGATGTTCACGTGCACGGTGCCCTCGAGCTTGGGCAGCGCGCGGATGTCGCGCGTCGCCATGTCGAAGTACATGTCCTCTTCGAAGCCCTTGGCCGCGATCACGTCCCAGAGGTGGTTGATCACGTCCTCGCCCTGGGTCGTGACCTTCATCTTGACCACGGGGTTGTAGAGCAGGTAGCGGCGGTCGTCGCGCGAGGCCGAGCGCATGTAGTCGGCCGCCCGCAGCGCCACCAGCTTCATCGCCACCAGCCGCGCGTAGGCGTCGGTGAACAGCTGCTTCACGTGCGGGAAGTCGGTCACCGCCATCCCGTACAGGCGCCGTCCGGCGGCGTGGGTGACGGCCTCGTACATCGCGTGCGTCGAGATGCCGATCGAGGCCCAGCCCAGGTTGAACTTGCCGATGTTCACCGTGTTGAGCGCGGCATTCCAGGCCTCGGGCCCGCGCTGGAGGATGTCGTCCTCGCTGACCGGGTAGTCGTGCAGCGCGTAGTGCGATACGAACGACTGGCTGTGGATCACGTTCTTCTTGCACTCGTAGGCCGGGTGCTGCGAATCGACCGCGAAGAACACGTAATCCTCGGTGCCCTCGATCTTGCCGAAGGTCGAGACCATGCGGGCGCGGTTGCCGTTGCCGATGTAGTACTTCTCGCCGCGCGCCAGCCAGCTGCCGTCGTCCTGCGGCACCAGCACCACCTCGCTCGAGTAGAGGTCCGCGCCGTGCGCGCGCTCGGACAGCCCGAAGGCGAAGATCCCGCCCTCGCGCAGCAGCCGCGCGGCGCGCGCCTTGGCCTTCTCGTTGGGACTCATCCAGATCGGGCCGAGCCCGAGCACCGACACCTGCCAGGTGTACCAGTACTGGAGCCCGTAGAAGCCCAGGATCTCGGCGAACTCGCAGATCCGCCAGGTGTCCCAGCGCGCGTCCTCGTCGCCGTAGCCCGGATTCAGGATCGTGGCGAACAGGCCTTCCTTGCGCTGGAACTCCAGGAAGTCGTCGTACCAGACGGCGGCGTGGTCGTCGTCCTTGAGCCGGCGCTTGCCCTTGGTCTCGAAGAACTCGACGGTCTTGCGCATCAGCTCGCGCGAGCGCTCGTCGGGGTAGGGGCGGTCGAGCCGGCGGGGGTCGAGCAGGATCACGGGGGCTCCCTTCGGGTCGGAGGTACCCCGGGATGGTAGGTCAGATCGCCCCGCGGCCCGCGTACGCCGCCCGCAGCAGCTCGAGCAGCTCGCTCACCAGCGGCATGCGCGGGTTGGTGCGCAGGCTCGGGTCGGTGAAGGCGGCCTGCGCCAGCTCGGGCAGCGCCGCCTCGAACTCGGCCTCGGCCACGCCGGCCTCCGCCAGCGAGCGCGGGATGCCGACCTCGTCGAGCAGCGCGTCGACCCGCGCGAAGAAGCGCTCGCGGCGCTCCTCCTCGCCGTGGCCGCCCAGCCCGATCACGTAGGAGAGCTGGGTGTACTTGTCGGGCGCCACGTAGGCCGAGTAGCCCGGCGCCGGCATGAACTTGGTGGGGATGCGCGCGTTGTAGCGGATCACGTGCGACAGGAAGATGCCGTTGGCGCGGCCGTGCGAGATGCCGAAGCGGGCGCCCACCGCGTGGGCGAGCGCGTGGTTCACGCCCACGAAGGCGTTCGAGAACGCCAGGCCCGCGAGCGTGGCCGCGTTGGCCATCGCGGTGCGCGCCTCGAGGTCCGCGCCGTTCGCGACCGCGCGCGGCAGGCTCTCGAAGATCAGGCGCGCGGCCTGCACGCAGAAGGCGTCGGTGTAGGGCGAGGCGAAGATCGACACCGCCGCCTCGAGCGCGTGGGTGAGGGCGTCGATCCCGGTGTCGGCGGTCACCGACGGCGGCATGCTGAGCGCCAGCAGCGGGTCGACGATCGCCATGTCCGGCACCAGCGAGTAGTCCACCAGGGTGACCTTGCGCCGGCCGTCCGAGAGCACGGTGGCGGGCGACACCTCGGACCCGGTGCCGCTGGTGGTGGGCACCGCCACCAGCTTCAGCGTGTGCGCGATCTGCGGGTAGCGGGCCACGCGCTTGCGCGCGTCGAGGAACGGGAACGCCAGCTCCGCGACGGTCAGCTCCGGGTTCTCGTAGAAGAGCCGCATCGCCTTGCCGGCGTCGAGCACCGAGCCGCCCCCCACCGCCACCAGCAGGTCGGGGTCGAGCCGCCGCAGCGTGTCCACGCCCGCCCGCACCTGCGCCTCGGTCGGCTCGGGGGCGATCTCCGAGAACACGTGCACCGTCTCGGCGGCCAGGTGCTCGCGCACCTGCTCGGCCACGCCGCGCCGCTCTCCGTCGGCGTCGGTCACGATCATCGCGGCGCGCGCCGCGACCTCGCGCAGGTTCTCGAGCGCGCCGGCGTTGAAGTAGGTGTCGGAGGGCACCCGGAACCACTGGGGCGGCGTGAGCCGACGGGAGACGGTCTTCACGTTGAGCAGGTTCCTGACGTTGACGTTGTCGGTGGTGGTCGAGCCGCCCCAGGTCCCGCAGCCGAGCGAGAAGGTGGGCGTGAGCGAGTTGTAGACGCCGCCCAGCGCGCCGACCGCCGTGGGCGCGTTGACCAGGATGCGGCCGGTGCGCACGGTGCGGGCGTAGTGCTCGACCACGGACTCGTCCGTGGCGTAGACGGCCGAGGTGTGGCCCAGGCCGCCCTGCTCGGTCACCAGCTCGCAGGCCGCGATCCCGTGCTCGACCGCGGGGGAGCGCACCAGGCCGAGCACCGGCATCAGCTTCTCGTGCACCAGCGGGTGGCGCGCCAGCGCCTCGAGCTCGCTGGGCAGCGGCGCCAGCAGCACCTTGGTGCCCTCGGCCACGTCGAAGCCGGCCAGCTCGCCCAGCTGGATGGGCGAGCGCCCGACCGCGCGGATGTCGGGATCGCCGCCGTCCAGGAAGGCCACCTTCGACAGCCGCTGCACCTCGTCCTCGTCGAGCAGCCGCGCGCCCATGCGCTGGAACTCGGCGACCGTCGCGTCGTAGATCGGCTCGTCGATCACGCAGGTCTGCTCGGCCGGGCAGATCACCGAGGCGTCGAAGGTCTTCGAGATCAGCACGTCCACCACCGCGCTGCGCACGTCGGCGGTGCGGTGCAGGTAGACGGGCGCGTTGCCGGGCCCGACGCTGATCACGGGCTTCCCGGACGCGTTGGAGAGCGCCACGATCTTCGGACCGCCGGTGGTCCAGATGAAGTCGATGCCCGGGTGCTGGAACAGGTAGTGGGTGACCTCGCGCGGCGCGTCGGGGATCACCTGGAGCGCCCCGGGCGGCAGGCCCGCGCGCTCGCCCGCCTCGCCCAGGATCTCGACGCTGCGCAGCGCGCACTGGATGGCGCGCGGCGAGGGCCGGAACACGATGGCGTTGCGGGTCTTGGCGGCGACGATGGCCTTGAACAGCGCCGTCGAGGTGGGGTTCGTGACCGGCAGGATCGCCATCACCACGCCGATCGGCTCGGCCACGTACTGGATGTTGCGCTCGGGCTCCTCGCCGATCACGCCGACCGTCTTCTGGTCCTTCAGGTAGTCGTAGAGGAACTCGGTGGCCACGTAGTTCTTGACCACCTTGTCCTCGAAGACGCCGAAGCCGGTCTCCTCGGTCGCGACCCGGGCCAGCTCCACGGCCGCCTCGAGGCCGGCCACCACCATGGCCCAGACGATGCGGTCCACCGCCTCCTGGTCGAGCTGGCGGAAGGCGTCGGCCGCGGCCCGGCTGCGCGCCACGATCTCGTCGAGCTCGGCCACCCGCTGCGGGTCGAGCGCCGGTGCCCCGGCCGTTTCCTGGGTCGCCATCGCAGCCTCCTCGCGTCCCCCGCCCCGAGCGGGAAGCAAGGGACGTGCCCCGGCCCGGCGCCCGAGCTGCCAGTAGGGCTCGCTCTCGTGCGGCGCTTCGCCCCACCGCGACAATGTGCGACAGCCGCGGGGTAAGAGCCAGGGCTCAACTGAACTTGAATGTCAGAATCGGTTAGCTTCTCGCGATGAATGCGCCCCCGCCGGAAGCGATCGAGCTCGCCGCGCTGGAGATCGGCTGCCGCGGGCGGATCGCGCCGGCCGCGAGCCCCGACCCGGTCGCCCCCCGGCTGCGCGACCTGGGCCTGGTGCCGGGCACCCGCGTCGAGCTGACGCGCCGTGGCCCGCTGGGCGACCCCGTCGAGCTGGAGCTGCGCGGCTATCGCATCTGCCTGCGCGGGCGCGACCTCGCGGGCCTGCGCGTGCACCTCGCACCCGACGCGTGAGCGCCGCCGCCGTCCCCACGCCACTGCGGGTCGCCCTGGTCGGGGCGCCCAACGCGGGCAAGACCACCGTGTTCAACGCGCTCACTGGCGGCAGCGCGCGGGTGGGCAACTACCCGGGCGTGACCGTGGAGCGGCGCGAGGCCGACGTGCGGCGCGCGGGGCGCCCGATCCGCCTGCTCGACCTGCCCGGCACCTACGGCCTGAACGCGGAGACCGCGGACGAGGCGGTGGTGGAGCAGATGCTGAGCGGCTCGATCGCCGACGAGGCGCTGCCCGACGCCCTGCTGCTGGTGGTCGACGCCACCACGCTCGAGCGCGGCCTCGGCCTCGTCTACGAGGTGCTCCAGGCGCACGCCGACCGGCCCTGCGCGCTGGCGCTCACCATGGTCGACGAGCTGCGCGCGCGCGGCGGCCGGCTCGACCTTCAGGCCCTCTCGCGGCGGCTCGGTGTACCGGTATTCCCGATCGTCGGCCACCGCGGCGTCGGCATGGACGCGCTGCGCCGCGCGCTCGAGACGCCCGAAGACTGGGGCCGGCCTCGACCGCTGCCCGCGGCGGCCGGCGGGACGGAGCGCTTCGCCTGGGTCGACCAGGTCTGGCGCGAGATCGAGACGGCGCGGCCCGACCGCGACCGCCGCACCGACCGCCTGGACCGCGTGCTGCTGCACCCGGTGGCCGGCGGCCTGGTGTTCGGCGCGGTGATGGTGCTCGTGTTCCAGAGCATCTTCGCGTGGGCGGTGCCCGCGATGGACCTCATCGACGCGG
Organism: Myxococcota bacterium; assembly: GCA_030066475.1. The sequence continues at coordinate 17,465 of JASJBO010000107.1, forward strand.
GCTTCGCGCAGCTCGGAACGTGGTCGCGCGCGGTGCTGCCGCCGGGCCTGCTGACCGATTTGTGGACCGACGGCGTCCTCGCGGGCGTCGGCTCGGTCGTGATCTTCCTGCCGCAGATCGTGATCCTGTTCACGCTGATCCACTTCCTCGAGGACGTGGGCTACATGGCGCGCGCGGCCTTCGTGGTGGACCGCGTGATGGGCTGGTTCGGGCTCCAGGGCCGCTCGTTCATCGTGCTGCTCTCGTGCTACGCGTGCGCGGTGCCCGGCATCCTGGCCGCGCGCACGATCCCGAGCCCGCGCGACCGGCTGGCGACGATCCTGGTGTCGCCGTTCATGACCTGCTCGGCGCGGCTGCCGGTGTACACGCTGTTGATCGCGGCCTTCGTGCCGGCCACCGCCGTCTGGGGCCCGCTGGGCCTGCAGGGGCTCACGATGCTCGGGCTCTACCTGCTCGGCGCCGCCACCGCGATCGGCTCGGCGGCGCTGCTCAAGGCCACCGTGGTGCGCGGCCGCACCTCGACCTTCTTCATGGAGCTGCCGCCCTATCGCGTGCCGACCGCCCGGCTGCTGGCCAACCAGGTCTGGCGCAGCGCAGCCGCCTTCCTGAAGCGCGCGGGCACCATCATCTTCGCGGCCTCGATCGCGGTGTGGGCGCTGCTCGCCTTCCCGCGCGCCGACGTGGACACCTCGCTCGCCCCGCAGGCGCAGGCCCAGGCGCAGCTCGAGGGCAGCGCCGCGGCCCACGTCGGGCGCCTGATCGAGCCGGCCATCGAGCCGCTCGGCTACGACTGGCGCATCGGCGTGGGCCTGGTCGCCAGCCTCGCCGCGCGCGAGGTGATCGTCGCGACCCTGGCGCAGATCTATGCCGTCGCCGACCCCGAGGACTTCGGCGGGCTGCGCCAGGCGCTCCAGGACGACGTCGATCCGCGCACCGGCGAGCGCAGCTTCACGCTGCCGGTGGCGCTCTCGCTGCTGGTGTTCTTCGTCTTCGCGCTCCAGTGCACCTCGACCATCGCGGTGATGGCGCGCGAGACGGGAAGCTGGCGCTGGCCGGCGCTGGCCTTCGGCTACATGCTGGGGCTCGCCTACGGCGCGAGCTTCGTGACCTACCGCGTAGCGGGGGCGCTGCTGGGCTGAGCGGCGTCAGGCGTCGTCCGCGCCCGCGAGCAGCTCCGCCAGCGCCTGCTCGGCCTCCGCGTCGAGGCGATGGAAGCGCACCCCCACCCCGCCGGGCGCACCCCACGCCGGCTCCTGCACGCGGACCACGACCGCCGGGAGGCGGACTCGTCGCCCGGGAAGCTCGAGGTCCAGCTCGAGCTCGGTGCCGGGCTCGAGCGGGCCTTCGGTCACCAGGAAGGCGCCGCCGGCGCGCAGGTCGTGGATGTCCCAGCAGAGCACCTGGTGCGCCTCGCCCTTGCGATCGACGACGTAGGCCGCGGCCCACGGGCTGTGCAGCCGCGGGGAAGCGTGAAACGGCGGCCCGTGGTGGCGCCGCCAGGCCGCCGCGATCGCCCGGAAGGTGATGGGCTTGGCGAGGTAGGCGATCGCGCCGAGCTCCTGAGCCGTCGCCTCGCGCTCGGGCGTGGGGCTGGCCGTGACCAGCATCACCTCGGGCCGGGGCTGCGCCATGCCCTGCACGTGCTGGAGCACCTCGAAGCCGTCGCCGTCGGGCAGCACCACGTCGGCGACCACCAGGTCGAGCTCGGGGTGGGACTCGATGCGTTCGATCGCGTCCTGGCAGCCGGCGGCCGTCAGGATGCGGTCCGCGTGAACCGCGAAGACCATCCGCATCATCTCCCGGAACACCCGGGAGTCGTCGACCAGCAGGACGCTCTTGAGTCGAAGCAAGCGCGCAGGCCTCCTGAAGAGTCGGCACGGGGGTCATCGGCAAGGCAGCCCTCGGACTTGACGTGTCGGGTGTCATGGCCGGGGGCTGCAGCATCGTGAACAACCCCCTGGTGGCACGCGCTGAGGGCCCGCTCGAGTGCGACTGAGCCCGCCAGCGGATCCGGCCACGGAGCCCCGGGGAGCGATCCCCGGGGCCCCGTGCGTTCCGTCGGGGACCGCGCCCGGATCGCCTCCCGGAGCCGAGCCGGTATCCTGGCCGGCTCACGCGGAGGTGCCTTGATGCGACGGCGACGTCTCGGAATCGGTCTGGTCCTGCTCCCCTGGCTGCTGGCGCCCGGCGCGTGTCCGATCCCGGCCCTGCCGCCCCTGGCCGCAAGCCTGCCGGCCGACGGCGGCAGCGCGGCGCGCTCGGCCTGGCCGGTGCTCGACTTCGCCGCGGCCGTCTCGCCCGACGCGATCTGGCGGGTGTTCGTGCTGTGCGACGGGGAGCCGGTGCCCACCGTGCAGCACTTGCTCGACGCGGACAGCGTGGTCGTGCAGCCGGTCGGCGACCTGCCGGCGCCGGCGAGCTGCACGATGACCGTCGGCACGGTGAACGGCCCGCGGGAGATCGACTTCACCACGAGCGCACCGGGGCCGGCCTTCACGGCGATCTACGACCGCACCGACCGCGACCGGCCGCTGCCGTTCCCGGACGACGCGTTCCTCGTGCCCGACGCGAGCACCGCGACCGGCTTCGCGCTCTCGCTGGTGGTGCCGGAGGCGCCGGGCACGGCGCGCGACCTGATCACGCGCATCGCGAACAAGGCCGCGCAGGGCTCGGACGGCTGGAGCCCGATCGGGAACCTGACGGTGCAGACCTCGCAGGCGGCGAGCTCCGCCTCGCTGCCGAGCGACCGCGCCGGCTCGCTCGACCCGCTCTCGACGATCGCGCTGGTCGACATGACCCCCGGCAGCGAGAGCTTCGGCCAGCGCATTCCCTTCTCGCTCTCGGCGCGCTCGGACACCTTCCCGCCCGAGCCGGTCGCGCACGCGCTGGTGATCTTCCCGGGCATTCCGCTCGAGCCCGAGGGGACCTACGGACTGGTCGTCACCGACCGGGTGCTCGCTCCCGGCGGCGAGCCGCTGGCGCGCGCGCCGTTCTTCGAGGCGGCGCTGGGCGCGCCGCAGCCGGGCGAGGCGCCGCAGGTCGCGGCGGTGCGCCCGCTGGCCGCGCAGGTGCTCGACGCCGCGGAGGCCCTGGCGCCGGTCCCGATCCCGCGCGACGACGTGGCGCTCGCCGTGCGCCTGACGGTGCGCAGCACCGCGCACTTCCCGGACGACCTGCTCGCGATGCGCGAGGACGTGCTGGCCACCGATCCGAACGTGCAGATCGGCTCGGTCTCGCCGGGCTTCGGCGACGTCGCCGCCTTCGTCGAGGGCAGCTTCGACGCGCCGCAGTGGATCACCGCGGTGCCGTTCGTCAACCGCGACCCGGCCGGCGACCCGCTCGCGTCGGGCACCGAGAGCATCGACTTCATCCTCGCCCTGCCCGCTGCGGCGGCCACGACGGGCGGCGCGCCCGTCATCATGTACCAGCACGGCAGCCCCGGCAGTGCCCAGGGCGAGGTGCCCGGCGCCGCGAGCCGGGTGGCGGACCTCGGCTTCGCGGTCGGGGGCTTCACCGACTCGGTCAACACGCAGTTCCCCGACTCGCTGACCCAGACCGGCGTGCTCTTCTTCCTGGTCAACCAGACCGGCGAGCTGCCCGACTACTACATCGAGACCTACGCCCAGCAGATGGCGTTCGTGCGCGCCCTGCAGTCGCTGGACGAGCTGGACGTGCTGCCGCTCGGCGCGCCCGACGGCATCCCCGACATCGACCCGAGCCAGCTCCTCTACGAGGGCATCAGCTACGGATCGAACCACGCCCAGGCGTTCCTCGCCTACGAGCCCGCCATCCAGGCGGCGGCGCTGGTGGTGGGGGCGGTCCGCTTCGTGGAGCTGCTCGAGTACCAGGACCGCACCACGCCGCTCGGCGACCCGCCGCTGATCCGCTCGGTCCTGCCGGCCAACCTGACCGGGCTGCGCGCACCCGACATCTGGATGGGCCTGTCGCTGCTCGCCGTCACCTACGACCGCCAGGATCCGCACAACCACGCGCGCTACCTGTTCCGCGAGCCGCTCGAGGTCGACGGCACCACGCGCAAGGCCAGCCTGCTGGTGGTCGAGGGCATCGACGACAGCTTCACGAAGAACAACAGCAGCCGTTCACTGGCCTGGCAGCTCGGGCAGATCCCGCAGCTCGCGCCCGCGATCGTCCCGGTGCCCGACCTGCCGCAGCAGCCGGGCCCGATCCAGGCCAACCTCGACGCCGACACCACGGTCGCGTTCGTGCAGTTCGCGCCGCTGGGCGCGGGCGTCCCGCCGACCCCGGGCTGCGGCTTCGAAGGCCACTACTGTGCGCAGGTCGCCGTCGACGCCATCGCACAGCGGCGCCGCTTCTATCGGAGCGCGCTCGACGGCGCGCCGGTGATCGAGTAGCCGGGGCTCACTGCCAGGCCACCACCGTGAGCGCGCTGCGCCAGGGCCGGGGGGTGCGGACCCGGACCCGACCGTCGAGCTGCTCGGAGAGAAGCGCCAGCTCGGCGATCGCGTGGAGCGTGCCCACCAGCTTGTGCGACGTACGGGAGCGCCGCGCGACGAACTCCGGCGCATTGCAGTGGCGACCCGCGGCGCGCGCGTAGCGGTCGAGCGCGGCGCCGATGCGGGGGCGCAGCGCCTCGCGGCGCCCGGGCCCGAGCGCGTCCCACGCCAGCCGCATCCCCTGGATCGCGTCGAAGTCGATGCCCTGCGGATACGCGCCGCCGAACAGCCGCGAGCCCCACAGACCGCTGCGGCGCTGCAGCCGCAGGATGCTCTCGAGCGCGCGCGCGGGGCGGGGGATCGGGCGCCCGCCGCGATCGAAGAGCCACCAGAAGTGCGCCGCGCCGCCGAGATCGATCGTGGTGGGCGCGCGCACGATCGCGTCGAGCGGGCCGCGCTTCCAGAGGCCGGTGGCGGCGTCCACGCGGCTCGTGAGCGCGTCGAGCAGCCAGTCGCGCCAGGCGGCCGGGAGCGCGGCGTGACCCGGCGCGTCGAGCAGGGCTGCGGCCGCGCCGGCCGCGTGCGAGCCGGTCCAGATCTGGCTCCAGCGCAGCGAGTCGAGCCACCTCTCGACGGCGGACTGGGCTCCGAACCGGTCGGCGGCCCACGCGAACCGGTGGCGCGGCTGCGCGCCGAGCAGCTTGAGCGCAGCCGTCGCGAAGGCCGTGGCGTGCGGACGGCCGTGTCCGGCGAGTCCGCCGGGTGGGAACCAGCCAGTCTCGGCGTGCTGGAAGGACTGGAGGTGCGCGACCCAGGCCTCGCGTCCGGCGCGCGTGGTGCGCTCGTCGAGCCGGCCCTGGATCCACAGCACGAAGACGAGGTCGGCGGCGCCGTAGAGGTCGCTCGTGCCGCCCGGACGCGACGAGAAGCGGCCGCGCAGATCGTCGGGTGCGTGGCCGTGCGCGGGGTCGCGGAAGCGCTCGGGGAACGCTTCGAGCTGCTGCGCGAACGGCGCCAGGTCGACGGGCTGCACGGCGACGAGTATGGGGCACCGGCTCGATCCGCGGCCGCCCCGGAGCCTCGTCTGGTAGGGTGTCGGGATGGACGCCCGAGAGCACGCGGGAATCGACCCGGAGCGCCTGCGCGCCCTGTTCGAGCGCACGGCGCGCGGCGTCGAGCCCCACCCGGGCTGCAGCGCCCAGGTGGCCGTCGCCCGCCACGGCAGGCTGGCGGGCTTCGCGAGCTTCGGCCGGGCGCCGATCGCCGGCGCCGAGCGCGCGGCCGAGCCGGGCACGCTGTTCGTGCTGTTCTCGGTCACGAAGGCGATCACCGCGTCGGCCGTCTGGATCCTGCTCCAGGAGGGCAAGCTCGCGCTCGACGACCGGGTGGCCGACGCGGTGCCCGAGTTCGGCGAGAACGGCAAGGGCGCCGTCACCGTCGAGCAGCTCCTGACCCACACCTGCGGCTTCCCGAAGGCCGAGATGCCGCCCTCGGTCTGGGCGGACCGCGAGCGCCGCCTCGAGCAGTTCGCGCGCTGGCGGCTCGAGTGGGAGCCCGGCTCGCGGTTCGTCTACCACGGCCTGTCGTCGATGTGGGTGCTGGCGGAGCTGATCGAACGCGTCTCGGGCCAGGACCACCGCGCGTTCATTCGCGGGCGCGTGGCGCGACCGCTGGGCCTCGACGACCTGCACGTGGGCCTGCCCCACGACCAGAACCACCGCGTCGCCGACGTCGTGCCGGTCGGCGAGGCGCCGGCCGAGGGCGGGCGCCAGCAGCTCCTGGTCGACGCGCCGGCCATCTCCGACGCCGAGTACACCCGCTTCAACGAGCCGCGGATGCGCGCGCTGGGCATCCCGGGCGGCGGCGGCATCGCCACGGCTGCCGCCGTCGCGATGTTCTACCAGGGCGTGCTCGAGGACGCGGCCGGACGCGGCCCCGGCGTCTGGCAGCGCGACCAGCTCGCCGAGGTGTTCCGCCCGCGGACCGGTGACCTGCTCGACCCGATGACGAAGCAGCCCGCGCTGCGCGGCCTGGGCGTCGTGGTGGCGGGACCCGAGGGCCGCGTGTTCCGCGGCTTCGCCGACGCCTGCTCGCCGCGCGCGATCGGCCACATGGGCGCGGGCGGCCAGATCGCCTGGGCCGACCCCGAGACCGGCCTCTCGTTCGCCTACGTCACCAACGGCGCCTGGCGCGACCCGGTGCGCCAGGGCGCGCAGGGGCTGACGCTGTCGACGCTCGCGGCGCGGGCACTGGTCGACTAGCCGATGGACTTCGTTCGGCTTCGCCTCACTGCGCGCGCCCTGCGGGCGCTTGCAGGGGGCTTCTGCCGCGCACGCCCCTAGGCCTAGGCGGGAGCCCTCCCGGCCGCCTGCATCTTCTCCAGCATCGCCTTCATCTGCGCGTGCATCAGGTTCACGGCCTGGAGCGGGCGGATCATCACCTTGAACTCGACGATCCTGCCCTCGTCGTTGCAGGTGATGATGTCGACGCCGTTGACGTACTTGCCGGCGACCTCGGTCTCGAACTCGAGCACGGCCTGGTTGCCGGAGAGCACTTCCTTCGAGTACTGGAACTTCGAGCCGACGGCCGCCGTCGCGCCGCCCTTCTCCTGGTCGCCGCCGAAGGTGTTGCCCGCCGCCATCAGGTAGAGCTTGGTGACGTCCTTGCCCTTCTGGGGCGTGAACACGATCGGCGAGTAGAACACGACGTCGTCGGCCAGCAGCGCGTCGAGTCCGCCGGGCAGCTCGCCGCGCAGGTTGCGGTGCCAGTTCTCGATGCAGGTCTCGATCACGGTAGGGCTCCTCGTCGGGTCGAGCGCGCGACGACCGTCGCGGCGCGAGGCTAGCGGACCGGGGCCGTCGCCTCCTCGGCGATGCTCGCGAGCATCGCCATCCGCTTCGGGCTCGGCGGCTCCAGCCCCGCCATCGGATAGCTCCGTCCCAGCTCGCGGTACTTGGCCTCGCCGAAGCGGTGGTAGGGCAGCAGCTCGTAGCGCACGGGGCGCGGGAGACCGGTGACGAAGCGGGCGATCGCCCGGATCTCAGCGGGAGAGTCGTTGAAGCCGGGGATCACCGGCGTGCGCACCACGATCGGCAGTGCCGGGAACGCCTCGCAGAGGCGCTGCAGGTTGCGCAGGATGCGCTCGTTCTCGACGCCGGTGCCCTCGCGGTGCCAGTCCGAGCCCATGCACTTGACGTCGTAGAAGACCTGGTCCGCGTGACGGCAAACCCGCTCCAGGTCGGCCCAGTGCGCGTAGCCGGTGGTCTCGATGGCGGTGTGGAGGCCGCGCGCTTGCGCGGCCTCGAGCAGGCGGGCGGCGAAGGCGGGCTGCGTGAGCGGCTCGCCGCCGCTCAGGGTGATCCCGCCGCCGGAGCGCGCGTAGAAGGCGTCGTCCTGCTCCACCACGGTCAGCACCTCGTCCACGCTGAGCGACTCGCCGAGCAGGTCGAGCGCGCGCGAGGGACACTCCACGACGCACTGCCCACAGGCGTTGCAGCGGTCGAGGGCGATCTCGACCTTGCCGTCGTCGCGGGCCTCGATCGCGTCGACCGGGCAGACCCGGCGACAGAGGTCGCCGCAGTCGGCGCGGCCGATGCACTTGCGGTCGTCGTAGGCCAGCTGGGGCGCGCAGAGCTGGCCCTCGGGGTTGCTGCACCACCGGCAGCGCAGCGGGCAGCCCTTCAGGAACACGAGGGTGCGGATGCCCGTGCCGTCGTGCAGCGAGAAGCGCTGGACGTTGAAGACCAGGCCGCGCTCGCCGTCGTCGGTCGAGCCGTGATCCACGAGTCAGAAGCCGTGCTCGGTGCGGTTGATGATCTCGGCCTGGAGCTGCGGGCTCAGGTCGACGAAGTAGGCGCTGTAGCCCGCCACCCGCACCAGCAGGTTGCGGTACTTCTCCGGGTCCTGCTGCGCCGCCAGCAGCGTCTCGCGGTTCACGATGTTGAACTGGAGGTGCCAGAGCTTGAGATCACAGGCGGTCCGCACCAGCGACATCAGCTTGCGGGTGCCCTCGGAACCCGCCACCGCCGACGGCGAGAGCTTCATGTTGAGCAGGCGCGCCGCGCGCTCCTTGCGCCCTTCGCTGCGCGTCTTGGCCGTCGACGCCAGGCTCGCGGTCGGACCGTTGCGGTCGGCGCCCTGGCTCGGGCTCACGCCCTCGGACACGGGCTCGCCGGCGCGGCGCCCGTCGGGCGTCGCCCCCAGCACGGCGCCGAACGGGATGTGCGCCGTGATCGTCACGTAGCGGACGTCGAGCTCGCCGCCGAATGCCGACGGGTAGCGGTGACTGAGGCGGCAGAAGGTGTCCTCGACCTCGCGCCCGATCGCGTCGGCGTAGGGGTCGTCGTTGCCGTACTTGGGGGCGTTCAGGCAGAGCTGCCGGATCGCCTCGTGGCCCTCGAAGTCCGCCTCGAGCGCATCGAGCAGCTCGCCCATGCCGAGCTTGCCCTCGTCGAACACCAGGCGCTTGATCGCGGCCAGCGAGTCGATCGCCGTGCCGAAGCCGAGCGTATCGACGAAGCCGAGATAGAGCGCGCCCTCCACCGGACCGTCGTGCATGTCCTTGCAGTCGGCCATGCACAGGTCGTGCAGCATCGACGAGAGCGGCGCCGCGATGAACTGCGGCTTGAGCGTGTCGGCCAGCCACTGCTGGACGAAGACGTGTCGCATGGCGTTTTCGGCCTGCGCGCGGAACGCGGCCCAGACGTCGTCGAAGCTGCGGAAGGCGCGCGCGTCGCCGGTGGCGACGCCGAGGCGCTGGTCGCCCAGGCGCTTCACGTGGCCGTCGCGGAGCGCCATCTCGACGATCGCCCCGAGGTTGAGCCAGGCGCAGCCGGTCGTGACGCCGTCGCGGTTCAGCAGCTTGGCCTCGGTGCAGCCTGCGATGCAGTAGTCGTGCGCCTCGGCGAGCTCGGCGCCCTTGGCCAGGAACAGCGGGATGATCTCCTCGTCGAAGAAGAGCTTGGGGAAGCCCGTGCCCTCCTTGATCGTCTCGCACACCTCGTGCAGGAAGCGCTCGGGCGTGCGCGCGTGGATGCGCGCGGCGAGGTCGGGGTAGTTGAGCGGGAACTCGCGCTTCGAGCGCAGCATCAGGTACGAGAGCTCGTTGGTCGCGTCGCGCCCGTCGCGGGTCTGCCCGCCGATCGTGGTCGCCTCCCAGTGGGCGTACCCCTGCGTGTACGACAGGCTGCCCGGCGAGGTGTAGATCTCGACGTTGCGCGCCATCCCGATCCACAGGCACTCGAGCAGCTCGAGCGCGTCCTGGGGTGTGATCCGACCCTCGGCCCGGTCCTTCGCGTAGTACGGATGCAGGTACTGGTCGATGCGGCCGTTGCCGACCGTGCCGCCGATGCGCTGCTCGAGCCGCGACGCGGTCTGGATCAGCCACTGCGACTGGACCGCCTCGCGGAAGGTGCGGGCCGGGTGCTCGGGCACGCGCTCGCAGACGGCCGCGATCTCGCGCAGCTCGCTCTGACGGGCGGCGTCGGACTCGCCCTCGGCGAGACGCCGCGCCAGCTCGGCGTGGCGCCGCGCGAAGCGGACGATGCCGTCGCACACCCGCACCACCGCGTCGAGGAAGGGCGCCTTCTCGACCGCGTCGCGCGGGTCGAGCGGATCGAGCGTTGCGAGCCGCTCCTGCGCCTCGCGGCGGATGCCCGCCAGGCCGCGCGTCAGGACCTTCTCGTAATCGTGGTTCCAGGCCAGGCACGAGCGCGCCGTGGCGGTGGGCGTGATGACGAAGTAGCGCTCGACCAGGCGCCGGGTGTCCTCGGGCAGGGCGCCCAGGAAGGCGGCGTGGTACTGCCGGCCCTGCCAGTAGGGCCGCAGCTCCTCGTTGATGACCCGGACGTCCTCCTCGGTGAGGACCACGCCGTCCGCGGGGCCCGAGGGCCGGACGTCCTCGGCGAAGAACTTCTCCTCGAGCTCCGGATAGAGGATCGCGTAGCGCCCGGGGGGGCCGGCGCTGCCCACCACCAGCTCGTCGGGGCCGATGTGGATCGGGACCCGATCGAGCACGTGCGCGAGCGCTTTGCCCCAGCGCAGCACCAGGGGCTCACCCTCGGTGTGGCGAAAGGACTCGGTGAGCAGCCGCGCCCGCGCCAGGCTCAGGCGGATCGGCTGGTCGCGGAACCCGTCGAGCATGCGGTGGATGCGCGCTCGCTGCTGCTGGGCCTCGTCGGTGACGAGCCCGAGCGCCTGCCCCTGCCGGATGCGCTCCTCCTGGGGCGAAAGAACCTGCGGATCGGCCGCCATGGCGATCTCTCCTCCGAGGCCTCCACCACGAGCCCTTGCATGCGTCGTGCCACCCCGTGGCAATCCGCCCCAGCGCGCCGGACCCGCTGGTTTGATAGACCCGCGCCCATGGCAGGGTCTCCGGCGGCGGCGGAGGAGGTGCTCCCGCTGCGCGCGAAGCTCGGCTACGCGCTCGGCGACCACACCGTCAACATCCAGCTCGCCGCCGTCTCGCTGTTCTTCCTGTTCTTCCTGACCGAGGTGGCGGGCCTGCCGCCGGCCTGGGCGGGGCTGGTGCTGTGGATCGGACGCGCCGTCGACGCCTTCACCGACCCGGCGATGGGTCGCTTCTCGGACCGCACGCGCTGGCGCCTGGGGCGGCGGCGCCCGTTCTTCCTGATCGGCGCGCTGCCCTTCGGCGCGACCTTCGCGCTGCTGTGGGCCACGCCGGACGCGGCGAGTCCCGCCGTCCTGTTCGCCTGGTTCGTCGCCGTCTACGTGGCCAACACGCTCTGCTCCACCGTGCTGGCCGTCCCGTACATGGCGCTGCTGCCGGAGATGGCGCTCGGCTACCAGGAGCGCACCTCGATGAACACCTGGCGCATGGTCGCCGTGCTGGTGGCGATCCTCGCCACGGCCGTCGGCATGCCGTGGATGGTCGCGGCCTTCGGCGGCGGCGCGCGCGGCTACGCGACGGCCGGCGCGGTCTTCGGCGCCTGGATCGCGCTCCCCTGGCTCGTCGTCTACGCGGTGAGCTGGGAGCGGCCGGGCTTCCGGCGGCCCGCCACCGACGGCTTCGTGGCGGGGATGAAGCGCCTGGCCCGGCACCGCTCCTACCGCATCCTGGCCGGCCTGTTCCTCGCGGCGCGCATCGCGGTGGACGTGGTCGGCGCGCTGCTGCTCTTCTACTTCACCTACTGGCTCGGCCGGCCCGGAGACTTCCCGCTCGCCATGGCCGTGATGCTGGGCAGCGCCGTGCTGTCGCTGCCCGCCTGGCTGGCCGTCTCGCGGCGCATCGACAAGAGCACGCTCTTCATCGCGGGCGTGCTCTGGTGGATCGCGGTCCAGGCCGGCATCGGCTGGCTCGAGCCCGACCACCCCCGCGCGCTGGTGTTCGCGCTGCTGGCCCTGGCCGGCATCGCCTACGGCATGGCCGACCCGATGCCGTGGTCGATGCTGGGCGACGTGATCGACGAGGACGAGCTGGCGACCGGCCAGCGCAGCGAGGGCGTCTACGCCGGCTTCTTCACCTTCGTCCGCAAGCTCGGCGGCGCCTCGGGCGTGGCCGTGGCCGGCGTCGTGCTCCAGCTCGCGGGCTTCGAGCGGGGCGGCGCCGAGCAGAGCGACACCGCCATCGCCGCGATCCGCTGGCTCACGGCGCTCGCGCCCGCGCTCGCGCTCGCCGTTGCAGCGTTGATCGCGTTCCGCTATCCGCTCGGCCGCGAGCGGCACGCGCGGATGCTGGAGCAGCTGGCCGCGCGTCGGAACGCACCGGGCGGCTGAGAGGCCCGCAGCGGGCGGCGGGCTCGCCGGAAAGCGCCTGTTGTCTCCGGCTCGACGGGAGATGCAGGGCGCCGCCAATCCGAGGGAGATCTCCGTGCGCTCCGTGTTGCTCCTGCCGCTCGCCTTCGCGGCCGCCGTGGTCGCGATCACGCCCGCGCCGCCTGCCGCCGCCCAGCCCCTGGCGAGCTGCCGGGCGCTGCTGCTGCGCTTCGTCGACCAGGGCTGCGGCCCGCAGGTCCAGTGCCCCCAGCCCGATCTCGTCGCCGCCGACGACGCCTGCCGCCAGGCGGTGGAGGCAGAGCCGACGAACGGAGAGGCACGCCTGTTCCGCGCCTACACGCGCCTGATGCGCCTGGGCGAGGAGGACCACGTCGGGCCCGACTTCCGCACGAGCCTCCAGGGCGTCCTGGATCGCTTCGCCTTCAGCACGGACGGCAATCCCGAGCAGTACGGCCTGACGGCCGACGGCCGCAGCCTGGTCGACTTCACCGCCACGCTGCCGCAGACGACCGATCCGTCGACGTTCGGACGCGGCGACGGCTCGATCTCCGACCGCGACCCCTTCCACGCCACCCACCTCGAGCCCGGCGACTACGTCCTGGCCATCGCCCCGCGCCACACGAGGGTCGACGAGGTCGTCCTCGGCACCGCGATGTACTCCGCGACCTACACCGTCATCGGAGACGAGATCGACGGCTACGAGCGCGCGCTCTCGGGCCACGGGGACTACCGCATCGAGGTGACCGGTGACGTGGACGTCTCCACCTTCGAGGGCTCCCTCGTGTCCGACACCGAGATCTATTCCGTCTCGGTCGATCAGTTCGACCTCACCGTCCGCTCGGCGGGCGAGGTCGTCTTCGACGTGCTCTCCTGGGAGCAGGAGGACGATCCGCCGGACGGCGGCTACCGGGGCGCGCCGATCGACGTGAACGGCGACGGGGAGATCGCCTTCCTGGCCGCCGAGCTCTTCCTGTTCCACGACGACGGCTCGCTCGGCGAGCTCGACTTCATCGCGAGCTGGCACGGCGCCAAAGGGCCTCCGATCGATCTCCCCGACGACGCCCCCACCGCAGGCGACCTCCAGCACAGCCTGGAGAACACCTGGCTCCCCGCGATCGAGGCGTCGCTCGCCGACCTCGCGGCGATCACCGACAAGACGATCGAGGTCGAGATCACGGCGAACTCGGCGCCCGTGATGGCGCTGGACGAGGAGGACTGGGGCGATCCCCCGGCGCGCCGCGTGGTCGACTACGGCGAGGTCAAGCTCTTCGAGGCGGCCCTCCACGCGGCGCGGGCCACGATCCTGCTCGCGTCCGCCCTCGACCTCGAGCTCGATCTCGACTCGTTCACCCCGATCGTGGCCGCGCTGCGCATCCAGGAGGAGATCCTCGATGCGAACGCGCCGCTGCTGACCTTCCT
>JASJBO010000105.1 GCA_030066475.1 Myxococcota bacterium
CTGGTCGAGCTGGGCTGCGAGACCGACTTCGTGGCGCGCACCGACGACTTCCAGGGTCTGGCCTCGGCGCTGGCCGGCGTGGTGGCGGCCGACGCCTCGATCGACTCGCCCGAGGCGCTGGCCGACGCCGCGGTCGACGGCGAGAAGGTCTCCGAGCGCATCCAGGCTGCGATCGGCAAGCTGGGCGAGAACATGGTGGTGAAGCGGGTCGCGCGGCTCGCCGTCGACGGGGCCGGCCGCGTCGGCGGCTATGTCCACGCGGGCGGCAAGCTGGGCGTGCTGGTGGGGCTCGCGACCGCTGCGTCGGGCGACGCGGTCGACGCGGTGGCCCGCGACCTGGCCATGCACGTCGCGGCCGCCGACCCCTCTCCGCTCGCGATCGACCGCGACGGGGTGCCCGCGGACGCGGTCGCCGCCGAGCGCGAGATCTTCCGCAAGCAGGCGCTCCAGAGCGGCAAGCCCGAGAAGATCGTCGACAAGATCGTCGACGGCCGGATCGGCAAGTACTTCTCCGAGGTCTGCCTGGTCGAGCAGGCCTTCGTGAAGGACCCAGACCGCTCCGTGGGCGACGTGCTGAAGCAGGCCGCCTCGGAGCTCGGCGCCGAGCTGGACGTGACCGGCTTCGTGCGCTTCAAGCTGGGGGAAGCGAGCGACTCGTGACGGCGGCGTACCGGCGCATCCTGCTCAAGCTCTCGGGCGAAGGCCTCGCCGGTGACGGCGGGTTCGGGATCGCGCCGTCCGTGATCCGGGGGATCGCCGAGGAGATCGGCGAGATCCACCGTCTCGGCATCCAGATCGCCATCGTGATCGGCGGCGGCAACATCATCCGTGGCGTGAGCGCGTCCTCGCAGGGCATGGACCGCGCCACCGCCGACTACATGGGGATGATGGCCGGCGTGATCAACGGCGTGGCGCTCCAGGATGCGCTCGAGAAGGAGGACCTGCCGACGCGGGTGCTCTCGGCGCTCGAGATCAAGGAGGTCGCCGAGCCCTACATCCGGCGTCGCGCGATCCGGCACCTCGAGAAGGGCCGCGTCGTGGTCTTCGCCGCCGGCACCGGCAACCCCTACTTCACCACCGACACCGCGGCCGCGCTGCGCGCCGCCGAGGTGCACGCCGACCTGCTGATGAAGGCGACCCGCGTCGATGGCGTCTACAGCGCGGACCCCGAGAAGGACGCGGACGCGGTGCGCTACGACGAGCTCCGCTACGAGGACGCGATCCAGCGCGACCTCCGCTTCATGGACCAGACCGCCATCCAGCTCTGCCGCGAGAACGCGGTGCCGATCGTGGTGTTCGACATGACCGTGCGGGGCAACATCCGCAAGGTCGTGGGCGGCGAGCGGGTGGGAACCCTGGTCGCCGGCTGAGGAGGAGCCATGGCAGACGGCGGCGAGCTGCAGCTCGTGACGAGCGAGGCGAGAGAGGGCATGGAGAAGTCGATCGGCCACTTCAAGGCCGATCTCCGCAAGGTGCGCACCGGGCGCGCCAACGCGGCCCTGCTCGACGGCATCCAGGTGGACTACTACGGCACGCCCACCCCCCTGAACCAGCTCGCCAACCTGAACACCCCCGATCCGCGCCTGATCGTGATCTCGCCCTACGACAAGGGCTCGCTCCAGGCCATCGAGAAGGCGATCCAGGCCTCCGACCTGGGGCTCACGCCCGCCAACGACGGCAAGGTCGTGCGGATCCCGATCCCGCCGCTCACCGAGGAGCGCCGCAAGGAGCTGGTCAAGCACGTCCGCAAGCTGGCCGAAGATCACAAGCTGGGGGTCCGGGACGCCCGGCGCGAGGCGCTCGCGGCCCTCAAGTCGTTCGAGGCCGACGGGGATCTCCCGGCCGACGACCGGCGCCGCGGCGAGAAGCAGGTCCAGGATCTGACCGACGCGCACGTGAAGCAGATCGACGAGCTCGCCGACCAGAAGGAGCAGGAGATCCTCCAGGTCTAGACCCATGCAGGAGCGCCGCATCCGAGCCGAGGGACTGCCGCGCCACGTCGCCATCATCATGGACGGCAACGGGCGCTGGGCCGAGGCCCAGGGGCGCGACCGCACGTGGGGGCACCGCGCCGGGCTGGAAGCCGTGCGCGCCGTGGTGCGCGCGGCGCACGAGCTGGGCATCCCCCGGCTCACCCTCTACGCCTTCTCGACCGAGAACTGGGCGCGCCCCAAGAACGAGGTCGACGAGCTGATGCGGATTCTCGAGAGCTACCTCGACAGCGAGGTCGAAGAGGTGCACCGCAACGGCATCCGGGTGCGGGCGATCGGTCGCCTCGAGCGGCTGCCGCAGGCCGTGCAGCGCAAGCTCCAGCAGGCCACCGAGCGGACCCGCGACAACGACCAGATGGAGCTGTGCTTCGCGCTCTCCTACGGTGCTCGCACCGAGATCGCCGACGCGGCGCGACGCATCGCCGAGGACGCGCTGGCGGGCCAGCTCGACCCGAAGCAGATCGACGAGAAGACCTTCGGCGCCTACCTCTACGCGCCCGACCTGCCCGACCCCGACCTGCTGATCCGCACCGGCGGCGAGTCGCGCGTCTCGAACTTCCTGCTCTGGCAGATCGCCTACTCCGAGCTCTACATCACCGAGGTGCTGTGGCCGGACTTCCGCAAGTCCGACCTGGTCGACGCGATCGGCGTCTACCAGAACCGCGAGCGGCGCTACGGCCTCACCTCGGCGCAGGTGCGGGAGTGAGCCGGCGACTCGCCGTTCTCGGTAGCACCGGGAGCATCGGCACCCAGACACTGGAGGTCGCGCGGGCCTTCCCCGAGCGCTTCGAGGTGGTCGCGCTGGCGGCGGGACGGCGCGTCGCCGACCTGGCCGAGCAGGTCCGGACCTTCCGCCCGGCGCTGGTGGCGGTGGCCGAGGCCGAGGGGGCCCGGGCGCTGCGCGAGGCGCTGGGCGCCGAGGCCGCGGGGATCGAGATCGCCGTGGGCGAGGCGGGGCTGTGCGCCGTCGCCGAGGCGCCGGCCGACCTGGTGGTCTCCGGGCTGGTCGGAGCGGTCGGGCTCGCGCCCACCCTGGCGGCGATCCGCGCGGGCCGTGACGTGGCGCTCGCCAACAAGGAGGTGCTGGTCACGGCCGGCGCCCTGGTGATGCGCGAGGTGCGGGCGCACGGCGGGGTGCTGCTGCCGGTGGACAGCGAGCACAGCGCGATCTTCCAGGCCCTGGCCGGGCAGCGCCGCGAGGACGTGGCCCGCCTGCTGCTCACCGCCTCGGGGGGGCCGTTCCGCACCTGGCCGGCCGAGCGCATCGCCCGCGCGTCACGCGAGGAGGCCCTCGCGCATCCCAACTGGGACATGGGGCCCAAGATCACGGTCGACTCGGCGACGCTGATGAACAAGGGCCTCGAGGTGATCGAGGCGCGCTGGCTGTTCGGCCTGCCTCCCGACCGCGTCGACGTGGTGGTGCACCCGCAGTCGATCGTGCACTCGCTGGTCGAGATGTGCGACGGCTCGGTGCTGGCGCAGCTCGGTCTGCCCGACATGCGGGTGCCGATCGCGGTGGCCCTGGCGCACCCCGAGCGGCTGCCGCTCGACCTGCCGCGTCTCGACCTGGCCCGGATCGCCCGGCTCGACTTCGAGGCGCCCGATGCGAAGCGCTTCCCGTGCCTCGAGCTGGCCTATCGCGCGCTCGACGGGGGCGAGGCCGCGCCGGCGGTGCTGAACGCCGCCAACGAGGTCACGGTGGCGGCGTTCCTGGAGGGCGCGATCCCGTTCCCCGCGATCGCGGCCGTCAACGGGGCCGTGCTCGAGAGCCACCTGCGCGAGGCGGGCGGAAGCGCGCTGCGCGATCGGGCCGACGTGGCCGCCGCCGACGGGTGGGCGCGCGCTCGGGCGCGCGAGGAGCTGGCCGGATGAGCGCGCTGTCGTTCGTGTTCGCCTTCGTCCTGATGCTGGGCGTGCTGATCTTCGTGCACGAGTTCGGCCACTTCATCGTCGCGAAGATGTGCGGCGTGAAGGTGCTGAAGTTCTCGCTGGGCTTCGGTCCCCCGATCGGGATCGGGCGCTACCGCCTGCAGTTCCGGCGCGGCGAGACCGAGTACGTGGCCGCGTGGTTCCCGCTGGGCGGCTTCGTCAAGATGCTCGGCGAGAACCCGGACGAGGAGGACACGCCCGAGACGCTGGCCGAGGCCGATCGCGCCTTCAACCACAAGCCGGTGTGGCAGCGCCTGGCGATCCTGTTCGCCGGGCCGGGCATGAACCTGCTGTTGCCCGTCGTGATCTTCGCGGTGGCGCTGGCCGTCGGCATGCCGAGCCCCGAGCCGGTGATCGGGACGGTCGAGCGCGGCTCGCCGGCGGCCGCCGCCGGCCTGGCGCCCGACGACCGGCTGCTGACGGTCGACGGCGAGCCCGTCGCCTGGTGGGACGACGTGGAAGGCGCCGTGCGAGCCGCCCCCGGTCGCACGCTCGCGCTCGACGTCGAGCGCGGCGGCGAGCGGCTCGCCGTCGAGCTGCCGGTGGACGCCCGCTCGGGCCTCGATCCGTTCGGCAACCCCACCGAGATCGGCTGGGCGGGCCTCGGGCACGCGCGCCTGAGCGCCGTGGTCGGGATCCCCGACGCGACCTCTCCCGCGGCCGGAACCGCGCTGCGCTCCGGCGACCGCATCACCGCGGTGGACGGCGAGCCGGTCGAGGACTGGGTCGGGTTCGCGGCCCGCTACGCCGCGGGCGAGGGAGAGGTGGAGCTCGCGGTCGAACGTCGGCTCGGGACCGACCCGGAGGCCGCGCCCGAGACCGACACGGTGCGCGTCCCCGCGGTGGGCTCGGTGGACGCGCTCGGCGTGGTGCCGGCGACGGCCCTGATCGCCGAGGTCTCGCCCGACTCGCCGGCCGACCGCGGCGGGCTCGAGGCGGGCGACCTGATCGTCGCGGTCGAGGGCGAGCCGGTGGGCAGCTTCGCGTCGTTCGCCGAGCTGGTGCGCAGCAGCGAGGGGCGCGCGCTCGCGATCACCTATGCGCGGACCGGCGAGCGCTTCGACGTCGAGATCGCGCCCGAGCTGCGCGAGGCGGACATGGGCCTCGGCATCCCCGAGGAGCGCTACCTGATCGGGATCACCGCGCGCGCCGCGGCCGTGATCGGCGCGGTCGGAGTCGACCAGGAGCTGAACCCGCTGCGCTCGATTCCGCGCGCCGTGGCCATGACGGCCGACATCACGCGCACCTTCCTGGGCGGCCTCAAGCGCCTGGTCACCGGCGAGGTCTCGCGCAAGCAGGTGGCCGGCCCGATCGGCATCGCCGAGATCGCGCACAACGCGCTCCAGCGCGGCTGGTTCGCCTACCTGTCCACCTTGATCCTGATCAGCATCAACCTCGGCATCCTGAACCTGCTGCCGATCCCGGTGCTCGACGGGGGCCAGGCGCTGCTGGTCTCGATCGAGGGCATCAAGCGCTCGCCGGTCTCGCTGCGCACGCGCGAGGTCGCCCAGCAGATCGGCGTCACGGTGCTGGTGATGCTGATGGGGCTGGCCTTCTGGAACGACCTGTCGCGCCACTGGCTCCGCTTCATCGACTGGGTGAAGCAGAGCGCCGGCCTCTCCTGACCCACGCGTGTCCGGCTCCCCGCTGATCCTGGCGCTCGAGACCGCCACCGACGTGGTGGGCGTGGCGCTGGTGCGCGGCGGCGAGGTGCTCGCCGCCTGGCGCGACCTGGGCCGCGCGCGGCCGGCCTCCGAGGCGCTGCTGCCGGCGGTCGACGCGGTGCTCGCGAAGGGCGGGGTGGCGCTCGCCGCGGTCGAGGCGTTCGCGGTCTCGATCGGGCCCGGCTCGTTCACCGGGCTGCGCGTGGGCGTGGCGACGGTGAAGGGGCTGGCCTTCGGGGAGGAGCGCCCCGTCGCGGCGGTGCCCACGCTGGCGGCCCTGGCGGCGCTGGCGGGCCCGCGTCCCGGGCCGGTGGCGGCGCTCCTCGATGCTCGACGCGGAGAAGTGTATGCCGCGGTGTATCCGGGCGACGAGTCCACCGACCCGCTGCTCGAGCCCGGCGTGTTCCGGCCCGACGAGCTCGCCGCGGCGCTGCCCGCGGGCGGGGCGGCCGCGGTGGGGGAGGGCGTCGCGATCGCGGCGGACGCGCTGCGCGGGCGCTGGGGCGCCGACCTCGAGCTGCTGCCGCCGCCCGCCGGCCACCCCGATCCGGTCGCCGTCGCGCGCCTCGGCGGGCGCCTGCTGGCGGCCGGCGCCGGGCTCGAGGCGGCCGCCCTGGTGCCGCGCTACGTGCGCCGCGCGGAGGCCGAGGTGCGCCGCACCGGGGAGCGCTTCGAGCGCTTTGACACCCTCGAAAAGCTCCCGTAGCTTCACGACTTACGCCGACGCAGCGAGGCCGCGCGCGAGCTGCCCGACCCCCGTCGGCCCCCCTTTCACGAGGAAAGAGAACGCCACCGATGGACCTTCGCATCTTCTACGACAAGGACGCCGACCTGGCCCGTCTGGACGGCAAGACCGTGGCCGTGATCGGCTACGGCAGCCAGGGCCACGCCCACACGCTCAACCTGCGCGATTCGGGCGTCTCGGTGGTCGTGGGGCTGCGCAAGGACTCGGGCTCGCGCCCCAAGGCCGAGGCCGAGGGGCTGCGCGTGCTGACCCCGGCCGAGGCCGCGCGCGAGGCCGACGTGGTGATGCTCACCGTGCCCGACGAGAACGCCGCCGACATCTACCGCGAGGAGATCGGCCCGAACCTGGTGCCGGGCAACTACCTGGCGGTGGCGCACGGCTTCAACATCCACTTCGGCCAGATCCAGGCGCCCGACGGCGTGGGCGTGTTCATGGTCGCGCCCAAGGGGCCGGGCCACAACGTGCGCGCCCACTACGAGGAGGGGAAGGGCGTGCCGTGCCTCGTGGCCGTCGAGAAGGACCCGCAGGGCGACACGCTCCAGGTCGCGCTCGCCTACGCCGTGGGCATCGGCGGCGGCCGCGCCGGCATCATCGAGACCAACTTCCGCGAGGAGACCGAGACCGATCTGTTCGGCGAGCAGGCGGTGCTGTGCGGCGGGCTCACGGCGCTGATGCAGGCCGGCTACGAGACGCTGGTCGAGGCGGGCTACTCGCCCGAGATGGCCTACTTCGAGACGATCCACGAGGTGAAGCTGATCGTCGACTTCATCTACGAGGGCGGCATCTCGAACATGCGGTACACGGTGTCGAACACCGCCGAGTACGGCGACCTGACGCGCGGCCCGCGCGTGATCGACGAGGGCGTGCGCGAGCGCATGCGCGAGATCCTGCGCGAGATCCAGACCGGCGCCTTCGCGCGCGAGTTCATCCTCGAGAACAAGGCGGGACGGCCCGGCTTCGAGGCGCTGCGGCGCCAGGGCGCCGAGCACCCGATGGAGGCGGTCGGGGCGCGGCTCCGGGGCCTGATGCCCTGGCTCCAGGAGAAGCGCCTGGTCGACCGCTCGAAGAACTGACGTGAGCGCGTCCGAGCCCGCGGCGCCGGTCTTCGCCGAGCGACCCACCGAGCGCGTGGTGCCGGACGCCTGGCGCTTCGCGGCCGTCCCGGCGGGGCTCGGAGTCGGGGCGCTCCTGCTCGGCGGGGGCTGGCTGGCGCTGCTGCTGCTCGGCCTCGCGGCCTTCGTGGTGGCGTTCTTCCGCAACCCCGAGCGGCCGCTGCCGCCCGACCCGCTGGCCGTGGTGGCGCCGGCCGACGGGCGCGTGATCGCGGTCGACGAGGTCGAGGAGGCCGACGGCCGCAAGGGCGTGCGGATCGGGATCTTCCTGTCGGTGTTCAACGTGCACGTGAACCGGGCGCCGCTGGCCGGGCGGGTGCGCTCGATCGCCCGGGGCGGCACGAAGTTCCTGGCCGCCTTCGACCCGCGCGGCGAGACCGAGAACGTGCGGCTCGCGATGGACCTCGAGCTGGCCGACGGGCGGGCGGTGCGCGTGACGCAGATCACCGGACTGGTCGCGCGCCGCATCGTGTGCCACCCGCAGGTGGGCGAGTGGCTCGGCCGCGGCGTGCGCTACGGCCTGATCCGCTTCGGCTCGCGCACCGACGTGCTGCTGCCGCCCGGCAGCGAGGCCCGCGTCCGGAAGGGCGACCGCGTGAAGGGCGGGCGCGACGTGATCGCCCGCCTCGAGGAGCCGGCGTGAGCGCGGGATCGATGGAGCCGCGCGGCCTGCGCCGCCGGCGGCGCCGCCGCCGCCGCGACGAGCCGCGGCGCGGGCTCTACCTGCTGCCGCAGCTCTTCACCACGGGCAACCTGTTCTTCGGCTTCTACGCGATCATCCAGTCGATCAGCGGCGAGTTCGACCGGGCCGCCCTCGGCATCGTGCTGGCCGGCGTCTTCGACGGGCTCGACGGCCGGGTGGCGCGGCTGGCGCGCTCCACCAGCCGCTTCGGCGGCGAGTACGACTCGATCGCCGACACCGTGAGCTTCGGCGTGGCGCCCGCGATCCTGGCCTACGAGGCCGGCAACCTGGCCGTGCTGGGCCGCAGCGGCTGGGTGATGTGCTTCCTGTTCACCGCCTGCGCGGCGCTGCGCCTGGCGCGCTTCAACGTCTCGCCGTCGCGCTACCGCGGGCGCTTCGAGGGCCTCCCCAGCCCGGCGGCGGCCGGCATGGTCGCCGCCACCCAGTGGTTCGTGTCGTTCCTGCGCGAGCAGGGCATCCCCGTGATCGTGCCCGAGGCCGTGGTGGCGCTGTGCGCGACCACCCTGGGCCTGCTGATGGTGAGCGCGATCCCCTACCGCAGCTTCAAGGAGATCGACGTCCGCCACTCCTACCGCACCGTGGTGCTGATGATCCTGGTGCTGGCCGTCGTCGTCCAGGAGCCCTACGTGTCGCTGTTCGCGATCGGCGTCTGCTACGTCGTCGCGGGGCCCGTCGAGTGGCTGTGGCGGATGGCGATGCGGCGCCCGCTCCAGGAGATGGCGCCGCCCGAGCCTTCGCAGGAGACCAGCGCATGAGCGACGCCGAGACCCCCGGGCACGTCTGGATCTTCGACACCACGCTGCGCGACGGCGAGCAGTCGCCCGGCTGCAGCATGAACCTCGCCGAGAAGCTCTCGATGGCGCGTCAGCTCGAGCGGCTCGGCGTCGACGTGCTCGAGGCCGGCTTTCCGATCGCGAGCGACGGCGACTTCGAGGCCGTGCGCGCGGTCGCCGCCGAGGTGCGCGAGAGCGTCGTGTGCGGGCTGGCGCGCACCGGCCAGGAGGACGTCGAGCGCGCCGCGCGGGCGCTGGAGCCGGCCGCGCGGCCGCGCATCCACACCTTCATCGCGACCAGCGACATCCACCTGGAGCACAAGCTGCGCATGAGCCGCGAGCGCGTGCTCGAGGAGGTGGACCGCGCGGTGCGGCAGGCGCGCGCCTACGTCGAAGACGTCGAGTTCTCGGCCGAGGACGCCACCCGCTCGGACTGGGACTACCTGGTCGAGGTGTTTCGCGTCGCGATCGAGGCGGGAGCGAGCACGCTCAACGTGCCCGACACGGTCGGCTACACCACGCCGGGCGAGTTCGAGCGGCTGATCGCCCAGCTGCGCGAGCGGGTGCCCGGCATCGAGGCGTGCCGCCTCTCGGCCCACTGCCACAACGACCTGGGGCTGGCCGTCGCCAACAGCCTCGCCGCGGTGCGCGCCGGCGCGCGCCAGGTCGAGTGCACGCTCAACGGCATCGGCGAGCGCGCCGGCAACACCGCCATGGAAGAGGTGGTGATGGCGATCCGGACGCGGCCGGACGTGTACGCTGGCCTCGAGACGGGGGTGCGCGGCGAGGAGATCTGGCCCTCGAGCCGGCTGCTGTCGTCGATCATCGGCGTGGGGGTGCAGCCGAACAAGGCGGTGGTGGGCGCCAACGCCTTCGCCCACGAGGCGGGCATCCACCAGGACGGGGTGCTGAAGGCCGCCATCACCTACGAGATCATGACGCCGCAGTCGATCGGCCGGCCCTCGAACGAGCTGGTGCTGGGCAAGCACTCGGGCCGGCACGCCTTCCGCGACCGGCTGGCCGAGCTGGGCTATGCGCTCGAGGGCGACGAGTTCGAGCACGCCTTCAAGCGCTTCAAGGACCTGGCGGACAAGAAGAAGACCGTCTTCAACGAGGACCTCGAGGCGATCGTGGCCGATGCCGTGGTGCAGACCGACGAGCGCTTCGCCTTCAGCCAGCTCACCGTGCTGTCGGGCACCTTCGCCACGCCCAACGCGACGGTCGAGCTGGTGGTCGACGGCGAGCCGCGCAAGACCACCGCCTCAGGCGTGGGGCCCGTGGACGCCCTGTTCAAGGCGGTCGCGGAGCTGACGGACACCAAGAG
This sequence comes from Myxococcota bacterium, assembly GCA_030066475.1. The sequence continues at coordinate 10,242 of JASJBO010000105.1, forward strand.
CGAGCTGGTGCGCTATCAGGTGAACGCCATCACCGCCGGCCTCGACGCGCAGGGCGAGGTCTCGGTGACGGTGCAGGAGGGTGGCCGGCGCGTGATCGGCCACGGCGCCCACTACGACGTGCTGGTGGCGAGCGCCAAGGCCTACGTGCACGCCCTCAACAAGCTCGAGTGGCACAAGCGGAGGCACGAGGTGTCGGAGCCGAAGGGGATCTGATGGCGGATCGCATCCTGGTGCTGGCGGGCGACGGAATCGGCCCGGAGGTGGTGCGCGAGGCGCGCCGCGTGCTCGAGGCGGTCGGGCCGGCGCACGGTCTGACGCTCGAGTTCGAGGAGGGGCTGATCGGCGGGGCGGCGATCGACGCGGACGGCGAGCCGCTCCCCGACGCCGTGCTGGATCGCGCGCGCGCGAGCCGCGCGGTGCTGCTCGGCGCCGTGGGCGGTCCCAAGTGGGACGCGATGCCGGTCGAGCGGCGCCCCGAGAAGGGCCTGCTGCGCATCCGCAAGGAGCTGGGCCTGTTCGCCAACCTGCGGCCCGCCAGCGTGTTCCCGGCGCTGGTGGACGCCTCGACGCTGCGCCGCGAGGTGGTCGACGGCATCGACCTGCTGGTGGTGCGCGAGCTCACGGGCGGGCTCTACTTCGGCGAGCCGCGCGGCCGCGCGCTGGTCGAGGGCCGCCGCGAGGCGCGCAACACGCTGGTCTACGACGAGCTCGAGATCGCGCGCATCACGCGCGTCGCCTTCGACTCGGCGCGGCGCCGGCGCAGCCACGTGACCCACGTGCACAAGGCCAACGTGCTCGAGACCTCGCAGCTCTGGGTGCAGGTGGTGGACGAGGTGGCGCGCGACTACCCCGACGTCGAGCTGGCCCACCAGCTGGTGGACTCGTGCGCCATGCTGCTGGTGCGCGACCCGCGCCGCTTCGACGTGATCGTGACCGGCAACCTGTTCGGCGACATCCTCTCCGACGAGGCCGCGATGATCACCGGCTCGCTCGGGATGCTGCCCTCGGCGAGCCTGGGGGAGGGCGGCGTCGGGCTCTACGAGCCGGTGCACGGCTCCGCGCCCGACATCGCCGGCAAGGACGCCGCCAACCCGCTGGCGACGATCCTGTCGGCGGCGATGCTCCTCGAGCACTCCCTCGACGCGCCCGCCGCCGCCGCCGCGGTGCGCGACGCGGTGACCGCGGTCCTGGCGGACGGCCACCGCAGCGCCGATCTGCTGCTGCCCGGCGAGGAGCGCGAGACGGTGGGATGCTCGGCGATGGGCGACCTCGTGTTGGAGCGGCTCGATGGCTGAGGGCTCCGGCTTCCGGGTCGTGGTGTTCGGCGCCACCGGGGCGCTGGGTTCCGAGGTGATCGCGGTGCTCGACGAGCACCGCTTTCCGATCCGCGAGCTGGTGCCGGTGGCGAGCGACCGCTCGCTCGGCTGCGACGTCGAGATCGGCGACCAGGTGCTGCCGGTGGAGACCGAGGTGAGCCTGCGCGGCGCCGACTTCCTGTTCCTGTGCGCGCCGCCCGAGCCCTCGCTCGAGCTGGCCGCCGAGGCGCTGCGCCAGTCGGTCCCGGCGGTGGACCTGTCGGGCGGCCTGGTGCGCCGCGACGAGGTGCCGCTGCTGGTGGCCGACGTCCACCAGCCGCCGGACCAGCTCGGCGCGCCGCTGCTGGCCACGCCGCCCGGGCCCGCGCTCGCCTGGCTGCACGTGCTGCTGCCGCTGCATCGCGAGCTGGGGCTGCGCCGCGTCGTCGCGACCACCGTCGAGGCCGCCTCCTGGGGCGGTCGCGGCGGCATCGAGTCGCTCTCGCGCGAGACGCTGGCGCTGTTCAACCAGCGCGAGCTGCCGGATCCGGACGTGTTCGGGCGCCCCGTCGCGTTCGACTGCATCCCCGAGATCGGCGAGGTCGCTCCCGACGGCAGCACCGAGCGCGAGAGCGGACTCGCGGCCGCCGTGGGTCGCCTGCTCGGCGCCGACGTGGCGATTGCGGTGCAGGCCGTCCAGATGCCGACCTTCTCGGGCGATGGCACGACCTTCGCGCTCGAGACCGAGCGGCCCGCCGACCCCGCCGCGGTGACCGAGCTGCTGCGCAAGAGCGCCAACATCGAGCTCGAGGACCCCGAGCGCGGTCCCACCACGCGTGCGGCAGCGGGGCGCGACGAGGTGCTGGTGGGCCGCGTGCGGAGCGATCCCTCGCGCCCGGGCGGCCTGCTGCTGTGGGTGGCGGCCGACTCGCTGCGGCTGGCGGCCGCGAACGCCGTGCGCCTCGTCGAGGCCCGCCTGCGCACCCACTGACTCGCCGTGCGCAACTTCCGCCTGGTCCTCGAGTACGACGGCACCGCGTTCGAGGGCTGGCAGACGCAGGCGCGGCGCGGGGCCGAGGCGGGCGCGGAGGCGCCCCGCACCGTGCAGGGCATCCTGGAGGCCGTCCTCGAGCAGGTGACCGGCGTGCGGGCGCCAGTGCACGGAGCCGGTCGCACCGATGCGGGGGTGCACGCGCTCGGGCAGGTCGCGAACGTCGCGCTCGAGACCCGGCTCGAGCCCGCCGAGCTGCAGCGCGCGCTCAACGCCGTGCTGCCGCGCGACCTGGCCGTACGCGCGCTCGACGTGGTGCCCGACGCCTTCCACGCGCGCCGCGACGCGCGCGGCAAGCGCTACGTCTACCGGCTGTGGACCGGCGTCGTCCGCTCTCCCGCGCGCGCCCGCACCCACGCCTGGGTGCAGCCGCCGCTCGATCGCGACGCCATGCGCCGCGCCGCGCGCGACCTCGAGGGCACCCACGACTTCGCCAGCTTCCAGGCCGCCGGGTCCGGCCCGAAGACCACCGTGCGCACGCTCACGCGGGTCGCCCTCGAGGGCGGTCCCGGTGACGAGCTGCGGATCGTGGTCGAGGGCAGCGGCTTCCTGCGCCACATGGTGCGCAATCTGGTCGGCACCCTGCTCGAAGTGGGGCGCGGCAAGCGCGATGCGGGCTCGATGCCGGCGCTGCTGGCGGCGCGCGATCGCGCGCTGGCAGGGGCCACGGCGCCGGCCCGGGGGCTCGTGCTGGAGCGGGTGGACTACGCAGAGCAGTCCGAGTGACGCCGGTTCCCCCGGAGGGGCGGACGGGACCGGTCGGCCAGCAGCCTCCGGCCCATTTCGCCCGCCAATCCGGGCGGTTGGGCCGGCTTCGGCTTGACGGCGAGGGGGCGTCCGGCTACACAACGCCGATCCCTGGTCCCGGAGACCGATCGATGCCTGCTGCCAAGCCCTCGCGACCGACCCGAAGCGCGCGCCCCGGCGACGTGGAGCGCCGCTGGCTGGTCGTGGACGCTGCCGACCAGACCCTCGGGCGGCTCGCCTCGCGGGTGGCCTCGATCCTGCGCGGCAAGCACCGGGCCTGGTACACGCCACATGCCGACGCCGGCGACTTCGTCGTGGTGGTGAACGCCGAGAAGGTGAAGCTCACCGGCCGCAAGCGCGAGCAGAAGACCTACTACCGCCACTCGGGCTGGGCCGGCGGGCTCAAGACGCGCACCGCCGACCAGGTGCTCGGCGGCGCCCATCCCGAGCGCGTGATCGAGCAGGCCGTGCGCGGCATGCTGCCCCACAACTCGCTGGGCCGGAAGCTCTACCGCAAGCTCAAGGTCTACCCCGGCCCCGAGCATCCGCACGCCGCCCAGAAGCCGGAGGAGCTGAGCCTTGGCTGAGGCCGCCGTCGATCTCTCGACCGGGAAGCGCAAGACCGCCGTGGCGCGGGTGTCGCTGGTGCCCGGAACCGGAAACGTCCTCGTCAACGGCCGCCCGATCGACGAGTACTTCGGCCGCGAGGTGCTGCGCACGCTGGTGCGCCAGCCGCTCGACCTGCTGAACCTGACCTCGCAGTACGACGTCAAGGCCACCGTGAAGGGTGGCGGTCCCACGGGGCAGGCCGGTGCGCTGCGCCACGGCATCTCGCGGGCGCTCGTCGGCATCGACCCCAACTTCCGGCCGCAGCTCAAGCGCGGCGGCTTCCTGACCCGCGACGCGCGCAAGAAGGAGCGCAAGAAGTACGGGCAGCGCGGCGCGCGTGCCCGTTTCCAGTTCTCGAAGCGCTGAGCGCCGGGTCCAGAGCAGTTCCTTTCGACGGGAGGCCCAGGCGGGCCTCCCGTCGTCGTTTCAGCCCTCGGCGGGCCCCATCGGAGGAGACAGCCATGCAGGTCGCAGTGGTCGGAGCCAGTGGCTACACCGGGCTCGAGCTGATCCGCGTGCTGCTGCGCCATCCCGAGGTCGAGCTGTGCGCGGTCACCTCCGAGCGCCGCGCCGGCGAGCCGGTGGGCGAGGCGTTCCCTGCGCTGCGCGGGCTGCTCGACCTGCGCTTCGAGGCGGCCGACCCGAGCCGCCTGGCGGGCCGGGCAGAGCTCGCCTTCACGGCGCTGCCCCACGCGGCCTCGGCGCCCATCGTGCGCGACCTGCGCAAGGCCGGGGTGCCCGTCGTCGACCTCTCGGCCGACTTCCGGCTGCGCGACGCCGAGACCTACGCCGCCTGGTACGGCCCCCACGCGGCCCCCGAGCTGCTGCCGGGGGCCGTCTACGGCCTCCCCGAGCTGCACCGCGAGGCGATTCGCTCCGCCGAGCTCGTGGCCGCTCCCGGCTGCTATCCCACCTCCGTGCTGCTGCCGCTGGTGCCGTTCCTGCGGCGCGGGCTGCTCGAGCCCGGGGCGATCGCCGTGGACTCGAAGTCGGGCGTCTCGGGCGCCGGGCGCAAGGCCGAGGAGGCCTATCTGTTCGCCGAGCTGGGCGAGAACTGCCGCGCCTACAAGGCCGGGCACGCCCACCGCCACGTCCCCGAGATCGAGGAGCAGGCGGGCCTCGCAGCCGGGGGCGCCGTGGCCGTGACCTTCGTCCCCCACCTGCTCCCCGTGGTCCGCGGCATCGCGACCTCGATCTACGGCAGGCTGCGCCAGCCGCTCTCGAGCGAAGACGCCCTCGCGGTGCTGGCCGACGCCTACGGAGACGAGCAGTTCGTACGCGTCCTGCCGGCCGGTGAGACACCCAGCCTCGCCTCGGTGCGCGGCAGCAACTTCTGCGACGTCGGCGCGGTGGTGGACGAGCGCAGCGGGACGCTGGTGCTGCTCTCCGCGATCGACAACCTGGTGAAGGGTGCGGGCGGCCAGGCCGTGCAGTGCATGAACCTGATGCGCGGGCTCGACGAGTCGCTGGGGCTCACCGAGGCGCCCCTCGTGCCGTAGCTGGTGGACTTCGCTCGCCTGCGGCTCGCTGCGCGCGCCCTTCGGGCGCTTGCGGTGGACTTCGCTCGCCTGCGGCTCGCTGCGCGCGCCCTTCGGGCGCTTGCAAGGGGCTTCTGCCGCGCAGACTCCCTGCAGCCAGGTTTGACCCGGTGCCGGGAGCGGAGTATAAGTCTCGAAACCGACTCCAGGCCGAACATGATGCAGTGGGCCTCGACGGCCGCGTCGCGTCGCTCCGTCCCGCGGGAGCGTCCGGCGGCGGCAGCGGCGTGAGCCGCAACCGCGTTTCGAATTCCCGAGTCCTCCGCCTCCCCCGATCGGCGGCCGCACGGCGTGCCCCCTGTGGCAGACGCGCGTGCCGGGCCCTCCCGGGGGGGTGCGTCGAGCGCTCGACCGCATCCACTCCGGGGGGAGCATGAACGAGAGGGCTACGAAGTACATCTTCGTGACGGGCGGCGTGCTGTCGTCGCTCGGCAAGGGACTGGCGTCGGCGTCGATCGGCGCGCTGCTCGAGGCGCGCGGGCTGCGCGTGACCTTCCTGAAGCTCGATCCGTACCTGAACGTCGATCCCGGGACGATGAACCCGTTCCAGCACGGCGAGGTGTACGTGACCGAGGACGGCGCCGAGGCCGACCTCGACCTCGGCCACTACGAGCGCTTCACCAGCGCCACGATGGGCCGCATCAACAACGTGACGGCGGGCCGCGTCTACGAGTCGGTGATCACGCGCGAGCGCCAGGGCGGCTACCTGGGCGGCACCGTGCAGGTGATCCCGCACGTGACCGAGGAGATCAAGGAGCGCATCCGCCAGGCCGCCGAGGGCGTCGACCTGCTGCTGGTCGAGGTCGGCGGCACGGTCGGCGACATCGAGTCGCTGCCGTTCCTCGAGGCGATCCGCCAGTTCCGCGCCGACGCCGGCCGCGAGAACGTCTGCTACGTGCACATCGCCCTGGTGCCCTACGTGCCGACCGCCGGCGAGCTGAAGACCAAGCCGGTGCAGCACTCGGTGAAGGAGCTGCGCGCGGTGGGCATCTCGCCCGACGTGATCCTGTGCCGCACCGACCGCTTCCTGCCGCGCTCGGTGAAGCAGAAGGTGGCGCTGTTCTGCAACGTCGACGAGGACGCGGTGATCACCGCCAAGGACGTCGACTCGATCTACGAGGTGCCGCTGATCCTGCACGAGGAGGGCGTGGACGAGAAGCTCACGCGCTCGCTCAACATCTGGACCGGCCGGCCCAACCTGGAGCCCTGGAAGCGCGTCCACGAGGCGATCCGCCACCCCGAGCACGACATCCGGATCGCGATGGTGGGCAAGTACGTCGACCTGACCGAGTCGTACAAGAGCCTCAACGAGGCGCTCTATCACGCCGGCTTCGCGAACCGCGCGCGGGTCCAGATCGAGTACATCGACTCCGAGAAGCTGGCCGACGCGGCGCCGCTCGAGCGGGTGGACGGCATCCTGGTGCCGCACGGCTTCGGCGGGCGCGGCGCCGAGGGCAAGGTGCTCGCCGTGCGCCACGCCCGCGAGAGGCGCGTGCCGTACCTCGGCATCTGCTACGGCATGCAGATGGCCGTGATCGAGTTCGCGCGCCACGTGGCCGGGCTCGAGGGCGCCAACTCGACCGAGATCGACCCCGAGACGCCCCATCCGGTGATCGACCTGCTGCCCGAGCAGCGCGAGATCACCGACAAGGGCGCCACCATGCGGCTCGGGGCCTACCCCTGCGTGCTGAAGGCCGGCACGCGCGCCCGGGCCGCCTACGGCGTGACCGAGATCTCGGAGCGCCACCGCCACCGCTACGAGTTCAACAACGACGTGCGCGACCAGCTCTCGCGCGCCGGGCTGGTGCTGTCCGGGACCTCGCCCGACGGGCGGCTGGTCGAGGTGGTCGAGATCGAGGACCACCCCTGGTTCGTCGCCTGCCAGTTCCATCCCGAGTTCAAGTCGACGCCGTTCGAGCCGCACCCGCTGTTCCGGGCCTTCGTGGAGGCGACCGTGGGGGCCGCCCGGCCGAGGGGCTGAGGGCCGAGGGGCTGAGGGCCCGCGGCCGGCGCCTTGCGCTCGGCCGGCGCGTCGCCTAGAAACCGCCTGACGGTGGGACGTTAGCTCAGTTGGGAGAGCGCCGTGTTCACACCGCGGAGGTCACTGGTTCGAGCCCAGTACGTCCCACCACCGTCCCCCGCAGCACCCGCCCTCAGCCGAGCGTCTCCACGCGGATCGAGTTGGTCGATCCGAGCGTGCCGATCGGCGTGCCGAACACCAGCACCAGCCGATCCCCCGGCTTCGAGATGCCGCGGCGCTTCGATTCCTTGTGCACGTTGGCGACGAGCTCCTCCACCTCGTTGCCGAAGTCGTGCCGCGAGGGATGGACGCCCCAGTAGAGCGCCATGCGCCGCAGCGCCGCCTCCTCGAGCGCCACCCCGTAGACCGGTCGAGTCGGCCGGGCCTGGGAGATCAGCCGCGCCGTCTCGCCGCTCGTGCTCAGGACCACGATCGAGTTCGCCTCGACTCGCTCGGCCACGTCGCAGGCCGCGCGCGCGATCGCCTCGGCGGTCGAGGGCCCCACGTCCGCCGGCTGCGGCGCGTAGTGCGGGCTCGCCTCGGCGGCCGCGATGATCCGGGCCATCGTGGCGCAGGCCAGCGCCGGGTGCTGGCCCGACGCCGTCTCCGCCGAGAGCATCACCGCGTCGGCGCCGTCGAAGATGGCGTTGGCGACGTCGCTGGCCTCGGCCCGGGTGGGGCGCGGCGCCTCGACCATCGACTGGAGCATCTCGGTGGCCACGATCGCCGGCGTGTGCTTGTGGTGGCACACCTCGAGCACCTGCTTCTGCACCACGGGCACCGCCTCGGGCGAGAGCTCGACGCCGAGGTCGCCGCGCGCCAGCATCAGCGCGTCCGACACCTCCACGATCTCCTCGATCGCCGCGACGGCCCCCGGCGTCTCGATCTTGGGGATCAGCGCGGGAGGGCGCTCGACGTGCTCGCACAGGCCGCGCAGCTCGATCAGGTCGGCGGCGCTGCGGACGAACGAGAGGGCCACGTAGTCCACGCCCATCTCGAGGCCGAAGGCGAGGTCCTTGCGGTCCTGGTCGGTGATCGACGCCACCTGGATCTTGTCGGACGGGAGGTTGGCGCCCTGCCGGGCGCGCAGCGGGCCGCCGTGCTCGACGTGGCACAGCAGCGCGGCCTCCTCCAGCTCCTGCACGCGCAGCTCGATCTCGCCGTCTCCGAGCAGGATCCGGTCGCCCACGGCGAGGTCGCGCACGACGTGGTCGTAGCTCACGGCGATCGCATCGGCCGTGCCCGCGTCCCCGGGGATCACCCGGATGGTCCCGCCGGACTCGACCGCGTCGGGGCCGGTGCGACCGGTCCGGATCTTGGGCCCGCACAGGTCCTGGAGGATCGCGACGGACTTGCCGACCGCCGCGCCGGCGGCCTGGATCCAGTCGGCGCGCCGGGCGTGGTCGTCGTGGGTGCCGTGCGAGAAGTTCAGGCGGGCCACGTCCATGCCGGCCTCGACCAGCTCGCGGATGGCGGCCTCGGTGTCCGTCGCCGGGCCGACGGTGCAGACGATCTTGGCGTTCCGTGTCGGCATGCGCGGAATCATGCCACAGATCGGGTCCGGCGCTACGCTCCGGGCATGGACGATCACGAGCGTCAGCGCGCCCTGCGCGAAAAGCTCGACGCGCTCGACGGAGTGAGCGAGCACCTGTTCCGCCGGGTGAGTCGACATTTGGACCGCGCGAGCCGCGAGTTCGGGCTCGACGCGGAGGGCCGGCTCGAGGTGGCGATGTTCGACGCCCGCCCCTACGACATCGAATCCTTCGACGCCCGCAACGAGAAGCGGTTCAAGTTCCACTACATCGCCGCCCCACTCGGCCTCGACACCGTCTCTTCGGCGAGCGGGCATCGCGCGGTCTGCATCTTCGTGAACGACAGCGCCGACGCGCGGGTCGTCGAGGAGCTGGCCGGCCGGGGCGTGCAGCTGCTCGCGCTGCGCTGTGCGGGTTTCAACAACGTCGACCTCGAAGCTTGCGAGAAGCTCGGCGTGAGCGTCGTCCGCGTGCCCGAGTACTCGCCCTACGCAGTGGCCGAGCACACCGTGGCGCTCATGCTGATGCTCAACCGCCGGCTCCACCAGGCCTACGTGCGCAACCGCGCCGGCGCCTTCGTGCTCGACGGGCTCACCGGCTTCGACATGCGCGGCAAGACCGTGGGCGTGGTCGGCACCGGGAAGATCGGCCGCGTCACGGCCGAGATCCTGCTCGGCTTCGGCTGCCGCATCCTCGCCTACGACAAGTTCCCCAACGCGGAGCTGGGAGCCCGGGAGGGCGTTCGCTACGCGGACCTCGCCGAGATCGCCCGGGAGTCGGACATCATCACGCTGCACGTCCCGCTCTTCCCCGAGACGCACCACCTGATCGACGCCGACGCCATCGCCCACATGAAGGACGGCGTGATGATCATCAACACCAGCCGCGGCGGGCTGGTGGACACGCGCGCGCTGATCGAAGGGCTCAAGTCCGGGAAGATCAGCGCCGGGGGCCTCGACGTCTACGAGGAGGAGGCGGGCACCTTCTTCCGCGACCTGTCGAGCCAGGTGCTCACCGACGACGTGCTGGCGCGTCTGCTCACCTTCCCCAACGTGGTCGTCACGTCGCACCAGGCGTTCCTGACCCACGAGGCGCTGTGCGCAATCGCCGACACGACGCTCGCGAGCCTCGCCGAGTTCCAGGCGGGCAAGCGCGGCGCCGAGCTCACCCACGCCGTCTCGGCCGGCTAGCTGGTGGACTTCGCTCGCCTGCGGCTCGCTGCGCGCGCCCTCCGGGCGCTTGCGGGGTGCCGCGCAGACTCCTAGCCCTAGCGCCGGGCGCGCGGGAGCTGTCGGCCGATCGCAAGAGCCGCAGCCGCATTGCGAGCCGTGCGCCGCACGTGGTGGGCGGCATCGCGCAGGGCCTCGTCGAGCGCGATCGGGCCGGGCGCGGCGGCGAACACCGCGTCGATGCCGTGCTCGTACACGGCCTCGAAGCCGTCGCCCAGCGAGCCCGCCATCGCGATCACGCGCGCGCCGGCGCGGCGCGCCACGTACGCCACCCCGCAGGGGGTCTTGCCGTGCACGCTCTGGCCGTCGATGCGCCCCTCGCCGGTGACGACGAGATCGGCGTCCTCCACGTGGGCGTCCATTCCGACGGCGTCCAGGACGATCTCGACGCCCGGACGCAGCCGGGCTCCGAGCAGCCCGAGCAGCCCGGCGCCGAGGCCGCCGGCGGCGCCGGCGCCGGGCACGTCCACGACCGGCGCGCCGCACTGCCGCTCGATCAGCGTCCCGAAGTGCGCCAGGTTGGCGTCCAGCTCGGCCACCATCGCGGGCGTGGCGCCCTTCTGCGGGCCGAACACGGCCGACGCGCCGCGCTCTCCGCTGAGCGGGTTCGTGACGTCGCAGGCCGCCTCGATGCGCACCCCGTCCAGGCGCGGGTCGAGCTGGGAGGCGTCGATCCGCTCGAGCTCCGCGAGCGCGCCGCCGCCGCGGCCGATCTCGCGTCCCGCGCGGTCGCGCAGCGCCACGCCCAGCGCCTGCGCCATGCCCGCACCGCCGTCGTTGGTTGCGCTGCCGCCGATGCCGACGATCAGGTGCCCGACGCCGCGCTCCAGAGCGGCCCGGATCAGCTCCCCGGTTCCGTAGCTGGAGGCGCGCATCGGGTCGCGTCGGTCGGGGGGCACCCGCTGCAGGCCCGAAGCCTCCGCCATCTCGACCACCGCGGTGCGGCCGTCTCCCAGCATTCCGAAGCGGGCCTCGACCGGATCGCCGAGCGGTCCCGTCACCCGCACGCGCTCGAGGCGCCCCCCGCTGGCATCCACCAGCGCCTGCATCGTGCCCTCGCCGCCGTCGGCGACCGGCACCTGCACGTAGCGGGCCCGCGGCAGGACGAGCCGGAAGCCCGCTTCGATCGCCTCGCACACCTCGCGCGCGGTCAGGCTCTCCTTGAAGGAGTCGGGGGCGATCACGATCTTCATCGGCGCGTTCGGGCGGGCTGGGCTCACGGCCCCCAGGCGTCGGCGGTGAGCAGCACCACCGAGCGCGCCTCGGCCACGGTGCTCCGCGCGTCGATTGCGGGCGCCTCGTCCGGCCAGCGGAAGTCGGCCGGCGAGGGGAGGTGGGTGTCGATCACGCGCTTCCAGGCCGTGGCCGGGCGCGTCGGCGGGTCGGGAATCTCGAACTCCAGCGGCTCCCAGTACGCATTGAAGATCATGTGGAACCACTCCTTCTCCTCCCGGAGCGTGAAGGCGATGCTGCGGGAGGCATGGCTCCAGTCGGGTGCGCCGAGCTTCACCCCGTGCCACTCGATCCGGGTGCGTTCCAGCACCTCCGCCAGGCTGAGGTCCTCGTCAGGGATCGGGAGCTCGAGGCGGAACCGCACCAGCTCCCGCACGAAACGGTGGAGCCCCGCGTGGCGCTCGAGCAGGGCCCAGTCGAGCCAGCTGATCTCGTTGTCCTGGCAGTAGGCGTTGTTGTTGCCGCCCTGGGTGCGCCGCAGCTCGTCTCCCATGCTCAGCATCGGGACGCCCATCGACAGGACGTTGATCGCGAAGAAGTTCTTGATCTGGCGCAGGCGCAGCTGCTCCACCTCCGGGTCGTCCGAAGGGCCCTCCGCGCCGCAGTTCCAGCTCAGGTTGTGGTTGTGCCCGTCGCGGTTCTCCTCCCCGTTCGCCTCGTTGCGTTTCGCCTGGTACGAGACGAGGTCGTTCAGGGTGAAGCCGTCGTGGCAGGTCACGAAGTTGATGCTGCGCTGCGGCTTGGCGTCCGCGTGCGCGTACAGGTCCGGGCTGGCCAGGAAGCGGGCCGCCAGCTTGCCGGCGCAGTCGGGATCGCCCTTGACGAAGGCCCGGACGTCGTCGCGGAAGTGCCCGTTCCACTCCTTCCAGTGATCGCCGAAGAAGCTGCCGACCTGGTAGAGGCCGGCCGCGTCCCAGGCCTCCGCGATCAGCTTGGTGCCGCTCAGCACCGGGTCGGTCTCGATGTCCCACAGGATCGGCGGCTTCGGCAGCGGACGGCCGCTCTCGTCGCGGGCCAGGACGGAGGCGAGGTCGAAGCGGAAGCCGTCGACGTGCATCTCCTCGACCCAGTAGCGCAGGCTGTCGAGGATCAGGCGGCGGACGACCGCGTGGCTCGCGTTGGGGGAGTTTCCGGTGCCGCTGTAGTTGGCGTAGTACCTGCGGTCCTTCCACAGCGCGTAGTAGGCCTCGTTGTCGAGGCCCTTGAAGCAGAAGGTGGGACCCCGCTCGTTGCCCTCCGCGGTGTGGTTGTAGACCACGTCCAGGATCACCTCGATGCCGGCCCGGTGGAAGGCCTTGACCATGTCGCGGAACTCGTCGAGCACCGCCAGCGGCTCCCGGGACGAGGCGTAGGCGGCGTGGGGCGCGAAGAACGAGACCGGGTTGTAGCCCCAGTAGTTGAGCTGCCCGGGCGGCGCCTCCTGGGGGTCGAACTGGAAGATCGGCAGCAGCTCCACGGCGGTCACGCCCAGATCCCGGAGGTACGGAATCCGTTCGCTCAGGCCGGCGTAGGTGCCCCGCCGCTCGGGCTTCACGCCGGAGCTGGGATGCTGCGTGAAGCCGCGCACGTGCAGCTCGTAGATCACGGTGCGCGAGAAGGGCCGGTGCAGCGGCTCGTCGCCCTCCCAGTCGTAGCGGCCCGGGTCCGCCACGACGCTCTTCATGGCGACGGCGGCGTTGTCCCCGGGGCGGGCGGCCGCCTCGCGGTCGTAGGCGTCCGGCACGGCCACGCTGCGGCCGTAGGGGTCGAGCAGCACCTTGTCGGGATCGAAGCGCAGGCCCTGGGCGGGATCGAAGGGGCCGCGCGCGCGGTAGGCGTAGACCTGGCCCGCCGCCAGCCCCGGCACGAAGGCGTGCCAGTAGTGGAAGGACGGCCGATCGCGGCGCGGGTCGAGCTCGATCACGCGGCTCGGCCGCGCGTCGTCGGTCCCGTCGAACAGCAACAGCTCGACGGACTCGGCCGCCTTCGAGTACACGCTGAAGTTGACGCCGCCGGGCTGCACGGTGGCGCCGAGCGGGTGGCTGTGACCGGGCCCCTCGCTCAAGACTTCGCTCCGCTCCGCGCGGCGCGCCGCGCCCCGACGCGCACCGGCTCGACCCCCCAGATCTCCTCGCAGTACTGGCGCATCGGGCGGTCGGACGAGAAGAAGCCGCAGCGCGCCGTGTTGAGGATCGACATCCGGGTCCAGGCCTCGCGGTCGAGGTACGCGTGCGCGGCGCGCTCGGAGCACTCCACGTACGCGTCGAAGTCGGCGAGCACCAGGTACTCGTCTCCGCCCAGCAGCGACTCGACCAGCGGCTTGAAGCGACCCGCGTCGCCGTCCGAGAAGGCCCCAGAGCCGAGCGCGTCGAGCACGTCGCGCAGCTCCGGGTTGCGCTCGACGTAGTCCGCCGGCCGGTAGCCGCCTTCCTTGAGCGCCAGCACCTCGTCGACGCTGAGGCCGAACAGGAAGAAGTTCTCTTCGCCCACCCGCTCCCGGATCTCGATGTTGGCGCCGTCCAGCGTCCCCACGGTCAGCGCCCCGTTGAGCGCGAACTTCATGTTGCCGGTTCCGGACGCCTCCTTGCCCGCCAGCGAGATCTGCTCGGACACGTCGGCCGCCGGGTAGATGTGCTCCGCCAGCGAGACGGCGAAGTTGGGCGGGAACGCCAGCCGCAGCCGGCCGCGCACGGCCGGGTCGCCGTTGACGACGCGGCCGACGTCGTTGATCAGCTTGATGATCAGCTTGGCCATCGCGTAGCCCGGCGCCGCCTTGGCACCGAACACGAAGGTGCGCGGCACGAGCTCCAGGTCCGGGTCGGCCTGGATGCGCCGGTAGAGCGCGATCACGTGGAGCACCTTGAGCAGCTGGCGCTTGTACTCGTGGAGGCGCTTGACCAGCACGTCGAACAGGGACTCCGGGTCGACCTCGACGCCGGTCCGCTCGAGCAGGACGGCGGCCAGCCGGCGCTTGTTGTCGAGCTTGACCTGGTGCCAGGCGCGGCGGAAGTCCGCATCGTCGGCGTGGGGCTCGAGCTTGCGGAGCTGCTCGAGGTCGCGCAGCCAGCTGCTGCCGATCCGCGAGCTGATCAGCTCCGAGAGCCCCGGGTTCGCCAGGCGCACGAAGCGGCGCGGCGTGACGCCGTTGGTCTTGTTCTGGAAGCGCTCGGGCCACAGCTCGCCGAAGTCGCCGAGCGTGCGCTCCCGGAGCAGCCGCGACTGGATCTCGGCGACGCCGTTCACCGCTCGGCTTCCCACCGTGGCGAGGTGCGCCATCCGCACCCGCCGCTCCGGCTCCTCGCCGATCAGCGACATGCGCGCCACCCGCGCCTCGTCGCCGGGGAAGCGCGTGCGCACCTCCTCCAGGAAGCGGCGGTTGATCTCGTACACGATCTCGAGGTGGCGGGGCAGGACCTCGCCGAACAGGTCGACCGGCCACTGCTCGAGGGCCTCGGGCAGCAGCGTGTGGCAGGTGTAGCCGAACGTCGCGCGGGTGATCTCCCAGGCCCGCTCCCAGTCGAGCGCGTGCTCGTCGACCAGCAGGCGCATCAGCTCCGGAATCGCGAGCACCGGGTGCGTGTCGTTGAGCTGGATGGCGGCCTTGTCGGGCAGCTGGTCCCAGTCCGAGTTCCGGACCCGGAAGCGGCGCAGGATGTCGGCCAGCGAGGCGGCCACCAGGAAGTACTGCTGGGTCAGGCGCAGCCGCTGGCCCTGGGGCGTGGAGTCGTTCGGGTAGAGGACCTTGCTGATGGTCTCCGAGAACACCTTCTTCTCGACGGCGCGCGCGTAGTCCCCGACGTCGAACAGGCGGAAGTCGAACTGCTCGCTGGCGCGGGCGCGCCACAGGCGCTGCGTGTTGACGGTCTGGGTGCCGTAGCCCGGCACCAGGACCGTGTAGGGCTCGGCCAGCACCTTGCGCTGCGGGACCCAGCGCACGCGCCGCACGCCTGCCTCGCCGTCGTACGACTCGGTGTGCCCGCCCAGCCCGATCTCGACCATCTCGTCCGACTGGGGGAACTCCCAGGGGTTGCCGAGCAGCTCCCACTCGTCGGGGACCTCGACCTGCCAGCCGTCCTCGAAGGTCTGCTTGAAGATCCCGAACTCGTAGCGGATGCCGTAGCCCACCGCGGGGACGTCGAGCGTCGCCAGGGAGTCGAGGAAGCACGACGCCAGCCGGCCGAGGCCGCCGTTGCCGAGGCCGGGCTCGACGTCGTGCGCGATCAGGTCGTCGAGATCGATGTCGAAGCTCGCGAAGGCCTCTCGCGCGAGCGCCTCCGTGTCGGTGTACAGCAGGTTCTGCGCCAGCTGCCTGCCGGGCAGGTACTCGGCGGACAGGTAGTAGGCGAACTTGGGGTTCGCCTCGAAATGGGCGTCCACGGTCCGGCGCCAGCGATCGATGAGGTAGTCGCGCACGGTGTGGCCCAGCGCCATGTACGCGTCGTGCGGGCTGGCGGTCTGGATGTCCTGACCGCCGGCGTGGTAGAGGTTGTCGATCAGCAGGCGCCGGAAACCCGCGACGCTGCGGCTGACACGGGTGCTCTTGGTCTCGGCCATGGGAAGCCCTCGCTCTTGGGGGTCAGCGCCGCTCGACTAGGCGCCCGCCAGCGCGCGCGCCACGAGCGCGCGCGCCTCCTCCTGCAGGCGACGCAAGTGGTCGGGGCCGAGGAAGCTCTCGGCGTAGATCTTGTAGAGGTCCTCGGTGCCGGAGGGGCGGGCGGCGAACCAGCCGCTCTCGGTCGCGACCTTGATGCCGCCGAACGCGGCACCGTTGCCCGGCGCCTCGCTCTGCACGGCGAGGATCTTCTCGCCCGCGAGCTCGCGCGCCTCGACCTGCGTGGGCTGGAGCCGGGCGAGGACGCGCTTCTCATCGGCACTCGCGGGCGCGTCGATGCGCTCGTAGACGGGCTCGCCGTGGGCGGCCGCGAGGTCGCGGTACAGCTCGGCCGGGTCGCGGCCGCTCACGGCCGCGATCTCCGCCGCCAGCAGGTCGAGCAGGATGCCGTCCTTTTCGGTGGTCCAGACCGTGCCGTCGCGGCGCAGGAAGGCCGCTCCGGCGCTCTCCTCGCCGGCGAAGCCGAGCGCGCCCTCGAGCAGTCCATCGACGAACCACTTGAAGCCGACGGGGAACTCCCGGACCTCGCGCCCGAGCGCCGCGGCGATGCGGTCGAGCAGCGCGGTGGTGACGACCGTCTTGCCGATCGCGGCCGCCGGCCCCCAGTCCGGCCGATGCGCGAAGAGGTGGGCGACGGCCACCGTCAGGTAGTGGTTCGGGGGCATGAGCCCGCCCGATCGGGTGACGATTCCGTGGCGGTCGGAGTCGGTGTCGTTGCCGAAGGCGAGGTCGAAGCGGTCCTTCAGGGCGACGAGCCGCGCCATCGCCCAGGGCGACGAGCAGTCCATGCGGATGCGGCCGTCGTGGTCCAGCGACATGAAGGCGAAGCGCGGGTCGACCGTCTCGTCCACCGAGCGCAGGTCGAGCCCGTAGCGCTCGGCGATCGGGCCCCAGTACGCGACGTTGGCGCCGCCCAGGGGGTCGACCCCCAGCACCAGGTTCGCTGCGCGGATCGGCTCGAAGTCGATCGCCGCGCCCAGGTCGCCGACGTAGGCGTCGACGTAGTCGTGAAGCCGCGTGCCCGCGGCGCGCAGCGCCGCGCCGAAGGCGACCCGGCGTACGTCGCGCAGTCCGCCGGCGAGGATCTCGTTCGCGCGTTGCTCGATCGCGCGGGTGGTCTCGGTGTCCGCCGGTCCGCCCGTCGGCGGGTTGTACTTGAATCCGCCGTCCTCGGGCGGATTGTGCGACGGCGTGATCACGATGCCGTCGGCGAGCCCGTCGGAGCGCCCCCGGTTGTGCGCGAGGATGGCGTGGGAGACCGCCGGCGTGGGCGTGTAGCCGTGCTGGGCGTCGATGCGCAGCTCCACCCCGTGCGCAGCGCACACCTCGAGCGCGCTCTCGAAGGCGGGCTCGGACAGCGCGTGAGTGTCCTTGCCGACGAAGATCGGGCCGCCGATGCCGCGAGCGGCGCGGTGCTCGCAGACCGCCTGGGTGATCGCCAGCACGTGCGGCTCGTTGAAGCTCTCGCGCAGCGACGAGCCGCGGTGGCCCGAGGTCCCGAACGCGACGCGGTGCGCGGGCTCTCCCGGATCCGGGCGTCCGGTGTAGTACGCGGCGACCAGCCGAGGGACGTCGACGAGGTCCTGCGGCTCGGCCGGCTGTCCCGCGCGCGGGTGGCGAGTGGGGCGATCGGGGTCTTGGGGGGACACGCATACCTCCCTCGATGCCAGGCTACGATGTTATCGAGATGCGGCGAGTCGCCGCTATCCTTTCCGAAATCCTGTGTGTCGATTGTGTGACACCTGGGCTCGCCACGAGGCGCGGGAGGAGGAACATGCCCATCGCCAGCCCCGATCAGTACCAGCAGATGCTCGACCGGGCCAAGGCCGGTCGCTTCGCCTACCCGGCGTTCAACGTGAGCGGGCTCGAGACGCTCAACGCCGCCCTGGAAGGACTCGCCGAGGCGCGCAGCGACGGCATTGTCCAGGTTTCGTCCGGCGGCGGCGCGCACGCCTCCGGTGCCGCGGTGCGCGACATGGCCCTCGGGGCCCAGGTGCTGGCCGAGGCGGCCCACCGTCTGGCCGAGCGACACGACGTGCTGGTGGCGCTCCACACCGACCACTGCCACCCGAAGAACGTCGAGCCCTTCCTGGAGCCGCTGATGCGCGCCAGCGAGGAGCGGGTCGCGCGCGGCGAGCCGGCGCTGTTCCAGAGCCACATGTTCGACGGCTCCGCCCTGCCGCTCGCGGAGAACCTGGCCGTCTCGCGCCAGCTGCACGAGCGCCTGGCCAAGATCGAGGTGATCCTCGAGGTCGAGACCGGCGTGGTCGGCGGCGAGGAGGACGGCCACGACACCTCGGGCGTCGCCAAGGACAAGCTCTACACCAGCCCCGAGGAGATGCTCGAGGCGTGGGACACGCTGCGGCCGATCGGGCGCTTCCTGCTGGCCGCCACCTTCGGCAACGTCCACGGCGTCTACAAGCCGGGCAACGTGAAGCTCTCGCCCCCGATCCTGAAGCAGGGGCAGGCGGCCGTCCAGGAGCGCCACGGGACCGACGCCAACCCGCTCGACCTGGTCTTCCACGGCGGCTCCGGGTCGACGCTCGAGGAGATCCACGAGACCCTCGACTACGGCGTCGTGAAGATGAACATCGACACCGACACGCAGTACGCCTTCACGCGTCCGCTCGTCGACCACGTGTTCGCGAACTACGCCGGCGTGCTGAAGGTCGACGGGGAGGTCGGGGACAAGAAGGTCTACGATCCGCGCTCGTACCTGGCCAAGGGCGCGGCGGGCATGAAGGAGCGGGTCGTGCAGGCCTGCCGCGACCTGCGCAGCGAGGGCACCAGCCTGCGGGCCTGACCCGGGCTACCAGCGGGGCTGACCGGTGCAGGCCCTCACCGCCTGCCACAGGTCGCTGGACAGGTCCATCTCGCGGCGATTCGCCACGGCGGCGCCGATCGGGACGTGGATCAGGCTCTCGTGGTGGAAGCCGATCAGCATGTCGGTCTTGCCGGCCATCGCCGCGTGGACGGCCATGCGCGCCATGCGGTCGCTCAGGATGCGGTCCCAGGCGTTCGCAGGGACGCTGCGGATGGCATAGCTCGGGTCGATGTATTTCAGGTTGGCCTCGATCCCCGCCGCCTCGAAGTGCGCCTTGATGCGGTCGCGCAGGAAGACGCCGATGTCCTGGAAACGCACGTTGCCGGAGGCGTCGCGCTCGGCGTCCTCCGTGTCGAACAGGTGCTGGCCCGCGCCCTCGGCCACGATCACGACGGCATGGCCGCGTCGCTCGACGCGCCGCTGGAGGGCGGCGAGGAAGCCGTTCTCGCCCTCGAGGGGGAAGGGCACCTCGGGGACCAGAACGAAGTTGGCCTCCTGGCTGGCCACCGCGGCGCCGGCGGCGATGAAGCCCGCGCTGCGCCCCATCACCTTGACCAGGCCGATGCCGCCCGGCGCCCCGAGCGCCTCGACGTGCGCGCCGCGCACGACCTCCTGGGCGATCTCGGCGGCGGTGGCGTAGCCGAAGCTCATCCACACGTACGGGATGTCGTTGTCGATGGTCTTGGGGATCCCGACCACGGACTTGGCGAGGCCGCGCTTGGCGATCTCCTCGGCGATCGCGTGGGCGCCGCGCTGGGTGCCGTCGCCGCCGAGGCAGAGCAGCGCGTCGATCCCCTCGCTCTCCAGGAAGTCGACCACGACTCCGGGCTCCTGGCCGCCCCGGGAGCTGCCCAGCACCGTGCCGCCCAGGTTGTGGATGTCGTGCACGAACTCCTCGCTCAGCTCGATGGGCGGCCGGCCCTCGGCGGGGTTGAGTCCTCGGTAGCCCTCGCGGATGCCGAGCACGCGGCGCACGCCGTAGTTGTGGACGAGCTCGTAGTAGGCCGAGCGAATCACGTTGTTGAGGCCGGGCGAGAGCCCGCCGCAGGTGACCAGGGCCACGGTGCTGGCCGGCGGGTCGAAGAACAGGCGGGGTCGCGGGCCTCCCTTCTCGAAGGTCACGTCCTCGGGCGCGCTGGCGCCCGGGCCGATCTCGTCCTCGAGACGCACCCGGGTCTCTTCCGAGACGAACACCGCCCCGTGCTCCGCGAGCGGCGATTCGAAACGGCACTCCCCCAGCGTCTCGACGATCAGGTCCTGCGGCGTCGGCAAGGTGCGCTCCTCTAGGCGGTCGTCCAGCGCAGGCACGGCCGCGTGGCGGTGGGCGAGTCGGGCGTGAGCCGGATCTCCTCGTCCACGTGGGTGAGGGTGAGTTCGGGGCCCGCCTCGAGGGCGTAGTGGATCTGGCCCTCGGCCAGGGTCACGCGTAGCCGCGCGTCGCGCACCGTGAGGGGGAAGCTCAGGCGCCCGTCGGGCGCGAACAGCGGATGGGGGTGGAAGCTCAAATGGCCATCGTAGTCGCGCATGCCGGCCAGGCCGTAGACCACCGCCATCCAGGTTCCGCCCATCGAGGCGATGTGAAGGCCGTCCTGCACGTTGCTGTGGATGTCCTCGAGGTCCATCATCAGGGCGAAGCGCATGTACTCGCGCGCCCGCTCGCGATAGCCGAGCTCCTCGGCCATGATCGCCTGCACGCACACCGAGAGCGAGGAGTCGCCGGTGGTGATCGGGTCGTAGTAGTCGAAGTTCCGCTTCTTCTGCTCGTGCGAGAACTCGTTGCCGAGCAGGAACATCGCCAGCACGATGTCGGCCTGCTTGATGACCTGGTGCCGGTAGATCACGAGCGGATGGTGGTGGAGCAGCAGCGGGTACTTCTCGGGCGGGGTGCCCTCGAGGTCCCACGGCTCGCGGTCGAGGAACTGGTCGTCCTGCGGGTTGATGCCGAGCTTCTCGTCGAAGGGCACGTACATCCGCTCGGCGGCCCGCTTCCAGGCCGCGATCTCCTCCACCTGGAGCTCGGTCTTGTCGGCCAGCTCGGCGAAGCGCTCGGGCTTCTCGTCGCGCAGGGTCTGGACGACCTCGGCGGCGTAGGAGAGGTTGGCGCGCGCCATCAGGTTGGTGAAGGCGTTGTTGTCGACCACCGTGTTGTACTCGTCGGGGCCGGTCACGCCGTGGATGCAGAAGCGCCCGTCGCGGCGCTCGGAGTAGAAGCCGAGGTCCTCCCAGAAGCGGGCCGTCTCGACCAGCACCTCGGCGCCGACCTCCTCGAGGAAGTCCTCGTCCCCGGTCACCTGGACGTATTTGCGGATCGCGTAGGCGATGTCGGCGTCGATGTGCGCCTGCGCGGTGCCGGCGGCGTAGTAGGCCGAGGCCTCCTCGCCGTTGATCGTCCGCCACGGGAACAGCGCGCCCTTCTGGCTCATCTGGCGTGCCCGCCGGCGCGCGTCGTCGAGGAAGCCGCAGCGGAAGCGCAGCAGGTTCTCGGCGATCCCCGGCCAGGTGTAGATCAGGAACGGGAGCACGTAGATCTCGGTGTCCCAGAAGTAGTGCCCCTCGTAGCCGTGCCCGGTCAGGCCCTTGGCGGGCACGCCGGCGCCTTCGGCCCGCGCCGTGGCCTGGTGGAGCTGGAACAGGTTGAAGCGGACCGCCTGCTGGTTCTCCACGTCGTGCTCCAGGCTGATGTCGGCGCGGCCCCAGAACTCGTCCAGACGGCTCTGCTGCGTCTCGAGCAGGTGGGAGAACCCCAGGCGCACGGTGCGGTCGAGCGTGCGCTCGGCGCGGCCGTGCAGCTCCTGGGGCGGGCGGCCGCGAGAGCTGTGGTAGACGAGGAACTTGGTCAGGTGGATCGGCGCGCCGGGCTGCGCGTCCACGGTGAACGTGATCTCGCCGTCGTCCTCGCCGTGGCGCCGCTCGACACGGTGGGGGCACTCGGTCTCGAACAGGTGGTCGACGCCGGTCACCAGCGTCATCTTGCTGTTCCGGGTGGTGTGGCCGAGGACCAGGCGCCCGTCGCGGGCCTCGCTCAGGCGGGGCTCGAGGATGCGCTCGGCGAACGCGCGGGTCTGCCGCGGGTCGGCGCTCTGCTCGCGGCGCGGCTGCCGGTAGACCAGCTCGGAGCAGATCGCGACCGGGGCCGCGGCGTTGCGCACGGTCACCGTGTAGTCGATCGCCGCCACGTGGCGGTGCTCGAGCGAGACCAGCCGGCGGCTGCGGACCTCCACGAGCTTGCGGGCCGGGGTCTGCCACACCAGCGTCCGGTCGAGGGTGCCGGTGCGCATGTCCAGGGCACGCTCGTACTCCACCAGCTCGGCGGTCGGCAGGTAGAGCGGCTCGTCGTCCACGTAGAGCCGGATGATCGTGCCGTCGGGCACCTCGACCAGGGTCTGCCCGGTCTTCGCGAAGCCGTAGGCGCTCTCGCCGTAGACGATCGGCCACGACTCGTAGAAGCCGTTCACGAAGGTGCCGGCCTCGGCCACGGGCCGCCCCTCCTCGGGCGTCCCGCGCATCCCGAGGTAGCCGTTGGCCAGCGCCATGAAGGTCTCGGTCTGCCCGAGCAGGCGCCGGTAGAAGCGCTTCTCGACCATCCGCCAGGGGTCGGCGGGGTAGACGTAGTCCGGCGGCTTCAGCCGTTCCCGATGGATCAATGTGACGGCTCCATGACGACGGGGTCCGAGGAATCGGCGGCCGAATGTACCCCAGCCGGTCCGCGGCAGGCACCGGCCGAGCCCGCGAGGAGCGACCGGGCGCTCGGCGCGGCCGGGGATCGGCTATCGTCTCTGCTTCAGGCGAACCCAGCCGGGAGAGGGCCCGATGATCGGTGCGAAGCCGGCGCTCACCGTGGAGCGCTTCGACGCGGTGCTGTTCGATCTCGACGGCGTGCTGACCGATACGGCGCGCATCCACGCCACGGCCTGGCGGCTGATGTTCGACGAATACCTGCGACGGCGCGCCGACGAGACCGGGCAGCCCTTCGTGCCGTTCGACGTCGACGCCGACTACCACAGCTACGTCGACGGCAAGCCCCGCTACGACGGGGTGCGCGACTTCCTGGCGTCCCGCGGCATCGAGCTGCCCGACGGGACCCCCGACGACGACCCCGGGGCCGAGACCGTCTGCGGGCTCGGCAACCGCAAGAACGAGCGGGTCGAGGAGGCCCTGGAGTCGCAGGGGGTCGAGGTGTTCCCCAGCTCGATCGAGCTGGTGCGCCAGCTCCGCGCGGCCGGCATCCGCAGCGCCGTGGTCTCCGCCAGCGCCAACTGCGGGGCGGTGCTCCGCTCGGCCGGGATCGACGAGCTGTTCGAGACCCGGGTGGACGGGGTGACGCTCGCGGAGCGCGATCTCCCCGGCAAGCCGGCGCCCGACTCGTTCCTCGAAGCGGCGCGTGAGCTGGGCGTCGAGCCGGCGCGCGCCGTCGTCGTGGAGGACGCCCTCTCGGGCGTCGAGGCCGGCCGCGCCGGTCGCTTCGGTCTCGTGATCGGGGTGGCCCGCAAGGACAACGCCGCGGCGCTGGCCGAGAGCGGCGCCGACGTGGTCGTCACCGACCTCGGCGAGCTCCTCGCCTGATCGCCCCAAAGCGGCGCGGCCATCCGGCGATGGCCGCGCCAGGAAGGCCCGATGGACTGGACGCTGGCGCGACATCCGAGCTTCCCCGGGGTCAAGGGCCCCGTGGTCGTGTGCATCATGGACGGGGTCGGCATCGGCCGCCACGACGAGTGGGACGCCGTGTGGCTGGCGCGCACGCCGCAGCTCGACGCGCTCGCGGCGGGCCCGCTGAGCACGGCGCTCCGCGCGCATGGCACGGCCGTGGGCATGCCCAGCGACGACGACATGGGCAACAGCGAGGTGGGACACAACGCGCTCGGCTGCGGCCGCGTGTTCGACCAGGGCGCCAAGCTGGTGGAGGAGGCGATCGAGAGCGGACGCCTCTTCGAGGGACCGGCCTGGCGCAAGCTGGCCGACCGGGCCCGCGAGGGGAGCGAGCCCATCCACTTCATCGGCCTGCTCTCCGACGGCAACGTCCACAGCCACATCGACCACCTGCTGGCGCTGCTGCGCCGCTGCCACGAGGAGGGCATCGCCCGCGCCCGGGTGCACGTGCTGCTGGACGGCCGCGACGTGCCGGAGCGCAGCGCGCTCGACTACCTGGAGACGCTCGAGGCGCTGCTGGGCGAGCTGCGCGAGCAGGGGCGCGACTACTGCATCGCCTCGGGCGGCGGGCGCATGCTCGTGACGATGGACCGCTACGGGGCCGACTGGAGCATCGTGGAGCGCGGCTGGAAGGCCCACGTCCACGGCGAGGCGCGCCCGTTCCGGAGCGCCCGCGAGGCGGTCGAGACGCTCTACGGCGAGGACGAGGCGGTGAACGACCAGTTCCTCCCGGCCTTCGTGATCGCCGACGAGCAGGGCCCCGTGGGCCCGATTCGCGACGGCGCCTCCGTGGTCTTCTTCAACTTCCGCGGCGACCGCGCCATGGAGCTGTCTCGGGCCTTCGAGGACGACGACTTCTCCGAGTTCGACCGCAGCCCGCGGCCGAACGTGGAGTTCGCCGGCATGATGGAGTACGACGGCGACCTCCACGTCCCGAGGCAGTACCTGGTCTCGCCCCCGGAGATCGACTGCACGCTCGGCGAGTACCTGGTGCACAACGACGTGACCCAGCTCGCGATCAGCGAGACCCAGAAGTTCGGTCACGTCACCTACTTCTGGAACGGCAACCGCAGCGGCTACATCGACGAGAGCCGCGAGCTGTACGTCGAGATCCCGAGCGACCGGCTGCCGTTCGAGGAGCGGCCCTGGATGAAGGCGGTGGAGATCACCGACCGCCTGGTGCAGGAGCTCGAGGCCGGCAAGTGGCGCCACGCGCGGCTCAACTTCGCGAACGGCGACATGGTGGGCCACACCGGCCACCTCACCGCCTCGGTGATCGCCGTCGAGACGGTGGACCTGCAGCTCGCCCGGCTGATGCGCACGATCGAGAAGCTCGAGGGCGCGCTGATCGTCACCGCCGACCACGGCAACTGCGACGAGATGGTCGAGATCGGCAAGGACGGCGCGCCCAAGCGCGACGAGGACGGCCGCCCCCGCGTGCGCACCAGCCACTCCCTGAACCAGGTGCCGCTCTACGTCCATGCGCCGTCGGCGCGCGGCCTCCGCCTCGACGAGGGCCTCGCGGCTCCCGGGCTGGCGAACCTCGCGGCC
Source organism: Myxococcota bacterium (assembly GCA_030066475.1). The sequence continues at coordinate 35,110 of JASJBO010000105.1, forward strand.
ACGGTGCTGATGATGATGGGCTACCGGGCGCCCGCCGACTACGCGCCGTCGCTGCTGCGGGCCTGAGGTCGAGCTTGATCCTCGCCGGCGACATCGGGGGCACCAAGACGAACCTCGCGCTGGTCGACGCCGAGCGGGGCGTCGAGCAGCCGCTGCGCGAGGAGACCTTCGCGAGCCGCGACTTCGACTCGCTCGAGGCGATCGTGAAGCAGTTCCTCGATGGGTCGGGCGCGGCGCCGAGGGCGGCCAGCTTCGGCGTCGCGGGGCCGGTCGTGGACGGGCGCTCGCAGACGACCAACCTGCCGTGGTTGATCGAGGCGGCCGCGCTGCGCCGGGGCTTCGGCATCCCGCGCGTGCACCTGCTGAACGACCTGCAGGCGAGCGCCATCGCCGTGCCCCATCTGGGTCCCGACGCCGTCCACACCCTGAACCGCGGGCAGGCGGATCCCACCGGCACGATCGGCGTGATCGCGCCGGGAACCGGTCTGGGCGAGGCCTTCCTGGTCTGGACCGGCGAGCGCTACCTGAGCTGCCCCACCGAGGGCGGGCACGCCTCGTTCGCGCCCGTGACCCACGAGCAGCTCGAGCTGCTCGACTACCTCGAGCCGCGCTTCGGTCACGTGAGCTTCGAGCGCGTGTGCTCGGGCAGCGGCATGCCGAACCTCTACGACTACCTGAGCCAGACCGGCCGCTACGACGAGCCCGACTGGCTGGTGCAGGCCCTGGCCGAGGCGCCCGATCCGACTCCCGTGCTGGTCGGCGCGGCCCTCGAGCGCAAGGCGCGGATCTGCGTCGCGACGCTGGACCTGTTCGTGCGCATCCTGGGCGGCGTGGCGGGCAACCTGGCGCTCAAGGTGTTCGCTACCGGCGGCCTGTACCTGGGGGGCGGCATCCCGCCGCGCATCCTGCCGCGCCTCGAGCGGCGCGATTTCCTCGACGCGATCTGCTTCAAGGGCCGCTTCCGCGACTGGATCGCCCGGATCCCGGTCCACGTCATTCTCGACCCCAAGGCGGCGCTTCACGGCGCCGCCTGGCACGCCCTCGAGTCCGACGGCCAGGAGGCCGCGCGGTAGCAGCCCCGCAAGCGCCCGCAGGGCGCGCGCAGCGAGCCGCAGGCGAGCGAAGTCCACCAGCTAGCCGTCGGTGGCGGCGAGCTGTTGGCGGAGCTGGTCGAGCAGGGACTCGCGGTCGAGTCCGCCGCGCTCGATCAGACCCACGACGTCGCCGTTCAGGCGGCGCCGGTCCTCGTCGGTCAGGTCCTTGGCGGTGACGACGACGATCGGGATCGCGCTCGCCGTCTGGCGGCGGCGCATCTCGAGCACGAACTCGAAGCCGTCCATCACCGGCATCATCAGGTCCAGCAGGATCAGCGTCGGCGCCGCGTCGTCCAGCCGCTCGAGAGCGGCCACGCCGTTCTCGGCCTCGCTCACCTGCCAGCCCTCCTGCTCGAGGGCGCGCCGCAGCAGCTCCCGGTTCTCGGCCCGGTCGTCCACGACCAGCGCGCGCCGCTCGCCGTCCTCCGAGGCGTAGCGGTCCAGCAGGCGCACCAGCTGATCGCGCCGCACCGGCTTGGTCAGGAACTCGGTGGCGCCGAGCGCATAGCCCAGCTCGCGGTCGTCGGTCATCGTCACCATCAGGACCGGAATCTCGCGCGTCGCCGGCTCGTCCTTCAGCGCGCGCAGTACCTCCCAGCCGTCCATGCCCGGCATCAGCACGTCGAGCGTGATGGCCGCCGGCTGCAGGCTGCGCGCCAGCTCCAGCGCCTCGCGACCGTCGCCGGCGGTGACCACGTGCATGCCGGCGCCCCGCGCCGTGCGCGCGAGCAGGTCGAGCGCGTGGGGATCGTCGTCGATCACCAGCACGGTCCGCTCCTCGGCGCTCGCCACCGCCGTCGTCTCCGCCGATGTCACCACCTCGGCGGCGGGCGGCTCGACCCGCAGCGGGAGCCGGATCGTGAAGGTGGAGCCCCGCCCGACGGTGCTCTCCACCGTGATGTCCCCGCCCATCATCCGGCAGAAGCGCTGGCTGATCGGCAGGCCGAGTCCGGTGCCGCCGTAGTCGCGCGTGGTGGTCTCGTCGGCCTGGGAGAACTCGTCGAAGACGTGGTCGAGCTTGTCCGGCGGGATCCCGATTCCCGAGTCCGACACCGAGAACCAGATCTCGTTCGCTCCCCCGGTCGAACCCGGCCGCACCGCCAGCGCGATCTCGCCCTGGTGGGTGAACTTGGCCGCGTTGCTCAGCAGGTTGAAGAGCGCCTGCCGCACCTTGGTCACGTCCGCCCGCATCTCGCCGAGCGAGGCGTCCACCTCGACCGTCAGCCGGTTGTCGTTCTTCTGGACCAGCGCGTCGATGGTCGCCACCACCTCGTCGACCATCGGGCCGATCGCGAAGGTCTCGAGGTGGACGTCCATCTTGCCCGCCTCGATCTTCGAGAGGTCGAGCACGTCGTTGATCAGCGCCAGCAGGTGCTTGCCGGCGCTGTGGATCTTCTTCAGGTCGC
>JASJBO010000106.1 GCA_030066475.1 Myxococcota bacterium
GGCGACTGGTCGATCGCCATCACCGGGCTGCTCTACGGGCTCACGCTGCCGCCGGGCCTTCCGCTGTGGATGGTGGCGGTGGGCGGGGTGGTGAGCGTCGCGCTGGGCAAGGCGCTGTTCGGAGGCCTCGGACAGAACCCGTTCAACCCGGCCCTGGTGGGCCGGGCGTTCCTGCAGGCCGCGTTCCCGGTGGCGATGACGAGCTGGGTGCCCGCCTTCGCGCCCGACCGCTTCCGCGCGCTGCCGTCCTCGACGCTGGCGTGGCCGCTGGGACAGCCCCTGTACGACGGGGTGAGCGGCGCCACGCCGCTCGCGCTCTGGAAGTTCGACGGCGAGCTCACCGCGGCGAGCGACATGATGCTGGGCTTCATCGGCGGCTCGACCGGAGAGACGAGCAGCCTGCTGATCCTGCTGGGCGGCGCCTACCTGGTGGCCCGCAACCTGATGAACTGGCGCATTCCGGCGGCGATCTTCGCGACCGTCGCCGCGCTGAGCGCTGGTCTCCACGCGCTCGATCCGAGCGCGTATCCCTCGGCCCCCTTCATGCTGTTCTCGGGCGGCCTGATGCTGGGCGCCGTGTTCATGGCGACCGACATGGTGGGCTCGCCCATGACCGGCCCCGGCTGCTGGCTCTACGGCGCCCTGATCGGCGCCCTCGTGGTCGTGATCCGCATCTGGGGCGGCATGCCCGAGGGCGTGATGTACGCGATCCTGCTCGGCAATGCCGCCACGCCGCACCTGGACGCCTGGTTCCAGCCCACCATCTACGGCGCCAGGCCGCGCGAGTCCGGGGCGTGAGCGGCGCGCAGCCCGTCCCGGAGACCGCCCCGCCGGTGTGGCCCATGTACCGCGCGATGGTCGGCATCGGCCTGCTCTGCGGCGTGTTGATCGTGAGCGTGTTCCTGTGGACGGGACCCGTGATCGAGCGCAACCGCGCCGAGGCGCTCCAGCGCGCGATCCTCCAGGTGCTGCCGGGCGCGCGCTCCAGCGCCAGCTTCCGCTACGACGAGGGCGGCGGCTTCTCGGCGCTCGGCCCCGAAGGCGCCGCCGAGCCGGCGGTGCACGCCGGCTACGACGCCGAGGGCCAGCTGGTCGGCGTCGCGATCGAGGCCGCCGGCATGGGCTACCAGGACGTGATCGCGCTGCTCTACGGCTATGCGCCCGAACACGAGGCCGTGGTCGGCATCCGCGTGCTCGAAAGCCGCGAGACGCCGGGCCTGGGCGACAAGATCGAGACCGACGCGCGCTTCCTCGCCAACTTCGAGCGACTCGACGTCTCCCTCACCCCCGACGGCGCCGCGCCGGCACATCCAATCGAGCCGGTGAAGCCCGGCGAGAAGCAGCACCCCTGGCAGATCGACGGGATCACGGGCGCGACGATCTCGTCGCACGCCGTCGCCGACATCCTGCGGCGCAGCACCGCGCTGTGGATCCCGCGCGTCCGCCCGCGCCTCGGCGCCTTCACGGAGGGCCCCTGAGCCATGGCAGTCGGCTCCGCCCCGCCCACGGACCCCGCTGCCACCGACGAGTTCCTGAAGGGCCTGTGGCGCGAGAACCCGGTCTTCGTGCAGGTGCTCGGCATGTGTCCGGCGCTCGCCGTCTCGAACACCGCGCGCAACGCGCTCGCGATGGGCCTCGCCACGCTGTTCGTGCTGGTGATGTCGAATACGGTCGTGTCGCTGCTGCGGCGCCTCATCCCCAAGCAGGTGCGCATCGCGACCTACATCCTGGTGATCGCGACCTTCGTGACGGTGGTGGACTACGCGATCCAGGCGATCAGCCTCGACCTGCACAAGGCGCTGGGCGCCTTCATCTCGCTGATCGTCGTGAACTGCCTGATCCTCGGCCGGGCCGAGGCGTTCGCCTCGCGCCAACCGCCGGGCCGCGCGGTCCTCGACGGCCTGGGCATGGGCGTGGGATTCACCTTCGCGCTGTTCTGCCTGGGCGCCGTGCGCGAGGTGCTCGGCAGCGGGACGCTGTTCGGCGTCGGGCTCTTCCCCGCCGGCTTCCAGCCCTGGATCGTGATGATCCTGCCGAGCGGCGGCTTCTTCACCCTGGCGGGCTGGCTGCTGCTGTTCAACTGGCGCCGCGAGCGGCGCGAGCGCCAGGAGGCCGCCTGGGCCGAGGCGGCGCGATGAACGAGACGCCGCTGTGGTCGATCTTCGTGAACGCGAGCCTGGTCAACAACTTCGTGCTGGCCTACTTCCTGGGCCTGTGCCCGTTCCTGGGCGTCTCGGGCCGGCTCGAGACCGCCACCCGCATGGGCGGCGCGGTGCTGTTCGTGATGTTCGTGAGCTCGACCTGTGCCTACGGCATCAACCAGCTGCTGCTGGCGATCGACGCGCCCTACCTGCGATTGATCTCGTTCATCGCCGTGATCGCCTCGACCGTGCAGCTCGTCGAGATGTTCGTCAAGAAGACGAGCCCGGCGCTGTTCCGGGCGCTCGGCATCTTCCTGCCGCTGATCACCACCAACTGCGCCATCCTGGGGCTCGCGCTGTTCCAGACCAACAAGGGCTACGGCTTCGTCCAGTGCCTGGTCTACGCGCTGGGCGCCGGCGCCGGCTTCACGCTCGCGCTGGTGCTGATGGCGGGGTTGCGCGAGAAGCTCGAGCTGGCGACCGTCCCGGATGCGGTGCGGGGCACCGCGCTGGCGCTGATCCTGGCCGGTATCCTGTCGATCGCCTTCATGGGCTTCGCGGGGCTGGGGGCCTGATGTGGACGACCTACCTGACGGGCGCGGGGGCCCTGGCGCTGCTCCTGGCCGGCTGGCTGGCGGTGCAGCGTGCCTGGCAGCGCACCGTGCCCGCGCCGGGCGGCGACCCCGACGCCCTCTCGGGCCGCGCCGGCTGCGCCGGACGCGCCTGCGAACGACCCTGCGAGCACCGTTGCACCGCGCCGTCCGGCGCGGGCGAGGAGGAGAGCGCATGAGCGATGCGATCCATCACGTCGAGGACTACGACCGCGGTCCGCGCTACGAAGCCACCGTCGTCTCGAGCGAGCGGATCACGGCCGAGGCGGCCGAGGAGGAGGTGCGCGAGCTGGTGCTCGACGTCGACCGGGACGACTTCCCGTTCCGCGTCGGCCAGAGCATCGGCGTGCTCGCGCCCGGCTCGCCGGAGTTCGGCCACGACCGTCACGTCCGGCTCTACAGCGTGGCCGACCTGCCCGAGCGGGGCGCCGCGGGGCGGCCGCGCATCAAGATCGCCGTGCGGCGCTGCTCCTACGTCGACGAGTACAGCGGCGAGCGCTACCCCGGCATCGCCTCGAACTTCCTGTGCGACCGGGCGCCGGGCGATCGCTTCTCGATCACGGGCCCCTTCGGCCTGGCCTTCGAGGTGCCGGAGGAGCGCGACGCGCACCTGATCCTGATCGGCAGCGGCACGGGCATCGCGCCCTTCCGCGCCTTCGTGAAGCACCTGTACGCCGAGGTCCCCGACTGGCGCGGCACGGTCTGGCTGTTCTACGGAGCGCGCAGCGGCCTCGAGCTGCTCTACATGAACGAGGAGCGCGACGACTTCGCCCAGTACTACGACCGCGACACCTTCGAGGCGTTCCGCGCCCTGAGCGCGCGGCCGAGCTGGACCGACTCGATCGCCTGGGACGACGCGCTCGAGTCGCGCGGCGAGGAGCTGTGGCAGAGGCTCGGCGAGCCGAAGACCTACGTGTACGTGGCGGGGCTCGAGAAGATGCTGGCCGAGCTGGACAAGGTCTTCGTCCGGCTGGCGGGCTCGGCCGAGAAGTGGGAGCGCCGCAAGGCCGAGCTGATGGCGGGCCGGCGCTGGGTGGAGCTGGTGTACTGATGTCCGACGCGTCGGCGGAGCTGATCGGGCGCGCGCGCTCGCTCGCTCCGCTGCTGGCCGAGCACGCCGCGGAGGCCGAGCGCCTGCGGCGGCCCGTGGACGCGGTGATCGAGGCGCTGCGCGAGGCGCGGATCTTCGACCTGATGGTGCCGCGCTGCCACGGCGGCCTCGAGCTCGACCTCGACGCGTTCCTCGAGGTGGGCCTGGCGCTCGGCGAAGGCGACGCGTCGATGAGCTGGGTCGCCACCTTCTACGTCGAGCACAACTGGATGCTCTGCCAGCTCCCCGAGTCGTTCCAGAAGGAGCTGTACGCCGACCGCAGCCATGTGCTCGCGCCGGGCGCCATCGCGCCCAACGGCCGCGCCACGCCGGTGGAGGGCGGCTTCCGGCTGGACGGCCGCTGGCAGTGGGGCACCGGCATCGCCCACGCCGAATGGGTGCTGGTGGGCGTGCGCGTCGAGGCGCCCGGCGACGAGCCCGACATGCGCTTCCTGGTGCTGCCCGTCGCGGACGTCGAGGTCGAGGACACCTGGTTCGTCGACGGCATGGCGGGCACCGGGAGCGCCGACATGATCGTGCGCGACCAGTTCGTCCCGGCGGAGCGCAGCGCGTCGATCCAGGAGATGGGCGATGGCCGCGCGCCGGGCTCGCGGCTGCACGCGGGCCCGCTGTATCGCACGCCGATGCTACCGATCCTGGCGCTGGCGGCAGCGATGCCGGCGGTCGGACAGGCGCGGACGGCGCTGCGCGGCTTCCGGGCGCGCCTCGAAGAACGCAAGCTCTACGGCACCGGCGTCGTGCAGGCGCGCAAGGCGGCGGCGCAGATGCGGCTGGCGCGCGCCGAGATCGAGGTGCGCCAGGCGGAGGAGCTGCTGCGCCGGATGGTCGACGGCATGATGGCGCTGCGCGACCGCGCCACGCTCGCCGACCGCGCGCGCTGGATCGCCGACGCCGCCTTCGCGGTGGACCAGAGCAAGCGCGTGCTGCACGCGATCGCCGACGCGAGCGGAGCGAGCGCGCACTTCCTCTCGCACCCGCTCCAGCGCGCGGTGCGCGACGTCGACACGCTCTCGTGCCACGTGGTCTTCGACCTCGACGCCCGGCTCGAGATGCACGGGCGCGCCATGCTGGGTCTCGAGCCGCGCGGGATGGTCTGAGCGCCCCGCCTTGCGCTGCGCCCGCCCGCGCGGAGCGCTCAGATCCGCCCGAAGCGCGGCGGCCGCTTCTCCATGAACGAGGTCACGCCCTCGCGGAAGTCGGGCCGCTCGAAGCTCTCGAGCATCAGCTGGATCGACTCGCGTTCGGCCGTCGCCAGCGTCTCGGTGAGGTGCCGGTAGACCTGGCGCTTCATGATCCGAAGCGAGGTCGGTGAGCAGTTGGCGGCCACGTCCTCGGCCCACTCGCGCACGAACTTGGCGAGCTCGTCGTGGGGCACCACCCGGTTGACGAGCCCGATGCGCTCGGCCTCGGCGGCGTCGATCTTGCGCGCCGAGAACAGCAGGTCGAGCGCCTGCGCCGGCCCCACCAGCCGCGGCAGCAGCCAGCTGATGCCCCACTCGGCCACCAGCCCGCGCCGCGAGAAGGCGGTGGTGAACACCGCGCGCTCGGAGGCGAAGCGCATGTCGCAGCACAGCGAGATCGGCACCGCCATCCCGGCGCAGGGGCCGTTGATCGCGGCCACCACCGGCTTGCGGATCGACATCAGGTAGGTGTAGTGGCCGCGGAAGGAGTCGCCGACGTCCGGGTCGCCGGGGTCGGCCTCGAGGTCGTCGGCCCGCTGCCCGCCGCGCTCGCCCTCGCTCAGGCTCTTCAGGTTGTTCAGGTCGGCGCCCGCACAGAAGCCGCGCCCGGCGCCCGTGATGACGATCACCACCACCTGATCGTCGGCCTCGGCGCGCGCCAGCGCGTGCTTCACCTCGGCCGCCATGCGGTCGGTCCAGGCGTTGAGCTGCGCGGGGCGGTTCAGCGTGATCGTGGCGACCGGGTCGGAGACCTCGTAGAGGATCTCGTCGTAGCTGGCCATCGGCTCCTCCTTCGGCGGAGCCCCATTCTACTCAGCCGGGGAGGCCGAGCACCACGTGCCACGGCATCGCAGCGGGGTCGCCCGAGAGGCCGCGCCGCAGCTCCGCCTCGATCTCCGCGCGCAGCGCCCGGCGGCGCGCGCGCAGCTCGCCCGCACGGCCCTTGCGCAGCCGCAGCACGGCCCACGCTCGCAGCTCGCGCAGCAGGCCCTGCTGCTCCTCGACGACGCGCAGCGCCACCCAGCCGCACAGCGGCGCGGCGGTCCCCACCACGAGCCCGGCGAAGGGCCCCCACCACCAGGCGGCCAGCGCCGCCTCGACGAGCCAGGTCGCCGGCAGCAGGAAGAACGACGCCAGGATCTTGTAGGTCGCGGGCAGGTCGGGCTGCTGCGCGCAGCGATCCGAGATGCAGCCCACCAGCCGGTAGGACGGCCAGTTCAGCAGCAGTCCGATGCCGGCCGGGGGCAGCGCGAGCAGCAGGAACGGCAGGCGGTCGAGCAGGAAGACGGCCACCGGGCCGCGCGGATAGCCCGCGCCCACGTGCTCGTCGCGCAGGCCGTGGCGTGCGAGCAGCGCGTCGTAGCGCGCCACCATGCCGGCCAGAGCGCGGGCGCGCGCGGGATCGCGCTCGCGGAGTCCGCGGTAGGCGGCGGCCAGGCCCTGCTGGAGCGTGAGCCGGTCGGCCAGTGCGAGGCGGCGCGGCAGCGCCACCCGCTCGCGCGCGACGGCGTCGGCAGCGCGCGCGATCAGGCGCGCCTCGTCCCAGCTCTCGTGGTTCGGCGTGACCCGGCGCAGACCGGCTTCGATGCGGGCCGTGAGGGCGCGCACGGCGGCGCGCTCGTCGGCCTGGCTGCGCGCGCGCTCGGGCGCCGGATCGATCGGCTCGCCCACCACGAGCAGCGCGCGCGAGCGGAAGCGGGCCTTCTCCTCGAACACCAGGCCGACCGGGACGATGCGCACGGCCGCCGCATCGGGCGCACCCAGCGCGATTCGCGCCGCGCCGGTCTTGAGCTGTTGCAGCGACGCCTCGTGATGCGAGAGCCCCTCCGGAAACAGCGCAACCGCGCCACCCGCCCCGAGCTCCTCGTGGCAGCGCGCGAAGGTGTCGCGGTTGCTCGACGGGTCGGCGCCCTCGCCCACGTCCTGGCGGCGGTGCACCGGAACCGCACCCGCCAGCGCCAGGAACGGCCGCAGGATCGGCGACTGCCACAGGGTGCTCTTGGCCAGGAAGCGCGGCCGGCGCGGCAGCAGCGCCAGCATCGTCATCGGGTCGACCAGGCTGTTCGGATGGTTGGCGACGAACAGCACGGGACCCGTGCCGGGCACGCGCTCGCGCCCCACCACCTCGACGCGCCGGTAGAAGGCGCGCAGCAGGAGCAGACAGAGGAGCCGGGTGAGACGATCGAGGAGACTTCGCATGGCGGGGATCCTCCTTTCGGCTGGCTGACACATCCCCTCCAGTGAGCAGACCCCGTGCCGAACGAATCCGATCGAATTCCCTATTGATTCCAGCCACTTGAAAGACCGCATCACCGCGCTCTCCCGAACCCCAGCGGACACTCCATGCCCGTCGGCATACCGCCGATGTACAGTGCCGGAAGCGGTGGGAGGAGCCCGAGATGGCCCTGATGGAGGCGGGCGAGCGCCGGATCCTCGAGGCGATCGACACGCTGACCAACGGCAACCCGTTCCTGACCGAGCGGGTCGAGGCCGAGCACTCGGCGCTCGGCGACGCATTCGTGCGAACCGGCGCCGCCGTCTGGCACGTGGACGAGGACCTGAACGGGCTCAACCCCAACGTGCCGCGGCTGGGCGAGCTGGTCGAGAAGCTCGGCACCACGCTCCGCGACCGCCTCGCCGCGGGCCGCCGCGCCAGCGAGCGCGAGCTGGGCCTGTACCTGTCGCTGGTGAACTACCTGCTCTACCAGCGCTACGAGAACGAGTGGCTGAAGCTGATCCTCGCCGGCGCCCAGGGCCGCTCGACCACCGGACGCGTCGCGGCCTACGCGGGCTTCGAGCGCGACGTGTCGGGCTTCCTCGACGTGCCCGACCTGATGCTGCCGCGCCGGCCCAGCACGTCGCACCTGTTCGCGATCGGCTACCAGATCCGCCGCGCCTTCCACCACACCTTCCGCCAGATCTATGGCGGCTCGATGCCGGCCGCGCGTCTGCGCGCCACCGTCTGGGAGTCCATCTTCACCTGCGACGTCCACCGCTACCGCCGCACCCTCTACGCCCAGATGTCCGACGTGCCGACCCTGATCGTCGGCGAGTCGGGCACCGGCAAGGAGCTGGTGGCGCGCGCCGTGGCGCTCTCGTCCTACATCCCGTTCGACCCCGAGAGCCGCGCCTTCGCCGCCGACTACACCGCCTGCTTCCAGGCGCTGAACCTCTCGGCGCTGTCGCCCACGCTGATCGAATCCGAGCTGTTCGGGCACCGGCGCGGCGCCTTCACGGGCGCGCTCCAGGACCGGCGCGGCTGGCTCGAGACCTGCCCGCCCGAGGGCACCGTGTTCCTCGACGAGGTGGGCGAGCTCGACGGCGGCATCCAGGTGAAGCTGCTGCGCGTGCTCCAGACGCGCGCCTTCCAGCGCATCGGCGAGACGGCGGACCGGCGCTTTCCCGGCAAGATCGTGGCCGCCACCAACCGCGATCTGGCCGAGGAGATGCGCGAGCGCCGCTTCCGCAGCGACTTCTACTACCGGCTGTGCGCCGACCTGGTGCGCACCCCGACGCTGCGCGAGCAGCTCGACGACGCGCCCGACGAATTGCACCAGCTCACGCTGGTGCTGTCGCGGCGCATCGTGGGCCACACCGAGGCCGACCGGCTGGCGGACGAGGTGACGCACTTCGTCGAGAAGGCGCTCGGCCCGCGCTATCCGTGGCCCGGCAACGTGCGCGAGCTGGAGCAGTGCGTGCGCAGCGTGCTGGTGCGCGGCCGCTACCACCCGCCCGACCTGGCGCCGCGCGGCGACGACGGCGAGCTGGGCCGCGGCTTCCGCGACGGGAGCTGGAGCGCCGAGGAGCTGCTCCAGCGCTACTGCACGCACGTCTACGCACGGGTCGGGAGCTACGAGGAGACCGCGCGCCGGCTGGGCATCGACCGGCGCACGGTGAAGGCGCGGATCGACCCCGAGCTGCTGGCGCGCCTCACGGACGAGCGCTCGTGATGCTTCGGGCCCGACGCCGGCGCGCTAGCCCACCCGCGTCTCGGCGGCCGCCCCCGAGCGGGGCGACGACCCGCACCCCCTCTGGCCCGTGCCGCCGGAGCGCGCCGAGGCGCTGCTGGAGCGCGCGGACGCGGGCGAGCTGGCGCTCTTCCGAGCGGCGGCGACGTCGGACACTACGACGACCGACGAGGGCGTGCTAACACCCGGCACGGGGCGCGGGCGCCCGATTGGGGGCCTGCGAGATCACACCAAGAGAGGGGAGAGGAAACAGTGATCAGGCGAATCATGGCGACGGGGATTGCGGTGCTCGTGGTCTCGCTCGGCACGGGGTGCCTGGGCGTGGCCAGTCCGGCGATCGGGATCCTGGTGACGGACGTGAAGTGGGCCGGGCACGCCGGAGGCAAGGTCGGCACCAAGGAAGGCAGGGCCTGCGCGAAGTCGGTTCTCGCGCTGGTCGCGAGTGGCGACGCCAGCATCGAGACCGCCGCGAAGAACGGCGGGATCACCAACGTGACCTCGGTGGACCACGAGACCACCTGGACGCTGCTCTTCGGGGAGATCTGCACCATCGTACGCGGCACCTGAGGCCGCCTCGCCCCGGCGGCGCCGCGATCGCCCGCGGCGCCGCCGGGACGCCACCGAGGCCGTGGCCCCCGCCCGCGGCGACCCGGTGCTACACTGCTCCTCTCGTCACGAGGAGAGCCGCGCCCGGCGCGCAGGATCTCAGGGCGGAACGACGATGTTCGTGGGCATCACCGAGCTCTAGACGCGAGCCACTCGCGCCTCTCGTCGACCGCTCCTCCGGGCTGCGGTCGCTCCGCTCGCCTCCTGCCCACGAGGTATCCGATGCTCCCTTCGCTCTCCTTGCCGGACGGCGCTCGCCCGCGCGCCGTCCTGGTCGGCATCCAGCTTCCGGACCTCTCGGACGACCAGGTCGCCGCGTCGCTCGACGAGCTCGCTCGCCTGTGCCGCACGCTCGGGCTCGACCCGGTCGATCGCCTCACGCAGCGGCGCGGCTCGACCGGCGCGGCGACCGTGCTCGGCGCCGGCAAGCTGCGCGAGCTGGCCCGCCTGACCGGCGGCCCCGGTGCCGTGCCGTCGCCGGTGCCGGCTCGGCGTCGGCGCCACGCCGCCAGCGAGTCGGACGGGGACGACGACCCCGCGCCGGACCCGGGCGGCGCGGACGCAGGGGACGCCGGCCGCGCCCCGGTCGTCGTCTTCGACCACGACCTCACGCCCACCCAGCTGCGCAACCTGGAGGGTGCCACCGGCGCCCAGGTGCTGGATCGCTCGACGGTGATCCTGCAGATCTTCCAGCGCCACGCGCGCACCCGCGAGGCGCGCACCCAGGTCGAGATCGCGTCGCTCAAGTACCTGACGCCGCGGCTGCGGGCGACCGGCGGCGGTCGCCGCGACCGCCAGCAGGGTGGCATCGGCGTGCGCGGCGGGGCGGGCGAGTCGGCGCTCGAGCTGGACCGGCGGCGTGTGCGGGATCGCATCGCCGAGCTCGAGCGCGAGCTCGAGAGCCTGGAGCGGGAGGCGTCGGAGCGGCGCGGCCGGCGCGCCGCGACGCGCACCGTGTCGCTGGTCGGCTACACGAACGCCGGCAAGTCGACCCTGATGCGCGCCCTGACCGGCGCCGAAGTCCTGGCGGAGGATCGCCTGTTCGCGACGCTCGACACCACGGTCCGCGTGCTGCACCCCGCAGCTGTGCCGCCGGTGCTCGTCTCGGACACGGTCGGGTTCGTCGACCGCCTCCCGCACGATCTGGTCGCCTCGTTCCGCTCCACCCTGGCCGAGGCGCGCGAGGCCGACCTGCTGCTGCGCGTGGTGGACGCGGCCGACCCGCTCTACCAGGAGCGGCTGGCGGTGACGCGCCGCGTGCTGTCCGAGCTGGGGGCCGGCGAGCAGCCGGAGCTCCTGGTCCTCAACAAGGCGGATCGCCTGGACGAGGCGCAGCGCCAGGCCCTGCGGACGCGGCACCCGGACGGCGTCGTCGTCTCGGCGCTCGATCGCGCCGACGTCGCGATGCTCCGCGAGCGGATCGTGCGCTGGTTCGAGCGCGGGATGGTCGACGCCAGCCTGTTCGTCCCCTGGCAGACGTCACGGCTGCTGCACCTGATCCACGAGCGGGCCCGGGTCGTGAGCGAGACGCACGAAGACGACGGCACGCGACTCACGGTGCGGGCGCCGGCCGCCGTGATCGAACAGCTGCGAGCTGCCGTGGCGGGTTGAGCCCGCTCGGGAGCCGGGCGGCGGCGATGCGCGTGGGGTTCATCGGGGTCTCCGCTCGGGGCCTGTGGGCCCTTCCTCATCGGACGGACTCCCGCGCGCGTCGAGCGGAAGACGCGTGGGGAACGGGGAAGCCGCGGGCCAGCCTCGAGCGCGTCAGCGCGAGCTGCGCACTTCCCGCCGCCGCCACGCGAGCGCGAGCAGCACGCTTGCCCCCATCGCGGCGAGCCCCGCGCCGGGCTCCGGCGCCACCTCGACGGCGCCGATGTCGCACTCGGCCGGTCCCATCAGGTTGCCGTTGGTGGGGCGCGGCTCGCCGCGCTGGTCGGTCGCGAAGAGGCAGCCGGCGGGGTCGCCGCGGTCGATCAGCGCGCTGCCGGTGCCGGGCAGGTGGGTGTCGGTGGGGCCGCCGTTGTCGGCCAGCACCTCGAGGCCCGCCGCGGTGTCGTCCTGGTCGCCGGTCATCGCGAGCGCGCACGAGGTGTCGTCGGCGAGGTTGTAGCCGAGCGAGGTGATCGGCCCGTCGCAGTTGGCGCCGCCGCCCTGGGGGTTGGCGACCACCGCATGGTCGAGCCGGGTCGTGTTTCCCATCTCGTTCACCAGATTGGCGCCGACCGGCGAGTCGTTGTCGCTGATCGTCGAGCTGACGATCAGGGTGAAGGCGGCCGCCTCGTCGTCGGTGGTCAGGATCGCGCCGCCGACGGCGCTGCCGCTGCCCGTGGCGCTGTTGCCCGAGAGCGTCGAGCTGCGCACCACGGTCTGCCCGCCCACGTTCACGATGGCCCCGCCCGAGTTCCCGGTGGTGGCGTTGGCGTCGATCAGGCAGCGGTCGACCGTCAGATTGGCGCCGGAGTTGCCGACGCCCCCGCCGTTGAACGCCTGGTTGCCGGTGACGCGGCAGTCGCGCAGCACCAGCGTGGCGCCGTTGCGCACCACGGCGCCGCCGCCGAAGCTGCCGGAGCCGTTGCGAATCGTGACCCCCTCGATCGTCGTCATGCCAGCTTCCACGACGAACACCTGGTGCTCCCCCTGCCCGTCGATCGCCAGCGCGTCGGCGCCGGGGCCTCGGATCGTCATGTCGCTGGTGATCGCCGGCAGGCCGCTGCCGCCGGTCAGGTCGAGGACGCCGCTCTCGGTGATCGTGATGATGTCGCTGCCGTTGCCGGCATTGCAGCCGCCCAGGCCCCGGTTGTCGTCGTCGTTGGCGCTCTGGATCGCGTCCTCGAGCGTACAGAGCGAGGGCGGCGTGGTGGCGTTGTGGGCGAGCGAGTTGACCGTGATCTCGGCGGCCTGGGCCGCGGTGGCCCCGGTCAGCGCCGCGGCCGAGGCGGCGAGCAGATGGATGTGACGCAACGAACCGGTCTCCGCGGGGGGATGAACGACGCGGGGAGCATTCGACCCTGCACCAGGTGGGCGCCGCGGTCGCGGCGCCGCCCGAGGCCGGACTACTCGTCCGTGACACACCCTTCGGACGCCGACTTCACGTTCTTGATGTACTTGAACAGCGTGCCGCGCGTCGCCAGCAGCGGCGGCGGGCTCCAGGCGGCGCGCCGCCCGGCCAGCTCGGCCGCGTCCACCTCGAGCTCCATGGTGCGCTTCTTGGCGTCGATCGAGATCACGTCGCCGTCGCGCACCAGCGCGATCGGTCCGCCCTCCTGCGCCTCGGGCGTGACGTGGCCGATGATGAAGCCGTGCGAGCCGCCCGAAAAGCGGCCGTCGGTGATCAGCGCCACCTCCTGCCCCAGGCCCGCCCCCATGATCAACGAGGTGGGCGTGAGCATCTCGGGCATGCCGGGGCCGCCCTTGGGACCCTCGTAGCGGATCACGATCACCGACCCGCGGCGCAGCTCGCCGCGCTCGGCCGCCGCGATCATCGCCTCCTCCTGGTCGAACACCTGCGCCGGGCCGGAGAACGCCAGCCCCTCCTTGCCGGTGATCTTCGCCACCGCGCCCTCGGGCGCGAGGCTGCCGCGCAGGATCGTGATGTGGCCGGTGGCCTTGATGGGGTCCTCCCAGGGCCGGATCACCTGCTGGCCCTCGGCCAGCCCGGGCAGCTCGGCCACGTTCTCGGCCAGCGTGCGGCCGGTCACGGTCAGGCAGTCGCCGTCGAGCGCCCCGCGCTCGAGCAGGTACCGGATCACCGCCGGCGTCCCACCGGCGAGATGCAGGTCCTCCATCACGAAGCGGCCGCTGGGCTTCATGTCGGCCAGGAACGGCACGCGATCGCTCACGGCCTGGAAGTCGTCGAGGCCGAGCGACACGCCCACGGCGCGCGCCATCGCGATCAGGTGCAGCACGGCGTTGGTCGAGCCGCCGAGCGCCGTGACCACCACCATCGCGTTCTCGAACGCGGCCCGCGTCATGATGTCGCTGGGCTTGAGGTCGCGCTCGAGCAGCGCCCGGATCGCGGCGCCGGCACGGCGGCACTCGTCGAGCTTGGCCGGGTCCTCGGCGGGCGTGCTCGAGCTGTACGGGAGCGACATCCCCAGCGTCTCGATCGCCGCGGCCATCGTGTTGGCGGTGTACATCGCGCCACAGGCCCCCGCGCCGGGGCAGGCGTGCTGCACGATGTCGAGTCGGCCCTCCTCGTCGATGGCGCCGGCGAGCGACTGGCCGTACGACTCGAAGGCCGACACCACGTCGAGCGGCTCGCCCGCGCGGCTGTGGCCCGGCTTGATCGTGCCGCCGTAGATCATCAGCGACGGGCGGTCGAGGCGCGCCATCGCCATCAGGCAGCCGGGCATGTTCTTGTCGCAGCCCGGCAGGGTCACGAGGGCGTCGTACCACTGCGCTCCCATCACGGTCTCGATCGAGTCCGCGATCAGGTCGCGCGACTGGAGCGAGTAGCTCATGCCCTCGGTGCCCATCGAGATGCCGTCGGACACGCCGATCGTGTTGAAGCGCATCCCGACCAGGTCGACTGCGACGACGCCCTCCTTCACGGCGCCCGCCAGCCCGAGCAGGTGCATGTTGCAGGGATTGCCCTCGTACCAGACGCTGGCGATGCCGACCTGCGCGCGGTCCATGTCCTCGCGCTTCATGCCGGTCGCGTAGAGCATCGCCTGGGAGGCGCCCTGCGACTTCTCCTGGGTGATGCGGCGGCTGATGCGGTTGAGGGGCTTCGTCACGGGGTGGCTCCTTCGCGGCGGCGAGCCTCGGCCAGCTCCGCGGCCGACACGATGTTGACGGATTCGCTCTCGGCGTCGAACACCAGGTGCGCCTCGCTGCGCTCGAGCTGGCGCAGCACGTCGGCGACCTTCTCCTCGAGGGTCTTCTCGACGCGGCCGTAGTCGGTGCCCTCGCGGCCCACGAAGGCCTCGACCAGCGCGCGCAGGGTCTCGGGCTCGACCTCCTCGAGCGGGACCTCGACGTAGGGGGGCGACTCGTCCATCGGGAGAGACTCTACCACTCGGGGCCCCACGGGGGTTGGTCAGCGAATGGTGAGCGTATGGTCAGCGCGGCCGGTGGCGGCCCTCCATAGACTGGCGACAGCTCGAGGAGGAGACCATGCGGAGCCTTCCCGTCGTGCTGGCGCTCGCCGCGCTGGCCGTCCCCGCCGCCCGGGCGGACGTCCCGATCGCGATGCACTTCCAGGGGCAGCTGCTCGACGCGAGCGGAGAGCCGCTGGCCGGCCCGGTCCCGCTCTGGCTGTCGGTCTGGGGTAGCCCTGCCTCGACCAGCATCGAGGCCCTGCGCTACGAGGAGGAGCACGCCTCGGTGGAGCTGGTCGAGGGCCGCTACGACGTGCTGCTCGGGCGCGGGACCCCGATCCGGGGCGAGCTCTCGGCGGAGCTGTTCGCGCGCCCGAGCTGGCTCGAGATCCGCGTCGGCGACGAGACGCTCGAGCCCCGCATCGAGCTGGTCTCGGTGCCCTACGCGCTCCTGGCGCACGAGGCCGAGCAGCTCGCTGGGCGCCCGGCCGACGCCTTCCAGCAGCGCGTGACCGGGAGCTGCGCGGTGGGCTCGTACGTCACGTCGGTCAACGCCGACGGTTCGGTCGAGTGCGACGGCGGCGACCCGGCCAGCGTGGCCGTGGTTCCGCCGCTCCAGGGCAACGGGGCGGACGCGAGCCCGCTCGGTCTGGTGCCGGGAGGGGTGGACGGCACGCACATCGCGCCCGACGCGATCGACGGCAGCAAGGTGGCGAACGGCTCGATCGGCTCGTCGGACATCGCCCCCAGCTCGATCCAGGCTGGTCACATCCAGACCGGCGCAGTCGGCACCCTCGACATCCTCAACGAGAGCATCCTCAACGTCGACATCCAGGTGGGAGCGGTGCGCACCTCCGAGATCCAGGACGGCGAAGTGCGCAACCAGGACCTGGCGAACAACTCGGTGACGGCGTCGAAGATCGCCTCGGGTGCGGTGGGCGCCTCCGAGATCGCTTCGGGCGCGGTCCGGAGCGCCGAGATCGCGACGAACGCGGTCACCAACTCCAAGCTCAACCTCAGCCTCGGCTACTACACCTGGACCGCGTCGAACGGCAGCCCCTCCTGGACCGCCAACATCGGCAGCGGCTGGGAGTTCTGCGCCGTCACCGGGGTCTCGGCGGGCTCGTCCACCTCGAGCGCGGAGCTAACCCACTTCGTCTGTGCGGTATACCCGAGCGGGCTGCCGGGGTCGGACGCCTGGATCCTCGAGTCGCACGGGAACCGCCTGACCAGCTGCCGGGTGCGCTGCTTCTGAGCCCCGGAGCGGGCCGGCGCTCGAGCCGGCCGGGGCTTGACGTGTGGCACATGGTGGCGGTAAACAAACGTTCGTTCATGACGCCGACCGGCCCCTCCACCGCCGACCGCATCCTCGACGCCGCCGAGGCCCTGTTCGCCCAGCACGGCTTCGCGGGCACCGCGGTGCGCGACATCGCGGCGGCGGTCGGGATCAACGCGGCCAGCCTCTACAACCACTTCGAGAGCAAGCAGGCGCTCTACGAGGCCGTGCTCGAGCGCGGCATCCAGCCCGTGCTCGAGGCGCTGCGCGGCGCCGCCGCCTCCGAGCTCGCCCCGGACTGGGGCGACGCGATCATCGAGACGGTGATGGCGCAGCTCGCCGAGCGCCCGCACCTGCCGCGGCTGGTGCAGCACGAGGCCGTGAGCGGCGGCGAGCACCTGGTGCGGATCGCGCGGCGCTGGATCCTGCCGGCCTTCGCCGAGGCGCGCACCGCCGTCAAGCAGCAGCCGCGCGGCGCGGCGTGGGACGACGACGACCTGCCGCTGCTGGTGAGCGCCTGGCTCAACATCATCTTCGGCCACTTCGCGATGGCCCCGCTGCTCGCCGAGCTGATCGGCGAGGACCCGCTCTCCCCCGAGATGCTCGAGCGGCAGACCCGCTTCCTCAAGGAGCTGGGACGCCGTCTCTCCACCCGAGGAGACCCGCCCGATGCAGCTGAGTGAGATCGACCTCTCGCCCGACCACTTCGTGGACGACGTGCCGCGCGACATGTTCGAGGTGCTGCGCCGCGAGGCCCCCGTCTACCACCACCCGGAGATCGAGGGATCGAACGGCGACTTCTGGGTCGTCACCAAGTACGACGACATCAAGCGCGCCTCCAAGAACCACGCGCTGTTCTCCTCGGCGCGGCGCAGCACCACGCTGAACGTCCCGGACGACGAGGAGGCGCTGGCGCGCGTCCGGGCGATCATGCTCAACATGGACCCGCCCCAGCACCGGCGCTTCCGCAGCATCGTGAACAAGGCGTTCACCCCGCGCATGGTGCAGCGGCTCCTGCCGAGCGTACGGCGCATGGCGCGCCAGATCGTGAACGGCGTGTGCGAGAAGGGCGAGTGCGAGTTCGTGGACGACGTCGCCGCGCTGCTGCCGCTCGAGGTGATCTGCGAGATGGTCGGCGTGCCCGAGAGCGACCGGCCCGACCTGTACGACATCTCGAACCGGCTGATCGGCTTCGACGACCCGGAGTACCGCACCACCGAGGAGGACGGCCAGCTCGCCGCAGCCGAGCTGTTCGGATACGCCAGCCAGCTCGCCGAGCGCGCCCGCAAGCACCCGGGCGACGATCTGGCCACGGCGCTGATCCAGGCCGAGGTGGACGGCGAGCGCCTGAGCGAGCTGGAGTTCAACTCGTTCTTCCTGCTCCTGATCGTGGCCGGCAACGAGACCACCCGCACGGTCACGGCCAACGGCATGTACTACCTGATCACGCACCCGGACCAGCGCCAGCTGGTCGCGGACGACCTGTCGCTGCTGCCCACCGCGATCGAGGAGATCCTGCGCCACAACCCGCCGGTCCACTACTTCGTGCGCACCGTGATGCGCGACACCGAGCTGCGCGGCGTGACGCTGCGCGAGGGCGAGCGCATCACGATGTGGTATCCGTCGGCCAACCGCGACGAGGACGTGTTCGAGCGGCCCGCCGAGTTCGACGTGCGGCGCTCGCCCAACGAGCACATCGCGTTCGGCGTGGGCGAGCACTACTGCCTGGGCGCCAACCTGGCGCGCATGGAGCTGCGCGTGATCTTCGACGAGCTGCTGCGGCGCGTGCCCGACATGGAGCTGGCCGCCCCGCGCCGCCGGCTGCGCTCGAACTTCATCAACGGGGTGAAGGAGATGCGCGTGTGCTTCGCACCGAGTGCGCCGGTCGACTGAGACCGGGCCCGGCTCAGGCCTCGGCGGGCAACGCGGCGCGCAGGAACTCGAGCATGCGCGCGTTGGCGCGCTCGGCCAGCGCGATCGGGAAGGCGTTGAAGCCGTGGATCCCGCCCGGATAGACCGCCAGCTCGGCGCGGTTGCCAGCGGCGCCCCAGCGCGCGTGCATGAACAGCGTGTCGTCGATCAGCGGATCGAGCGTGCCGACGCTGAAGAGCGCGGGCGGCAGGTCGCGCAGATCGGCCTGGAGCGGCGAGACGTCGGGCTCGCCGCGCTGCGCCACGTCGGGAACGAAGTGGTCGGCAAACCACTCGATGATCGGCGTCGAGAGGATCAGGTTGCGCTCGCCCCAGCGACGCACGCTGGGGGTGAGCTCCAGGTCGTAGCAGCCGTACACCAGGTTGGCGGCCCGGAAGCCGGTGAAGCCGTGGCGGTCGCGCAGCCGCAGCAGCGTCACGGCGGCCAGGTGGGCGCCCGCCGACTCGCCGCCGATCAGCAGCGCCTCGCTGCCGAACTCCGCGCGCGCCCTCTCGATCAGCCACAGCGCGGCGGCCTCGCAGTCGTCGGGACCGGCCGGATACGGATGCTCGGGCGCCAGCCGGTAGTCGACGCTCACCACCACGGCGCCGCAGGCCTGCGCCAGCGCGCGGTTCGCGACGTCCATGTGGTGCGCCGCACCCAGCGTCCAGCCGCCGCCGTGCAGGTGCAGGTAGACACCGCGCGGCGTGCCGGGCGGCGCGATCACGCGCACCGGGACCCCGTCGCCCGGTCCGGGCAGCGTGCGGACCTCGGCCTCGGGCACCGTCTCGAGCGCCGGCCAGATCCCCTCGCCCCGCTCCCGCGCGGCCCGGATCTCCGCCGGCTCGAGCGTGTGGATCGCCGGCGCCGCCGCCAACGCCTCCTCCACCACCCGATTGAACCCCGCCGTCTGCTCGTCCACGCGACGATCATAGCGGGGACGTTGGTTGAGAAGGTCAAGCAGTGCCCCGCGGGTGATTGCTGAACCTTCTTAACCAACGTCCCCGCCTGGCGGCGGTGGCTAAGCTGTGCCGATGCGGGCGTGGATGGGCATCGGGCTCGCGCTGGCGGCGGCGCCGGCGGTGGCGGACGAGCTGCCGTTCGAGGTGATGGAGCTGACGCCGAGCGGGCGGATCGTGGCGGCGGAGATCGCCGACCTCGACGGCGACGGGCGCGGCGACGTGTTCGCCATCTCCGTGCGCGGGCTGCCCCCGGACGAGACGCGCACCGTGCGCGTCCACTACCAGCGACCCGACGGCAGCCTGCCGGAGACCCCCGACCACCTGGAGCCGGTGCCGGCCGGGGCGGCGATCTACGACATGGGTCCGATCGACGACGAGCCCGGCGACGAGCTGATCTTCCTGCGCCGCGACGACCTGGCGCTGGTGTCGCTGGCCGGGCGCCGGCCGAGCCGCCGCAGCCTGGCCCTGCCGCGCACCCCGACCGCGGGCGCCCACCCCGACGAGCGCGGCCTCGATCGCCTGCGGGTGCTGCGCCCGGCCCTGGGCGGCGCGCGCCTGCTGGTGCCGGGCATCGGCGAGGTGACGGTGCTCGACCGCGACGGCGAGGTGCTGGGACGCCTCGAGGTGGCGGGCCGCGCGAACTTCTTCATCCCGCCGCGCCCGGGCCCGGTGATCGGCGAGAACGAGCTCGAGATGTTCTTCGACGTGCCGCGCCTGAACGTGGGCGACGTCGACGGCGACGGCCGCGCCGACATCGTCACCTCGAGCCGCTACGAGATCCGTGTGTTCCGGCAGCGTCCGGACGGCCGCTTCCCGACCGAGCCCGACATCTCACACCCGCTGCGGCTGGTCAGCAGCGAGGACCTGGTGCGCAGCTCCGGCACGGCGCGCGTGGACCTGCGCGACCTCGACGGCGACGGCCACGCGGACCTGCTCATCACGCACGCCAGCGGCGGGCTGATGAGCGCCACCACCCAGACGCGCGTGCACCGCAACCGCGGCGGCGACTGGAACCTGGGCGATCCCGACCAGCTGTTCGAGTCCGAGGGTGGCTACGCAACCGACGAGCTGATCGACCTCGACGGCGACGGCCGCCCCGAGCTGATGCGCATCTTCATGCCCCTCGACGTGCTCGAGCTGGTCGAGATGTTCCTGCAGCGCGCGATCGACGCCGAGGCGGCCCTGCACCGGATCGACGCCCAGGGCCGCTTCGAGGCCGAGCCCTCGTTCCGCCGCAGCTACGGCGTCGCGCTCAACTTCGACACGATGCGGCCGGCGGGCTTCATTCCGACGCTGGGCGAGGACTGGAACGGGGACGGCCACCGCGACCTGTTCAGCTCGGGCAGCGGCAAGGCGATCGAGGTCTACCTGGGCGGTCCCCGGTTCGGCTACGACAAGCGCCGCGCCCGGCAGCCGCTCGACACCGGCGGGACGATCCGCTTC
Source organism: Myxococcota bacterium (assembly GCA_030066475.1). The sequence continues at coordinate 20,250 of JASJBO010000106.1, forward strand.
GGCGACCTCGACCGCGACGGCCTGCCGGACTGGGTGCTGCACGACCCGCGCGGCCCGGGCAGCCCCGTGCGCGTGGGCCGCAACCGCGGCGTGCTTCCCGGCACGCCGCCCGGCGTGCGCGCGGTCGCCGCGCAGCCGCGGAGCGAGTCCCCGTGAAGCTGCTGCTGCTGCGCCACGCCAAGTCCGACTGGGACGACGCGCGGCTCGACGACCACGACCGCCCGCTCGCCCCGCGCGGCGAGCGCGCCGCCGCACTGATTGGCGCCCATCTGGCGCAGCGGGGCCTGCTGCCCGACCTGGCGCTGTGCTCGTCGGCGCGGCGCGCGATCGACACGCTCGAGCGCGTCGTCGCCCTGCTCCCCGAGCGGCCCGAGGTGCGGATCGAGCGCTCCCTCTACCTGGCGGAGCCCCGCACCCTGCTCCGCTCCATCCGCGTCGCCGGCGACGCGGGCGAGGTCGGGACGCTGCTGGTCGTGGGACACAATCCCGGCATCGGCGCCCTCGCCGCCGCGCTGGCCGGCCGCGGCGACGCGCGCGACCTCGAGCGGATGCGCGCCAAGTTCCCGACCGCGGCGCTCGCCGAGCTGGAGCCCGAGGTTCCCGACTGGGGGGCGGTGGCGCCACGCTGCGCCCGGCTGCGCACGTACTGCACCCCGAAGGACCTGGTCTGAGCGAGCGGAGCCCGTCCCTCCGGGGCCAGGCTCGATCGTCTATCCTGGGCGCAACCCGAACCCCCCGGTGACCGTGTCGCTTCCGCTGGATCCTCCGAGTCGATCGGCCTGGCCGCCCGCCGCCCCACTCGTCCTCGAGCTGGACGTGACGGCGCTCGGCGCCCTCCAGCGCCATGCCGGCCTGCGCGCCCAGACCGAGGGGCGCGCCCTCTCGCGCGCGCTGCGCCGCGTCTACTTCGACTCGCCCGAACTCGGTCTGCTGCGCGCTGGCCTGCACCTGGAGCTGACTCGCTCCGGTCGCGGCTGGCTCCAGCGTCTGTGGCGTGAGACGTCCGACGGCGAGCCGCTCGCGCTGCTGCACGAGGTGCGGGTGGCCGAGGAGCGCGTCAGCCTGGCGCTGCTGGCCGACGCCGGGCTGCGCGACGAGATCGAGCGCCTGCGGCTCGAGCGTCCGCTCGAGGCGGTCGCGGTGCTGGAGGCGCGCCACACGCGGCGGCGCATCCACCAGGCCGACGCGCTGGTGCAATTCTCGCTCGAGGCGGGCGAGCTGACGAGCGCCCGCGGTCGCGAGGCCTACGCACACCTGACCCTCACCTCCGAGCAGGGCGATCCGGGCGCGCCACACGAGCTGGCGCTGGCGCTGCGCGAGGCGGTGGCGCTGCGGCCGATCGCCGTCGACCCGGCTGCACGACTGCGCAGCCATCTGACCGGCGAGCAGCCGGAGGCACGGCGTGTGCGCCGGCGGCCCCTGCCGCGCCACGCGTCGCTCGAGGACGTGCTCGCGGCCGGCGCCGAGGCGTGCCTGGAGCAGATCCTCGCCAACCACGCCGTCGCGCACGCGGGCGACGATCCCGAGGGCGTCCACCAGATGCGCGTGGGCGTGCGGCGCCTGCGCTCGCTGCTCACCTCGTTCCGCCCGATGCTCCCGCCCGAGCAGGTCCAGACGCTGCGCGAGGAGCTGCGTTGGCTGGCCGCCGAGCTCGGCATCGCGCGCGACCTCGACGTGTTCCTCGAGGAGACGCTCGAGCCGCTGCAGGCGCGCTTCGCCGACGACGGCGCCCTGAAGCGCCTGCGCGACGAGACGCGCGAGCTGCGCGCCCAGGCCTACGCCCACCTGCGCCGCGAGCTCGACTCGCCCCGGACGGCCCGCCTCCAGCTTCGGCTCGGTCAGTGGCTGGCCAGGCGGGCCTGGCGCGACCAGCCGCTCTCGCACGAGGCAGCGCGCCTGTTCGCCCCCGCGCGCGAGCAGGCCGATGCGCTGCTGGCGCGCCGCTGGCGCAAGGTGCGCCGCGCCTGTCGGCGGCTCGACAGCCTGTCGATCGACGAGAAGCACCGCCTGCGCGTCGACGTGAAGAAGCTCCGCTACGGCGCGGAGTCGCTCGCGGCCGTCTACCCGTCGGGGCGCGCGGAGCGCTTCCTGCGCCGCCTCGGCGACCTCCAGGACGTGCTGGGCCACCTCAACGACGTGGCCACCGCCGAGCGGCTGCTCGGCCAGGTGATCGAGTGGGTCGGGCCGGAGGCGCGGGCCGAGCACGTGCACGCGGCCGGCTTCGTGGCGGGCTGGACGGCGCGGGGTGCCGAGGACATCGTCCGTCGCCTCGGCAAGCGCGCGAAGGACCTGCGTCGGCTCGAGCCCTTCTGGAAGCGCGACTGAATCGGCGCCGTCATCGGAACTTCACCGACCCGCCACGCCGCCGGGAACCTGCTCCCCCAAACTCCATTTGTTGACGTTCGGCCCCCCGAGTGCTTCAGGAGGTGCCTTGCGCCGCCGAATCAGCTGCTACGATCCGGGCTGTCCCCGTGAGGCTGCGTCCTCGCCCCCCCGGCGGCAGCCCGTGACATCCGATGGTGCCGCTGCTGCGAACCCGGAGGGGGCGCTTCGATGAAGATCTATCTGGTGCGTCACGCGCGCGCCGTTCCCCGCAAGGAGTGGCGCGGGGACCCGCTGCTGCGACCGCTCTCGGAGGAGGGGCGTCAGCAGGCGGAGGCACTCGCCGAGCAGCTCGGGAGCGCGGGGATCTCGCGCATCCTGGCGAGCCCTGCGCTGCGCTGCCAGCAGAGCGTCGAGTCGCTGGCCGCGGCCACGGGCGTCGACGCGGAGGTCGACGAGCGCCTCGCCGAAGGCGAGACGGTGCAGCGCATGCTCGAGCTGATGCCGGCCTTCGACGAGGGCGCGGTGCTCTACTGCACGCACCTGCCGCTGATCACGGCCCTGCTCGAGCTGTTCGAGCTGCCCGAGGACGAGAGCGACGAGCGCGTCCCGTGCCGCAAGGGCTCGATCTGGGCGCTCGAGGGACCCGGCTACACGCCGACCTGCGCCCGCTACCTCGAGCCCGGCGCGCGGTCCAAGCACGCGCGGCTGCGTGCGTCGATGCCCGAGACGGTCCGCTCGGCCGTGCTCGATCTCGGCAGCACGTCGTTCAACCTGTTGATCGCCGACGTGAGCCGCCAGGGCGAGATCCACCCGGTGGTGCGCGAGAAGTTCATGCTGCGGCTCGGCGCCGTGATCGCCAGCAACGCGCACATCCCGGCCGACGTCTGCGCGCGCGCGGTGGCGGTGGCGCGCGACCTGCACGAGGTCGCCGAGCAGGAGAAGGTGCAGCGCATCCACCCGGTCGCGACCTCCGCGGTGCGCGACGCCGAGAACGGGTTCGAGCTCTCCGAGCGGATCGGCCGAGCCCTGGGCGCGCCGGTGCGGATCCTGCCCGGCGAGGAGGAGGCTCGCCTGATGATGAAGGCCTTCGCGGGCCGCCTGGGCCTCGGCAAGGGCCGGACGCTGGGACTCGACCTGGGCGGCGGGAGCCTGGAGCTGGCGGTGAGCGACCGCGACGGCATCCGCCTCGAGGCCACCCTGCCGCTCGGCGTGGCCCGTCTGCACGGGGAGTGCATCCAGCAAGACCCGCTGCGGCCGCGCGAGGCGAAGGCGCTGCGCCATCGGGTCCGCGAGCAGCTCGCCCCGTGGCGCGACCGCATCGTCGAGCTCAAGCCGCGCCGCACCATCGCGACCGGCGGTGCGGTGCGGGCGCTGGCGCGACTGGTCGCGGAGGGCGATGCCTCGCACAGCCGCCGCGCGGCGCCGCTGACGCTGTCGAGGGACGAGCTGCGCGCGCTCGGCAAGCGCCTCGCCGCGTCGACGCACGCGGAGCGGCTCGCCATGCGCGGCATGCGCCGCCGCCGCGCCGACCTGCTGCCGGCGGCCGCCGTGATCCTGACCACGCTCGTCGACGAGCTCGGCCTCGGCGAGTTCGTCGTCTGCGACTGGGGGCTGCGCGAGGGCGTGCTGCTCGACGCGCTGGCGCGCGACGCCGCCAGTCACGCCCCGGCGATTTGATCGCGATCGGATTCAGCGGCGAGCCCACCGCGCCGGGTATGTGGAGCGGCGCTGGGCGCCCGCGACGCCGGCCGCGCCGACGACCAGCGCGAGCCCCAGCCAGAGCGTTCGCGAGCTCTTCATCGCCCCTCCCCGTCCACGGCGCCCGTCCGCGGCGCGGCGGCACCGAACCGGTTCCGCAGGTTGCGATGGCGCAGCCGGAAGACCGCGCCGAAGACGGTCGCGTACAGCGGGGCCAGCCACGCGATGCGCGGCGCGAAGCGCACGCGGTCGCGCAGCAGGCTGCCGGCGCCGTGCGGCTCGATCGTGCGCTCGTGCTCCCAGAGGCGCTGCGACGCGAGCGTCGAGCGCTCCAGGAAGCGGCGCCCCGGGTCCAGCTCCACCAGCGTCACGTCGTCGTACTCGACGGGGAGCACGCCGCCCAGCAGCAGCCAGCAGCGGCCGATGCGACCACCCGACGCGGCGAACGCCGCCGCGAGATCGCGCACGTGGGAAGGAAAGCGCATCTGGAGCAGCGGCCAGAACTCGCGGTTCAGCTCCTCGGGACGCGTCGCGTGCCGCCACAGCGCGTCCGGAGCGGCGCGCAGGACGGAGGCGATCGAGAGCTCGCGCGTCGTGCCGGCCGGGGCGTGCATCCAGAAGGGGCGCCCCGGCCCGTCGGAGGTGGGCGGGAAGGCGAGAGGATCGTCGAGCGTGGCAGAGGCCACGTCCACCAGCTCGCCGCCCGGGTCGTGATAGGTGAGCGAGCTGCCGCAGCGCCCGCAGAAGGTGCGCGTGACGCCGGGCGACGACTCGTAGCGGACCGGCTCGCCCGCCGTGAAGGCGAAGTCCCCGGTGGCGTAGCGGGCCCAGCCCGTCACGCTCGCTCCGACCGCGCGCGCGCACCAGCGGCAGTAGCAGAGGTCCACGAGCCGAGGCGCACCGCGCGCGCGGTAGCGCACGGCCCCGCACAGGCAGCCGCCGGTCGGCTGGGCGGCGGAACCGGTGTCGGAGGACGCGTCGGACGCGGTGCGACCCGCCGGCACGCTACTCCGCTCCGCCGAGCCGATCCGTCCCGCCGAGAGCCGCGTCGCCGGTGACGGAGTCGAGCGGGCCCACGACCTCGCCGGACCGGATCGGCACGCAGGCGGGAGGAAACGCCGGCACGATCTCGACGCCTGCGGCCTCGACCCGGTCGAGGAAGCGCTCGAGCTGCCGCATGGCCCCGGTGGGCACGTCGTGGAGCACGACCAGCGTCCAGTCCTGCCGCTCGACGTCGGCCATCGCGCGCTCGGGCCAGCCGGCGACGTCCTCCCAGTCGCGCGGCACGCTGTTCCAGAGCACCAGGCTGTAGCGGCCCTCGCACAGGAAGCGCACCGCCTCCCGGCTCAGCAGCCGCGGACCGATCACGCCGCCGCCGCCGTAGGGGCGGAACCAGCGCTCCGCGTCGGTGAGCTCGCCCAGCGCGTCCTGCGCGCGGCCGATCTCCGCCGCCGGCGCATTCGGGTCGCGCGTCGCCCCCAGCTCGATGCTGTGACTGTAGGTGTGGTTCCCGATGCGGTGTCCGGCGCGCTTGGCGCGCCGCACCAGCTCGCGGCGCGAGACGTCGCCGACGTCCTTCCCGCACACGAAGAACGCGGCCGGGACCTCGCGCTCGGCGAGCAGATCGAGCACCCGATCGGTCACGCCGGGGAACGGCCCGTTGTCGAAGCTGAGCGTCAGTCGCCGGCCCACGAGCAGCAAGCGTAGCTGATGGACTTCGCTCGCCTACGGCTCGCTGCGCGCGCCCTTTCGGGCGCTTGCAGGGGGCTCCTGCCGCGCAGACTCCGAGCCCAGCCCCGATCGCGCCGCTAGCATGGGGCGCATGCCCCAGCGATCCCTCGCGTGCGCCGCGGCGCTGCTGCTCTGCGCTGGCTGTGCCGGCTCGACCTGGGGCCTCGAAGCGCCCGAGGTCTTCCTGATCGGGCTCGAGCCGCACGCGGCCGGCTCGCTCGAGCAGCGCTTCGAGATCCGGCTGCGCGTCCTGAACCCCAACGACCGCGCGCTCCACGTGAACGGCGTGGACTTCACGCTCGAGGTGAACGGCGCCCGCCTGGCGCGCGGCGTGGGCAGCGAGGAGATCGAGATCCCGCGCCTGGGCGACGCGGTGCTGACCGTGATCGCCAGCACCACCGTGTTCGACCTGCTGCGACAGGCTCTGCGCGCCGGCGAGCACGACGCGCTGCACTACGAGCTGCGCGGGCGCATCTTCCTCGCCGGCACGGTGCGGCGGCTGTCGTTCACCCGCTCGGGCGTGCTGGGCGCCGCGAGCGGCGCGCCCTGAGGACCGCCTCGTTCTCGAGTGCGAGCCCCCGCGCGCCGGCGTCCCGCAGCTCCGAGCCGGAGAGCCCGAACACCTCCTCGTAGTACGACCGGACCGCGTCGAGCGAGCGCACGTAGAGCGTGACGTGGTCGATGGCCCGGAGCTTCACGAGGACCAGCGCCACAGGCAGGCGCCCGAGAGGGGGACGAGCCCGGGCATCGCGCCGCTTGCGGCCTACTCGGCGTCGGGAGCGAAGTGGCTCCGGACGACGCCCGTCGGGACACCCAGCCACGCCTCGGCCTCGTGCAGCTCCCGGAACACCCGCATCTCGATGGAGGACGTGTCGCGGAAGGCCTGGTACATCCGGGCCAGCCCGTAATCGACGTCCCGGCGCACGACCGTCGCCAGCTTGGTCCGCTCCCGGCCGAGCTCTCGCTTGCCCCAGACCTCGGCGATCCGACGCAGGCAGGAGGAAGAGGCCTCGCTGCTGGTCACCTCGCGCCAGTCGTCGAGCTGCAGCGAGCAGGTCCGCGCCCGGGCATCGGCGGCGAGCTGCGCGCTCACCTCCTCGAGCTCGTCGTCGCGGACCGCGCCGCTTCCCGCGACCAGGATCAGACCGAGGTCGCTGTCGATCTCGTAGCGGACGGGCACGGCAAGACTGTACCACGCCAGGCCGGGCGGACTAGCTGGTGGACTTCGCTCGCCTGCGGCTCACTGCGCGCGCCCTCCGGGCGCTTGCAGGGGGCTTCTGCCGCGCAGACTTCAGCTGGAGGACTTCGTTCGGCTTCGCCTCACTGCGCGCGCCCTCCGGGCGCTTGCAGTGGGCTTCCTGCCGCGCAGGCTCCTAGCTCAGCAGGTCCTTCGCGATCGCACCGATCTGGATCTCGTCGGTGCCGGCGTAGATCTGGAGCACCTTGGCGTCGCGCGCGAGCTGCTCCACCTGGTACTCCGACATGTAGCCGTTGCCGCCGTGCACCTGCACCGCCTCGAGCGCCACCTCGGTGGCGGCGCGCGCCGAGTAGAGCTTCATCGCGGACGCCTCCGCGAAGCTCATGCTGCGGCCCTGCTCGGCCAGCTCGACCGTGCGGAACACCAGGTTCTGCACGTTCATGCGGGCCACCTCCATGCGCGCGAGCTTCTCCTGGATCAGCTGGAACTCGCCGATCGGGCGGCCGAACTGCACCCGCTCGCGGGCGTATGCGATCGACAGCTCGAGGCAGCGCTCGATGATGCCCAGCGCCATCGCGGCGACGCCCGAGCGCTCCATCTGGAAGGTGGCCTTGGCGCCGGCGCGGCCGCCCGCTCCCGCCTTCTGCTCGCTCTCGCCGAGCAGGCGGTCGCGGCCGACGCGCACGTCCTGCAGGAAGAGCTCGCCGGTGGGCGACGAGTGCAGCCCCATCTTCCGCATCGGCTTCGTCTGGGTCAGGCCCGGCGTGCCCTTGTCGAGGACGAAGTGCAGGAGCTTGCGGTCGCGCGGGTCGACTCCATCCTCTTCGAGCTTGCAGATGAACACGATGGTGTCGGCGAAGGGCCCGTTGGTGATGAAGGTCTTGTTGCCGTTCAGCACGTACTCGTCACCGTCGCGGCGCGCGGTGGACTTCATGCCGCCGAAGGCATCCGAGCCCGAGCCCGGCTCGGTGATCGCCCAGGCGCCGACCTTGTCGAGCGTGAGCAGATCGAGCGCCCAGCGCTCCTTCTGGGCCGTGGTCCCCTTGGACAGGATCGAGGCGGCCGTGAGGCCCATCGACACGCCCATCGCGGTGACCATGCCGGGGCAGTAGCGACACAGCTCGATGATCGGGATCAGCTGCATGGCGGCGGCGTCGCCGCGGCCGCCGCCCTCTCCGGCCTCGCGGGCGCCGCCCCCGCCGTTCCGATCGCGCGCGATCTGCTTCTCGAAGCGGGTCCGCGCCATCTCGTCCATGCCGAACGTGCGGATCAGCTTGCGCAGGACTTCGTAGGGCGGGGTGTCGCCGTGCTCCAGCTCCTCGACCTGGGGCACGATCTCGGACTCGACGAAGCGACGCACGGCGTCGCGGATCATCTGGTGCTGCTCGCTCCACTCGATCACGGGCGGTCCTCCGGCTCGGAACCGCGGGAGTGTGAAGCTTCGCTGGGGCGCCCGCCAGCGGGCCGGTCAGCGCCCCTTCCAGGCGGGCTTGCGCTTCTCGGCGAACGCCCGCGGCCCCTCGACGTAGTCCTCGCTCTTGACCAGGGTGCGGATGGCGTCGTAGGAGGCAGCGTTGGCCGCCTCGAGCGAGGCGTGCGACAGGCCCTGCTCGGCCACTGCCTTGCTGGTGCGCACCGCCACCGGCGAGCACTCGAGGATCGCCTCGGCCCAGCGGCGCGCCGCCGGCAGCACCTGGTCGGGCGCCACCACCTCGTTCACGAAGCCGAGCTGCAGGCCTTCCCGTGCATCCACGCGGCGTCCAGTGAGGATCATCCCCATCGCCCGCTTCAGGCCGATCTGGCGCGGCAGCCGGTGCAGCCCGCCGGCGAGCGCCGCCAGCCCCACGCGCGGCTCGGGCAGCGCGAACACCGCCTTCTCCGAGGCGACGATGAGGTCGCAGGCCAGCGCGATCTCGAAGCCACCGCCCATGGCGAGCCCGTTCACCGCGGCGATGATCGGCTTCGGGTTGTCGAAGCGGTGGGTGAGGCCGCCGAAGCCGCCGGCCGGCCACTCCATCTTGCCGCCGCCGGCCTGGTACTTGAGGTCGTTGCCCGCGCTGAAGGCGCGCTCGCCGGCGCCCGTCACGATCCCCACCCACAGCTCGGGATCGGCGACGAACTCGTCGATCAGCCCGTTCAGCTCGAAGCAGGCCGGCGGGTGGATCGCGTTCATCACCTCGGGGCGGTCGATCGTGATCGTGAACAGGTGGCCGTCGCGCTCGGCCTGGCAGAACTCGGGCATCGGGGTCGTCCTCCGGGTGGGGGGTGTCAGCGTAGCGCCGTGTCGAGGGCGCGCTCCACGAGGGCAGCGCCGATCCACGATCCGAAGCCGAAGGCCAGGTACAGGCCGAGCCGCAGCAGCGTGGTCGCGTCGATCGGCCACTCGCGAGCCGCGGCGATCCGCGTCTCGTAGGCGACGAGGTCCGCCAGGCGCCCGCCCGTGAGCTCGCCCGCGTGCTTCTCCAGCACCTGCTCGCGCGCCTCCGCGATCGCGGCGCGCAGGCGGGCCAGCTCGGCGTTCTTCTGCCGACGGATCTGGCGGTGGGCCCCGAGCAGCGGCAGCACGAAGGCCGTCAGCGCGAACGCACCCAGCAGCCCGAGCGCCAGCGGCATCCCCTGCCCGGCCCAGCCCTCGCCGACGTAGGTGAGCGACAGGAACGCCGTCAGCAGCATCCAGAGCAGCACGTTGCGCAGCGCGCGGTTGCCGATCGGGGCGAGGGGCGCGCGGTCGAGCAGGTCGACCGTGGCCAGGTGGTCCCCGAGCCGCGAGAAGGCGCGGCCCAGCGTGATCTCGAGCGCGATCGCACGCGACACGACCCACCAGTTCACGAAGTTGCGCCCCGCCAGCCAGAGCATCGACGGATGGCTCCAGCCCATCTCTGGCAGGTTCTCGCCGAGGAGTGCGCGGTCCTGCTGGATCACCCAGATCGTCCCGATCCCGCCGAACAGCCCCACCGCCCACAGCAGGCCCGGCCGATAGGTGGTGATCATCTCGCGCAGGGCGGCGCGCTGCGCCGCGTCGCCGCGCAGCACGGGGGCGAGCGCCTCGAAGTCTCGCAGCGCGCCGCGCACGGAGTGGGCCTGGATCGCGAGGGTGAAGCCGATGAAGAGGTCCTGGATCAGCTCGGCGGCCCAGGCGCCCTCGAAGGGGACGTCCTTCAGCCGGCCGGGGCCGTTGCCCAGCACGGTCGTCCAGACCAGGTACACGGCGAAGACGGCGAGTGCGATGCCGATGCCCACCACGCCCGCCGGCAGCGGCACGCGGTCGAACAGGCGCAGCGCCCACGGCGTCCAGGGGTGCAGCTCGATGCGCTCGCGCACGCGCGAGACGGTACCACGGCCCCCGCTCAGCGGAGCAGACCCGCCTCGGCCAGGAAGCGTGCCAGCAGCTCGACGAAGTCGTCGGTGCCGGGCTCGGAGAGATGGCAGACGTCGCCGAACCGGTGCAGGTCGCGGCCGAGCTCGCGCTCCGCGTCGAGCAGCAGCACGTCGCGCGCCGCTGCCACCTCGTGGACGGCCAGGTTGTGGCGGGCGATCCCCTCGCGCACCCACGTCACCGGTCCCCACACCTCCACCGCGCAGCGGTCGTAGCGCTCGGGGTTGTTGTAGCCGAGCCGGCCGGCCTGGAAGGCGTCGTAGCTGTAGCCGCGCGGGATCGACCACGCGAAGGTCGCCAGGACGGGAGTACCGCCGTCGTCGCGCACGGCATCCACCAGCCACTCGAGGTTGTGCCGAAACACGGCCGCGCTCGCGAACCCCGCAGCGAGCGCGACGCGCTCCGGCTTGCGGTACAGCAGACGCTCGTGCACCAGCCGTGCGATCACGCTGCGATCGAGCAGCGGGCCGCGCCGGTACCAGCTCCCCAGGTGCGCGTAGTCGACCCGAAAGTCCTCCGGCGCGACGTGGTTGGCGAACAGGTCGTTGATGCCGTGGTAGACCAGCACGACGTCGAACTCGTGGTGCCGCAGATAGCGATACTTGTGGACGCTGCTCCAGCTGGTGTGGGCGCGCAGCGCCGCGCCCAGCACGCTCACCGGCCGCTCGGCCTCGGCGTCGAGGCGCGCGGCCAGGCGTTCGGTCATGCGGCGGTTGAACAGCGAGGAGCCGCCCAGGGTGAGCACGCGGATCGCGCCTTCGGGCGCCGCGTCGGGCAGCGCACCGGTCAGGCCGATCGCGTTGATGGGCACGTCGGCCACCTGCTCGTCGGAGGCCACGAAGCCGAGCAGGTAGCTCTCGCGCGGCAGCCCCAGCGCGGCCGGCAGCACCCACCACTCGGCCGCCGCGACGAGCCCGATCACGACCGCGGAGACCGCCAGCACCGCGGCCAGACGCGCCCGCCCTCTCATGGCGAAACGATACGCTAGGAGCCGTTGCGGCAGAAGCCCCTTGCAAGCGCCCGCAGGGCGCGCGCAGTGAGGCGGAGCCGAACGAAGTCCAACAGCTAGCAGCTAGAAGACGGACTTGCGGGCCAGACCCGCCGCGCGCCCGGTGAGGTCGATGAAGGTCTTGAAGCCCTCGGAGTCGATCAGCGCGCCCTCGCCGTGCATCGTCGAATACACGATGTAGTCGTCGAGACCCGGGTCCCAGACGCCGATCGCCATGGCGAGCTGGCAGCGCGGCACCAGGATCATCTCCTGCATGCCCTCGCAGATCGGCCCGTAGACGTAGACCGGCCGCTCGGCGCCGTCGATCAGGTAGCGCTCGGCCAGCCGCTCGAGCACCCGCTTGGTCTTGGCCTCGGCGATGGCCAGCATGCGCAGCCCGCCGCTCGCGCAGACGGGGCCCGTGGCGCCGGCGTCGTGACAGATCGAGAGGTAGACGCGCAGCCGGTCCTTGGTGTCCATCCGCGCCTCGACCAGGCGGCCCACCGTGATCGGGTAGTCGTAGGAGAGGTCCTCCAGGGCCTCGGGCCCGGTCCCCAGGTCGGTGGCGCAGCCGGTCGCAGCGAGCAGGGCCGTCGCGAGCAGTCGAATGGAGGCCTTCGAGATCGGGTGTTTCGTGCGCAGCGGCTGGATCGTCGTCATGTCAGCGTCTCCCGCACCCTCCGGGTATCGACGCGGATCGAAGTCCTCCGGCGACTCCGATACCGCCCACGTCCCGCATGGTCGTGAGTGCCACGCAGGCGTCCGATGGGTCACGCGAATGTGTAGCGCCGCGCTGCGTCGACGCACCGCGCAAGCGGGCCGAGACGGTCGTGTGCCGCGCACCTGGAGGGGCGAGCCGCCGGCGAGCTGCTGGCTGCAGCGCACCGGCAGCTGCGATCGCGGAGCGTCTCCGCTGCGGGCTTCCTGCGTCGGGCCGAGCCGGGGTTGCCGGGCTACCCGTCCGAGTCGCTGGACAGGAAGACCTCGTGCACCGCGAGCTGGCTCGGGCCCGAGAACATCTCGGCCGGCGGTCGGTTCGCGTGCGCCTCGCGGAACGACTCGCTCCGGGTCCAGGCCTCGAAGTCCTCGAAGCTCCGCCACCAGGTCTTCACCTCGTAGCAGCCGGGCGAGTCGGGATCGGGCACGAAGCCGCCGGCCTGATGATCGAAGCGCACGGGCCGCGGCCGGTGCACCTCGTTGCGGACGAAGCCGGGCGACTGGTCCACCAGGTGGGCGCGCTTGCGGAAGCGCTCCTCGAACTTCTCCTCCCAGCCGGGAGCCACGGGGATGCGGTTGGTGACGACGATCATGGCGGGAGGCTAGCCGAGGATCCGGAAGACGTAGAACGCCAGATAGCCGGCCGCGGCCAGGAGGTTCACCGCGACGAGCGCCGCCCGCGCAAGCCACCCGGGGAAGCGCCGCCAGAGCACCACCGAGGCCGCGAGCCCGATCGCCCCCTCGAAGGCCGCGAACACGGCGCCGTGGTGGGCGGGGTCCCAGTACGAGACGGGACTCACGAAGCGCCAGTCCGTGAGCGGAAAGAAGTGGCCGTGGGCGTCCTCGCGGTGCAGCGGCAGGTCGATGAGCGCGTGCAGCAACACCCCGGCGCAGAACCAGGCGGGCCCGGGGCGGCGGGCGGCCAGCGCCAGACCCAGCGCCAGCGCGGCCAGCGGAATCGAGTTGAAGACGTCGAAGAAGCGCTGCCACGAGGTCCGGAAGTACGCCTCGCTCCAGATCACCTGCTCCGGGAGCCCCGACACCAGCCGCTCCCACAGGTAGAAGCCGAACATCGGCAGGTCGGGCAGCAGCGAGCCCGCGAGCACCGCGCGAGCGTGGGCCCGACCGCGCCCGCGCGTCAGCAGCGCCAGATTGAGGACGGCGTGGGCCGGGGTGTTCACCCGTTCAGTCGGTGTCGGGCGGGCCCGACCCGAACGCCTTGCGGGTGCGGCGATCCCACTCGCGCACCGGGTGCTGGAGCCGCGCCTCGCAGAGCTTGCGGAAGATCGGGAGGCCCTGGCGCTGCTCCTCGCTCCACTCGGCGGCGAAGGCGCCGGAGCGGATGTCGTCGAGGATCTGGGCCATGCGCTCGCGCACGGCCGAGCCCAGGTCGAGGAAGCGGACGCCGCGCGTCATCGAGCCGTACTGGCTGGTGTGCGAGTGGTGCTCCATCTGGTCGACGATGCCGTCGCGCACCATCGTCTCCATGGTGTAGGCCAGCTCGCCCGAGTGCAGGATCTCGAGCAGCACGGCCTCGGGCGGAAAGCCGGCGTCCACCAGCACCTGGATCGCACCGGTCAGCGCGGTGCCGAAGGCGGGGCCGAAGCCCTGCTCGTTGAACAGGTCGAGCGCCGCCTCGTCGGCCATCGACAGCTCGAGGCAGCCGGCGCGCGTGGAGCCGAGCCCGCGGGCCAGCGCGAGCATGCGCGGGCGCGCGCGGCACGTCGCGTCCTGGTGCACGCACACGAAGCTCGGGAAGCCCTGCCCCGAGACGTAGCGGTCGCGCACCCCGGGGCCGATCATGCGCGGCGCCACCATGACGACGTCGGCCTCCGCCGGCGGCTCGATCTGCCCGAAGGCGATGTTGTAGCCCGAGGCGAAGTCGAGGCAGGCACCGGGCCGCAGGTGCGGGCGCACGTCGCGCTCGAAGACCTCGGGCATCACCTCGTCCGGGATCAGCAGCAGCACCAGATCGGCCGCCGCCACGGCGGCCGCGGGATCGTCCACGGCGAACCCGTCGGCGAGCGCCTGCTCGCGGGTCGTGTCGCGGATCGCCCCGACCCGCACGTCGAGGCCGGAGTCGCGCAGGTTCCACGCCTGCGAGCGGCCCTGGTTGCCGTAGCCGATCACGGCGATGCGCTCGCCTTCGAGCGCGCCGAGGTCGGCGTCGCCGTCGCGCAGGATGCGGGTGGTCATCGCGGAGTCCTCCTCGCCGGGGCGGCGTCAGTCGCGCGCGAGCAGCATGCAGCCGGCCAGCGGCCCGCCGCCCGCCGCGGCCACCGCCACGCGCGGGTCGCCGGGCACCTGGCGTGCGCCGCCCTCGCCGCGCAGCTGCACGCACGCCTCGTGCAGGAACCCGTAGCCGTGCAGCCGCCCGCCCGAGAGCTGTCCGCCCTGGGTGTTGAGCGGCAGCTCGCCGTCGCGCGCGATGCGCGCGCCGCCCGCCACGAATGGACCGCTCTCGCCGCGGCCGCAGAAGCCGAGCGCCTCGATCCAGGCGAGCGCCAGGAAGCTGAAGCCGTCGTACAGCTCGGCCACGTCGACGTCGGCGGGGCGCAGCTCGGTCCGCGTCCACAGCATGGCGCCGGCGTCGCGCATCGCCATGGTGGTGAGGTCGTCGAACTGGTCCCAGGAGGGCCGGCCGCGCAGCGCGCTGCCGACCGCCTCGACCCGCACCGGCGGCGCGCGCAGATCGCGGGCCGTCTCCGCGGCGGAGACGATCACCGCCGTGCAGCCGTCGGCGGGCGCGTCGCAGTCGTACAGGCAGAACGGGGTCGAGATCATGCGTGCGGCGAAGTAGTCGTCGAGCGTGAGCGGGTCGCGGTAGACCGCGTTGGGATTGAGCGCGGCGTTGTGCCGCGCGTTCAGCGCCACCTGGGCGAGCTGCTCGCGCGTGGTGCCGAACTCGTGGAAGTGGCGCTGCGCGAACATCGCGATCCAGCAGGCCGCCGACGCGGCGCCGAACGGCAGCGTCCACTGCATCGTCCCCGTCGCCCGGAAGCCGCCGCCCCCACCGCCACCGCCCGCCGTGCCGATCCCGGCGCGCCCGCCGCCCCCCTGCGCCTGCGCCTCCCAGACGGTGCGGAAGCACAGGACGTGGCGGGCCAGCCCACAGGCGACGGCGGCGCAGGCGTCGATCACCGAGCCGAGCTGACCGGGCAGCTCCGGCCCGCCCGAGTACCAGGAGAGCTCGAGCCGCAGCGCATCCTGCAGCTCCGGAATGCCGGGACCCGAGAAGCCGCGCGGTCCGAACCAGCCGCCCGGGTAGGTGGCGAGCCCGTCGATGTCGCCTCGCTCGAGGCCGGCGTCCTCGATCGCGGCCAGGCACGCATCGAGCGTCAGCTCCATCGGGCTGCGCGCGAGCCGGCGACCGACCTGCGATTGGCCGATGCCGGAGACGACGCAGCGCCCCTCGCCCGGCTGCATCAGCGCGGCTCCGGCTCGAAGAGCGGGACGTGCACCCCGTCGCGCTCCTCGAACGTCACCCGCACGCGCATCCCGATCGCGACCTGGTCGGGCTCGCAGCCCACCACGTTGGTGGTGAGGCGCAGGCCCGGCTGCTCGTCGAGCTCGACGATCGCCACCGCGTAGGGCGGATCGAAGCCCGGGATCCAGGGCTGGTGGTTGATCGTGAAGGTCACCACCTCGCCGCGGCCCGAGGCCGCCTCCACGTCCAGGTCGCGCTCCAGGCAGGCGGGACAGATCGGCGCCGGCGGGTGGATCCAGTGGCGGCACGCCCGGCAGCGCAGGAAGCGCAGCTCGCCCGCGGCGCCGCCCGTCCAGAAGTGCTCGTTGTCGCGCGAGAGGTGCGGCAGGATGCGGAACGAGGGCCTCATGCGGCGCCGATTCTAGGCGCTCGCGCGGAATCTGACGATATGTCAGCTTCTGCGGGCCGGATGGACGTCCACTTCAGCGAAGAGCAGGAGCTGCTGCGCGCGAGCGCCCGCGAGCTGCTGGCGCGCGAGTGCCCGATGGCGCTGGTGCGCGAGATGCTCGACGACCCGCGCGGTGTGCCCGAGTCGCTCTGGAAGCGCACGGCCGAGTTGGGCTGGCAGGGGCTGCCGATTCCGGGCGCGCTCGGTGGCGGGGGCTGCGGGCTGCTCGACCTGGTCGTGCTGCTCGAGGAGACCGGGCGGGTGCTGATGCCCGGGCCGTTCTTCTCGTCGGTCGTGCTCGGTGCAGGTGCCGTTCAGCTCGCGGGCAGCGCCGTGCAGGCCGCGCGCTGGCTGCCCGGTCTCGCCGCGGGCGCCAGCCGCGGCACGCTGGCGCTGCTCGAGACCGACGAGCGCTGGGACGCCGCGGGCGTGCAGCTGCGCGCCGAGCGCGCCGACGGCGGCCTGCGCCTCACCGGCGAGAAGCGCTTCGTGCCCGACGCCCAGAGCGCCGACTGGATCGCCGTGGCCGCCCGCGAGGCGACGAGCGACGCCCTGCTGCTGGCGGTGATCGACACACGCGCCGAGGGCGTGCGAATCGAGCCGACCCGCCTGATCGACGCCACCCGCAAGAGCGCCCGGGTGCAGCTCGACGGCGTCCTCGTCCCGGAGGCGGACGTGCTCTCGAGCGGGACTCCGACCGACGCGGCCCTCGCCCGGCTGCTCGACCGCGCGCGCGTGGCGCTGTGCGCCGAGATGATCGGCGGCGCGCAGCAGGTGCTCGACCTCTGCGTCGCCTACGCGCGCACCCGCGAGCAGTTCGGCCGCCCGATCGGCAGCTTCCAGGCGATCCAGCACCGCTGCGCCGACATGCTCGTGGCGCTCGAGGGCATGCGCTCGATCACCTGGAGAGCGGCCTGGGCGCTGGCCGAGGACGTGCCCGACGCCCCCGCCGCGGCCGCCATGGCCAAGGCCTTCTGCTCCGACGCCTACGCCCGCATCGCGGGCGACGGCATCCAGATCCACGGCGGCCTGGGCTTCACCTGGGAGCAGGACCTGCACCTCTACTTCCGCCGCGCCAAGGCCAGCGAGCTCTGGCTGGGCGACGCGTGCTGGAACCGCGAGCAGGTGGCCCGCGCCCTGCTCGATTGTTAGCTGGTGGACTTCGCTCGCCTGCGGCTCGCTGCGCGCGCCCTGCGGGCGCTTGCAGGGG
>JASJBO010000102.1 GCA_030066475.1 Myxococcota bacterium
CCGCGCCGCCCGGCTCCCTTGGGCCGGACGCGACGCGGGCGCTCGGCGCGGCCCGAGCGCTCGAGCGCCGTCGAGACGGCCGCGCGCCAGCGCTCGCGATCGGCTGCCTGCGCCTCACGGCGCGCGCGCGCCGCGGCCGCCCCTGCCGCCACGTCTTCGACCGAAGCGCTGCGCGTGCCGGGCGAGCCGAGCTCGCGCTCGGCCTCGGCGTGGAGGGCGCTGGGCAGTCCGCCGGAACGCTCGGCCATCGCCCGCAGCACCGCGGGATGGAAGCGGGCGCGCGTCGCCTCGTCGGCGCCGGCGCGCTCGAGTCGCGCGGCGACGTACGCTGCGGTCTCGTCCCCGTTCATCGGCTCGCGCAGCCATACCACCGGGCCCGCGGCAGCCCCGCCGCGCCACGGCGCCGGCCACTCCTCGTCGGTCTCTGCGTTCTCCGCGTCCTCTTCGGCCTCGGCGGCCGCCTCGCCCGCGACCAGCACGAGCTGGATGGCTCCCCCGGACCCGCGCGCCAGGTCGAGCAGCGCTTCCGCGGCCGCCTCGGGGAAGTGGTCGGCCTCGTCGCACAGCAGGACCAGCCCGGCACCGCTGCGCGCCGCGGCGAGCAGCGCCTCGCTGGGATCGCCGTCGGTCGCCTCACCGAGCGTAGCCAGCACCCAGCGGCACTGGTCCTCGGCCGCCATCTGCGGATAGCGCACGTAGGCCACGCGCCGCGCCGAGGCGTTGCGCGCGGCGAGCACGTGCAGCAGCAGCGTCTTGCCGATCCCGGAAGGACCGCGCAGCGCCACGGCGACCGCCCCGTCGGCGAGCGCCGCCTGGAGCGCCTCCAGCGCGCGCTCGGTCGCGGGACGCGGCACGTAGCCGGCGGGGTCGGGCGTCGGGCCGAACGGGTCGATCGGACTCACGGCGCGGCGTCCTGCGTGGTCTTCAGGGACGGCATGAAGCGCAGCCGCTCGCTCTCGAGAGCGCTCTTGCTGAAGAGCGCCCGGTTCATCTCGGGATTCACGTGCTGCTCGCGAAAGCGGAACTCGGCGCGCGTGCCGCGCTCGCGATTCACGAACACGATCTGCCGCGGGAGCGGGTAGCCGTCGCGCTGCACGATCTCGCTGCGCGGCATGTAGGTCACCTTGAAGGGCTCGCGCTCGTTGCGGCGGTACAGGCGCACCTCGAGGAGCGCCCAGTCGCTGGCGGCGACGAAGAAGTCGGCCCGGTCGTACGAGGAGTCATAGAGCGCTTCGGCGCCGATCACGTGGGCCAGCTCGCCGTCGTAGCGCGTGACCGAACGGCCCACTACCTGGAAGCGCTGGATGCGCAGCACCTCGAGGTCCTCGATCGCGATGTCCGAGCCGATGAAGGCGTCGCCGCGCTGGATCGTGGTGATGCGCCGCACCCGGCGCAGGTCGGGCACCCAGGTGAACACGTCGTCGCTGCGCTCGTCGCGGGTGATCTTCAGGAAGGCGAGGTCGCGCTGATCCGAGCTGCCCCCGAAGTCGAAGAGCTGGTGGGGACGGCCGTCGATCCACTTGCGCACGATCTGCGCGTCGAAGCGGAACTCGCGGCCGTCGCGCATGAGGACGATCAGCTTGGCCCGGCGGGCGAGGTCGAAGCCGTAGAAGCGGTCGAAGGCCCGCTCCAGGACCTCGTACGCGGACTCCTGGTGGGCCGGCGTGGGCGGCAGGACGAAGGCGTCCTCGGGCGAAGTGGCGCGCGCGGAGCCGGCCAGCGTCACGAGCACGGCGAGCAGGGTCGCTCCGATCCGGGTCGCGGTGCGTCGGGACACGGCGCTCACTCCAACCCCCGCACGCGCTGCGGCGGCGGGGCGAACGGGGGCAGCTCCTCCCGCTCGACCCGCCAGATGCGCGCCGGCGGCAGCGCGGACGGGTAGTCGAGCAGGCGCACCCGGGTGAAGCTCCCGGGCGCGACCCGCAGCGGACCGATCTGCTCGGGCGGGTCGAGCTGCACGTGCACGGTGATCTCGCCGGCGGCGACCTCCACGGGTGCGGCGCCGGCGCGGCCTTCGGCGAGCACACGGCTCGCGTCGCCAGGCGCGGCGTGCGCGAAGGCCGCCACGCGGAAGGCGGGCGGCGGCGGCGAGAGCCGCATGACGGTGGGCCCGGGGCCGGCCGCCACGGGCTGGAGCCGCTCGATGCAGGCGGGCGCTCGCTCGGCGTCGGCCGCGACGAAGTCGACCCAGGCACCGCTCTCCACCAGCGCGCGGGCCGACTCGCACAGGTCGGCGCCGCAGCCCGGTGCGAAGTCGCTGAACACCATCACGCGCGTGCGCTCGGCGGCGCCGTCGGCGCGCAGCTCCTGGCGCACGGCGTCGAGCGCCTCGGCCAGCGAGCCCTCGGCGCGCGGTCGGAGCTGACGGACCCGCTCGGCCCACGCGGTGCGCACCGACGGAATCGCGGGACCGAGCAGGCGCTCGGCGGCGGTGCAGCCCGCCCCCTCGCGATGGCCGACGGCGCGCAGGGTGAGCTCGGTGCCCGCCGGCAGCGCGTCGATCAGCGCCGCCGCGCCGCGCCGCGCGTCGGCGGGGTCCGACGCGGTGCGGTCCGTCGAGCGACGCACGTCGACGACCAGATCGACGCGCACCGGCGCGTGCGAGCCGGCGCCGTGCGGGGGAGCGGCCAGCCCGCGGTACACCTCCACCTGCACGCGCGCGGGGACAACGGGAGCCGTCCCCACCGGCCGCGCGCAGGCCACCACCAGCAGCAGACCCGCCCCACCGGCAGCCACGAGCGCCAGCCGAGCCCGCGCGCTCATCCCGGTCCCCCTGGCGCTCGCGCCTCGGAGCGCGCGGCCTCGAACGCGCGCAGCACCTTGGGCGGCGTGGCCCGCGGATCGAGGTCGAGTCCGGGGTCGGCCGCCAGCGCGCGCCGGAAGCTCCGGTGCGCCGCTTCGGTGTCGCCCAGCGCGACCTCGGCCGTGGCCGCGAGCACCTCGACCCGCGCCCGGCGCGGCGCGGCGCCGGAGTCGCCGTTGCGCCCCTCGACGCGGTCCCGGGCGCGAGCGATCAGGTCGAGCGCCTGCCGGAAACGGGCCTCGAACAGCAGCTCGTCGGCCTGCTCGATCTCGGCGTCGATCGCCGACCAGTCCACCACGCGTGGCGCCGGAATCGGGGCGGGGGCCGGCTCGCTCGCGACCGCGACGAGCGGCGGCGAGGTCGTCACGGGCTCGGCGACGCGCGCGTCCGAGCCAATCGAGACCGGAATCGGGTCGGGTCGCGGCCGCGCCGCTGCCTGGACGGTGGTGCGGGGAGGGCGAGCCGGCTCCGCCGCGACGCGCACGGCGGCGTCGGCGGCACCCGCCGCGGCGCGCGCCGCTACGGCGAGCGCAGCGTCGAGCGACGCGCGCGCATCGAAGGTGGGATCGCTCTCCGGCCCGAGAGGATCGACGCGGTGGATCGCCCGCGGGCGGGTGCGCGCGACGCCAGAGCGCGCGGTCGCACTCCCCGGATCGAGACAGGCAACGTGGAGCCAGGTGCGGTGCGCCTCGACGCCATCGATCGGCTCGAGCAGCCGCGCCAGGCGGGTCAGCTCGGCGGTTCGCAGCGCGGCCCAGCGCGCCGCGAAGGGGTCGGCACTCGAGACGTCCGGCAGCGGGTCGGGCTCGCCGGGCCAGGCGCGACAGGCGCCCTCCCCCGTCGCGGCCGCGGCCGGCAACGCCAACCCGCCGAGTAGAGCAGCGCCGAGCAGAGCAGCGCCGAGCAGAAGCGCGCCGAGCAGCAAGACGCCGCCCGGCAGGGCCCCGGACGGGCTCGGCCGCAGGAACCCCACCGCTGTTCGGCCGCCGCCGAGAAGCCCCATCGGCTCCTCCGCCGCGTCCAACCTGGCCTCACCCCGCGCCCGGCGAAATCGCCGACCAAGCCCCCTTCTAGCAGAAAACACCCCGGGGGTGAAGCTGCGAGAGATGCGATTCCGCTGGCTCGGACGGATTGCTTTGGCATGCTGCCGCGGTGACGTCCCGAGCTGCAGACGAACGCGGACGCCGGGGCGTCCTGCTGGTCAACCTGGGCACGCCCGCCTCCCCGAGCCCGCGCGACGTCCGCCGCTACCTGCGCGAGTTCCTGAGCGATCCGCGCGTGCTGGACCTCCCCGCGCCCGCGCGCACCCTGCTGCTGTACGGCGTGATCCTGCCGTTCCGGCCGCGCCGCTCGGCAGAGGCCTACGCGCAGATCTGGACACCCGAAGGCTCGCCCCTGCTGCTGCACGGATGCGCGCTGGCCGACGCGCTCGGCAAGGAGCTCGGCGACGCGTACGTGGTGGAGCTCGCCATGCGCTACGGCGAGCCTTCCATCGGCTCGGCCCTCGACCGGCTGCTGTCGGCGAACGTCACCGGGGTCCGCGTGGTCCCGCTGTTCCCGCAATACTCGTCCTCGGCGCTGGGCTCCGCGCTCGAGGCCGTCTATCGCGAGGCCGGCCGCCGCGTTGGCGTGCCGCCGCTCGACGTGGTGGAGCCCTTCTACGACGACCCGGGCTTCATCGCCGCGCTGGCCCGCGTGGCCGAGGAGCTGCCGCGCGAGCGGCGCCCCGACCACCTGCTGATGTCGTTCCACGGCCTGCCCGAGCGACAGATCCGCCGCGCCGACCCGACCGGCAGCCACTGCCTGGCCCGCGAGGACTGCTGCGACGACCCGGGGGTCGCGCTGCGCTACTGCTACCGGGCGCAGTGCGTGGCCACCGCCCGGGCGCTGGCCACCGCGCTGGGGCTCGGCGAGCGAGACTGGACCCTGTCGTTCCAGTCGCGTCTGCTGCGCGATCCCTGGATCCGTCCCTACACCGATGAGGTGCTCCCCGAGCTCTACGAGCGCGGCGTGCGCCGGCTCGCCATCGCCTGCCCCGCCTTCGTCGCCGACTGCCTCGAGACCCTCGAGGAGATCGGCATCCGCGCCAGCGAGCAGTGGACCGAGCTCGGCGGCGAGAGCCTCGACCTCGTCCCGTGCGTCAACGCGCACCCGGCCTGGGTGGAAGCCCTGGCCGCACTCGTCCGCCGCGACCCCTGAACGGCGCCCCGCAAGCGCAGCCGCGAAGCGGCGGAGCGCGCAGCGAGCCGCAGGCGAGCGAAGGCTGGCGCGGCCAGAGGCCGCGCTTCGCCAGACTCAGAGATGGTCGGCGATGCGGCGGGCCATCGCCTCGAGCTCGTCGCGGTCGGCGGGCTTGCGGCCGTGGAGGGTGAGCGGGTCGCCCTGGTTGCGGGGGATCAGGTGCTGGTGATAGTGGAAGACGGTCTGGCCGGCCGCGGCGCCGTTGAGCTGGAAGACGCCCATGCCGTCGGGCTCGAGCGCGCGGCGCAGCGCGATCGCCGCGCGCCGGGCGAGGCACGTGAGGGCGGCGAGCGAGTCGGCGTCGGACTCGAAGACGTTCGCGTAGTGCAGCTTGGGAATCACCAGCACGTGCCCCGGGGTCACCGGCATCAGGTCCATGAAGGCGAGCGCGTGCTCGTCCTCGCAGACGCGCGCGGCGGGCGCCTCTTCGCGCACGATCTTGCAGAAGATGCACTGGGGGTCGTGGCTCACGCGGCTCTCCTCCTGGGCGGGGCGGACTCCAGCAGGCGCGCGGCGGCCGCCGCGCCCGAGGCGATGGCGTCGGCGAAGGCGACGCCGTCGAGATGCGAGCCGGCCAGCTCCAGGGCCGGCAGCCCGCGCAGGCGGGCGCGCAGGCCCGCCACGCGGCGGGGGTGGTCGCGGCCCGGCTGTGGCACCGCGCGCGGCCAGCGCGTGATGCCGAGCCGCTGCGGCTCGGCCCGCAGCCCGAGCACGCGGTCGACCTCGTCGAGCAGGCGCGGCACCAGCTGGTCGTCGGGCCAGTCGGCCGCCTCGGGCCGGCGCATGCCGCCCGCCAGCAAGGTCAGCAGCTCGCGCCCGTGTGGGGCGCGGCCGGCGAACAGCTGGCTCGGGAACAGGCAGCCGAGCAGCGCGTCGCCCTCGCCGCGCGGCACCAGGTAGCCGAAGCCGCGCACGCCCTCGCGCACCTGGGTCGGGTCCACGCCGAGCGACACGCTGGCCAGCGGGGCGTACTGGATCGCGTCGAGCGCTGCGGCCGCCTCCGCATCGAGGGGACGCAGCAACGTCGCCGACACGGGCGCCGGTGCCGCCAGCACCAGCCCCTGAGCGCGCACCGTCCTTGAGCCCGATTCCCCTTCGACTTCGACCTGATAGACCCCCGAATCGAAGTTGATCGTGCAGACCCGGTGGCGCAGCGCCAGCGCCTCGCCGAGCCGCTCGGCGAGCGGCGCGAGCAGACTGGCCACGCCCTGCAGGCCCGACCAGGTGCCGGTCAGGCCGCGCTCGCTGCGCGCCGTGAGCATGCCCAGCACGATCGAGCCGCGCCGCCGCTCGGCATCGGCCAGGCTGGGGAACACCGCCTCGGCGCCGAGCTGGGTCTCGTCGCCCGCGTAGACCCCGGTGAGGAAGGGGCCCACCAGCGCGTCGAGCGCCTCGCGACCGAGCCGGCGCGCGACGAACTCGGCCACCGACTCGCCGGTGGGATCGCCGCGCCGCACGAACGGCTCGCGCAGCAGCCGCAGCTTGCCCCGGGTGCTGAGCAGCTCGCTGCGCGCCAGGGCCAGGGGCCCCATCGGGACCGGCACCAGGCGGCCGCCGCGCACCAGGAAGCGCTCGCGGCTGGCGGGCAGCGCGGGAGCCAGCGCGCTGTCGAGCCCGTGCTCGCGCAGGAACGCCGCCGTGGCGGCGGGGACGCGGAACGTGTTGGGACCGCGCTCGAAGCAGTAGCCGTCGCGGCGCTCGCTGCGCGCCACCCCGCCGGCGTGGGGGTTCGGATCGAACACCTCGACGCTGCGCCCCGCGCGCTGGAGCGCGGCCGCGGCTGCGAGTCCGGACGCCCCCGCGCCCACCACGACGGCGTCGAGGTCGCTCGCGCTCACGCGGCGAGCGCGCGCGCGGCGTCGGTGAAGGCGCGCACGCCGTCCACCGGCGTCCCGGGCAGACAGCCGTGTCCCAGGTTCAGCACGTGCCCCCGGGCGGGGCCGGCCGCCGCGGCGATCGCGCGCACCATCTCGAAGATGCGCTCGCGCGGCGCGGCCAGCGCGCAGGGGTCGAGGTTGCCCTGCAGGCTGACCCGGTCGCCGTGGCGCCGGGCGGCCTCGGCGAGGTCGACGCGCCAGTCGAGCGAGATCACGTCCGCACCGGATTCCGCCATGGAATCGAGCACATGCGACCCGGCCTTCACGTAGAGGATGAATGGCGCCCGCTCCCGCGGCAGCGCGCTGGCGATCGCCTGGTGGATCGGCAGCACCCACTCGCGATACTCGGCCGGGCCGAGCAGGCCGGCCCAGGTGTCGAACAGCTGGACCGCCTGGGCGCCCGCCTCGATCTGGGCCCGCAGGTAGCCGATGGTCATCTCGGTGAGCCGCTCGAGCAACGCCCGCAGCACCTCGGGATCGCGGTGCAGCAAGCGCTTCAGCGAGGCGAAGTCGGACGAGCCGCCGCCCTCCACGAGGTAGGCCGCCAGGGTGAAGGGCGCGCCCGCGAAGCCCAGCAGCGGGACCTGCCCGCCCTCCAGCTCGCGGCGCAGACGCCTCAGGATCTCGAGCACGTAGGGCACCGACTCCGCCGGGTCGGGCACCCGCAGCCGGTCCACGTCGGCCCGCGTGCGGATCGGCTTCGCGATCACCGGGCCGGGCGCGAAGTCGAGGTCCACCCCCATGCCGGAGACCGGCACGAAGATGTCCGAGAACAGGATCACCGCCTCGGTGCCGACCAGTCGCAGCGGCTGCAGCGAGATGTCCACCGCGCGCTCGACGTCGCGGCAGGCCTCGAGGAACGAGACCCCGGAGCGCGCCGCGCGGTACTCGGGCAGGTAGCGCCCGGCCTGCCGCATCAGCCAGACCGGGGGCCGGTCGACCGGCTCCCCCCGACAGGCGCGCAGGAAGCGCTCGGTCCGGTTCAATAGCCCTGCAGCCGGGCCCAGCGCGCCCGATGGTGCGCCGCATCTCCGAGGGTCATCTCGGCGACGCGGGCCCGCTTGAGGTAGAAGCCGACGTCGTACTCGTCGGTCATGCCGACGCCGCCGAACATCTGCACGCCCTCGTTCGCGGCCAGCACGAACGCGTCCGAGCAGCGCGCCTTGGCCAGCGAGACGAGCTTTGCCAGCTCCGGGTCCTCCGTATCGGCGGCGCGCGTCGCGGTCATCACCGCCGAGCGCGCCAGCTCGATCTCCATGAACACGCGCGCGGCGCGGTGCTTGAGCCCCTGGAACGAGCCGATCGGAACGCCGAACTGGATGCGGGTCTTCAGGTACTCGACGGTGTCGTCGAACACCTGGCTGGTCGCGCCCAGCATCTCGGCGCACAGGCCCGCCGTGGCGCGGTCCGCCACGTCGGCCAGCAGCGCGCCGCCGCGGCCCGGCTCGCCGATGACCGCGTCGGCGCCCACCTCGACCCCGTCGAGGCGCACCAGCGAGGCGTTGCGCGAGTCGATCCGGTTCTGCGCCACGACGCTCAGCCCGGGCGCGTCCCGCGGCACCAGCAGCAGCGTGATGCCGTCCGCGTCGCGCTCCTCACCGGCGGTGCGCGCCACCACGATCAGGGCGTCGGCGACGTGGCCGTCGAGCACCTGGATCTTCTCGCCGGAGATGCGGTAGCCCTCGCCGCTGGCCTCCGCGCGCGTGGCGACCCGGCAGAGGTCGTAGCGGCTGCGCGGCTCCTGCTGCGCCAGCGCCAGCAGCTTGTCGCCCTCGGCCACGCCCGGCAGCCAGGCCTCCTGCTGCGCCTCGCTGCCGCCGAGCGCGAGCGCCTGGCCGCCCAGCAGCACGGTCGAGAGGAAGGGCTCGGGCGCCAGGCTGCGGCCGAGCGCCTCGAGCACCACCGCGAGGTCGGCGAGTCCCATGCCGGCGCCCCCGAAGCGCTCCGGGATCAGGATGCCGACCCAGCCGAGCTGGGCCATCTCCTTCCAGAGCGCGCGCGAGAAGCCGGTCGGGTCGCCGGCGTCGCGCAGCTCGCGCATCCGCGAAACGGGCGAGTGCTCGCGCACGAAGTCGGCCGCGGTCTTGGCCAGGAGCTCCTGGTCTTCGCTGAGGACGAGTTGCACGGGGCCTCCGGGCGCGCTCAGTCGGGCAGGCCGAGCACGTGCTTGGCGATGATGTTGAGCTGGACCTCGCTGGTGCCGCCCTCGATGGTGTTGCCGCGCGAGCGCAGCCACTGGCGGGTCAGGTCGAGCTCGCGCTCGTCGAAGCCCTCCCCCTCCCAGCCGAGCGCGTGCGGACCGGCGATCGAGACCATCAGCTCCTGGCGGCGCTGGTTCAGCTCGGTGCCGTAGATCTTGAACATCGAGCTCTCGGCGCCCGGGGCGTGGCCGGCCTTGGCCGCGTCGCGCGCGCGCTGCGTCGTGAGCGTGAATGCACGCGCGTCCATCTCGGTCTGCGCCATGCGCTCGCGCAGGGCCGCATGGGTGACGCGGCCATCCTCCCAGTCGAGGTAGTCCTCGGCCCAGCCGCGCAGACCGCGGCCCTTGCCGGCGCGGCCGGTGGCCCCGAAGGCGTCCGCGATCATGGTGCGCTCGTGCGCCAGCAAGGCCTTGGCCACGGTCCAGCCGCCGTTGACCTTGCTCACCACGTTGGTCACGGGGACGCGCACGTCGGTCAGGAAGGTCTCGCAGAAGGGCGACGAGCCGCTGATCAGCAGGATCGGCTTCACCTCGACGCCGGGCGTCTCCATGTCGAACAGGATGAAGGTGATGCCCGCCTGCTTCTTGGCGTCGGGATCGGTCCGCACCAGGCAGAACATCCAGTCGGACTGGTCGGCGTAGGAGGTCCAGATCTTCTGGCCGTTGAGGACGTAGTGGTCGCCGTCGAGCACGGCGCGCGTCTGCAGCGAGGCCAGGTCGCTGCCCGAGCCGGGCTCGGAGTAGCCCTGGCACCAGCGGATCTCGCCGCGGCACACCTTCGGCAGGTGATGCTTCTTCTGCTCCTCGTTGCCGAACTGGAGCAGCGTGGGGCCGATCATGGTGAGGCCGAAGCCGATCAGCGGCGGGGGCAGCTTGAGCGCGGTCATCTCCTGGCGCAGCACCTTGGTCTCGCCGCGCGAGAGGCCGCCGCCGCCGTACTCGGTGGGCCAGTCGGGCGCGGTCCAGCCGCGCTCCGCCATGATCTCGAGCCAGTCCTTGTGCTCGGGCGTCGCGAACGTGGCGCGGCGACCGCCCCAGGTGCCTTCGAGCTCGCTCCCGCCGCGCCCGATCAGGGCCGCCGGCGCGCGGTCTTCCAGCCACTTGCGCGTCTCTCGGCGGAAGGTCTCGAGATCTGCCATGCGTGCTCCTCCGCGGCTTGCAGGCGGACGGCGAGTGTAACGAAGCCCGCTAGACTGCGGGCATGCGCGTGTTGCTGGCCAGTCCGCGCGGCTTCTGCGCCGGGGTCGATCGCGCCATCGAGATCGTCGAGCTCTGCCTCGAGCGCTACGGCCCGCCGGTCTACGTGCGGCACGAGATCGTCCACAACCGGCACGTGGTGGAGGGCCTGCGCGCCCAGGGCGCGGTCTTCGTCGAGGACCCCGACGACGCGCCCGAGGGCGCGCTGCTGGTCTTCAGCGCCCACGGCGTGTCGCCCGGGGTGCGCGAGCGCGCCGCCGCCCGCGGGCTGCGGGTGCTCGACGCGACCTGCCCGCTGGTGACGAAGGTCCACGTCGAGGCGCTGCGCTTCGCGCGCGAGGGCTTCGAGATCGTGCTGATCGGACACGCGGGCCACGTCGAGGTCGAGGGCACGATGGGGCACGCGCCCGATCGCATGCACCTGGTCGAGACCGTGAGCGACGTCGCGCGCCTGTCGGTGGTCGATCCCGAACGGCTGGCCTGCCTGACGCAGACCACCTTGTCGGTGGACGACACCCGCGACGTGCTCGAGGCGCTGCGCCAGCGCTTCCCCGCGATCCACCTGCCCCGCAAGGACGACATCTGCTACGCGACGCAGAACCGCCAGAACGCCGTCAAGGCACTGACCCGCGAGGCCCAGGTGCTCCTGGTGGTGGGAGCGCCCGAGTCGTCGAACAGCAACCGGCTGGTGGAGCTGGGGCGCAAGGACGGGCTGCGGGCCCACCTGGTGCAGACTGCGCAGGACATCGATCCGGCCTGGGTCGCGGATGTCGAGTGCGTGGGGGTGACGGCGGGCGCCTCGGCGCCCGAGGTGCTGGTGGGCGAGGTGGTGGAGCGGCTGCGCGCGCTGGGCGGCCCCGAGACGCGGGTCGACTCGCTCCCCGCGGTGGACGAAGGGGTGGTGTTCCAGCTGCCGTCCGAGCTGCGCGCCACGGGGTGAGCGACGCCGAGGACGCCATCCAGGTCGAGGAGGCGGAAGACCCGGAGTCCTCTCCCGCGATTCCCGCCGCCTCGGTCGCCGCGCAGGCCGCGGCCATCACCGGCGCCGACGCGCGCGCCACCGACCGCGAGATCTGGGCGCTGGCCTGGCCGGTGATCGGCTCGCAGGTGCTCGCCTCGATGGTGAGCCTGATCGACATCGCGATGCTCGGCCGGCTGGGACCGCGCGCGCTCGCCGCGGTGGGCTACGTCACGCAGTTCTTCTGGCTGTCGCAGGCCGTGCTGATGGCGGTCGGCATCGCGGGGGTGGCGCTGATGTCGCGCTCGCTCGGCGCGAGCCAGCCGGAGCGGGCGCGCGCGGCGCTGGCGGGCTGCCTGATCCTGGCGGTGGCCGTGGCGGCCGTGCTGGCGGCCGCGATCCTGGCGGCGCCGCTCCCGATCCTGGCGCTGCTGAACGCGCCGCCCGACGTGGCCCAGACCGCCCTCCCCTACCTCCAGCTCACGCTCGCCTCGACCCTGCTGTTCGCCGTCTCGGTGACCTACGAGAGCGGCTTCCGCGCGGCCAAGGACACGCGGACTCCGATGTGGATCGCGGCCGTCGTCACCGGAGTCAAGGTGGTGCTCAACGCGCTGCTGATCTTCGGGCTGGGCGGCCTGCCGCGCCTCGACCTGGTGGGGGCCGGCCTCGCGACCGTGGGCGCGCAGGCGGTGGCGGTGGTGCTGCTGATCGCGGCGAGCCGCCGCGCGATCTCGCGTCGGGCGCTGGGGCTCGGCCGCGCCGACTTCCGGGCCGCGCGCGGCGCGCTGCGCGAGGTAAGCCGCATCGCCGCACCGGCGGTGGGCGAGCGGGTCGTCCTGAACCTGGCGATGATGAGCTTCTTCACCGTGCTCGGGCACTACGGCAGTGCCGCGATCGCGGCCTACACGGTCGGGGTCCGGGTGCTCTCGTTCTCGTGGATCCCCGGCACCGGCTTCGCCGCGGCGGCCGCGACGCTGGTGGGACACGCGCTCGGCGGCGACGACCCGAACGCCGCGATCCGCGCCGGCTGGCGCTCGGCCCGCTTCGCCGTGCTGGTCTCGGTGGCGCTCGGCGCGGTGTTCCTGCTGGCCCGCGAGCCGCTCGCGCGCACCTTCACCAACGACGCGGGCGTGATCGACGAGCTGCTGCCGTTCATGCTGGTGCTGGCGGTCGCGCAGCCGCTGCTGGGTCTGCACTTCACGCTGGGGGGCGCGTTGCGCGGCGCCGGCGACACGCTAACGCCGTTGCTGGCCGCGGCGCTCGGCAACTGGGCCTTCCGGGTGCCGTTGGCGCTGCTGTTCGCGAACGTGCTCGGGCTCGAGGTGATCTGGATCTGGCTCGCGATGGTCTTCGACCACCTGGCGCGTGCCCTGTGGCTGGGCGTCGCCTTCCACCGCGGCCGCTGGCGCCCGACGCTCAGCCCTTCTTCTTGAGCTCCTCGTCGATCACGCGCTTGAAGTTGTCGAAGGGCTGCGCCCCCGACAGGTACTTGCCGTTGATGAAGAAGGCCGGCGTCCCGCTCACGCCGAGCCGTTCGGCCTCCTTCTGGTCGGCGTCGAGGCGCGCCTTGATCTCCGCGGAGACCACGTCCTTCTTGAACTGCTCGACATCGAGGCCGAGCTGCGTCGCGTACTCGACGTACTTCTCCTCGCTCATCTCGCGCTGGTTCTCGAAGATCAGGTCGTGCATCTCCCAGAACTTGCCCTGCTTGTGCGCGGCCTCGGACGCCGCGTGCGCGGCGGGGGCCTTCGGGTGGATGCGCAGCGGCAGGTGCTTGAACACGACCTGCACGTCGTCGCCGTAGGCCTCCTCGATCTGCGCCAGGGTCGGGCCCACGCGCCGGCAGAACGGGCACTGGAAGTCGCTGAACTCGACCACGGTGACCTTGGGGCTGGAGCCGCCCTTGGCGGGCGAGCCCTTGGTGTTGACCGTGTAGCGCTGGTTCGGATCGGGGCGGCGCGGCCGGTCGGCGCGCGCCGGCGCCGGAGCCGGGCGCGCGGCGGCGCTCTCCTTCACCGCCTTCTGGAGGTCGACCACCGCCGTGCGCAGGCTCTCGAGCTCGGCGGTGCCACTGTCGAGCGATCCCTTGACGATGTAGGAGCCGGCAACGACGGCGACGGCGAGCACGACCGCGCCGACGATCGTCGGGCCACCCGAGTTCTGGGCCATGGCGGAGACCTCCTGGAGACGTGGATGCGAAGCGGCGCAGCATAGCCCGGATCCCCCCCCGCGACAGAGCCCGCGACCGGGCCGCGCAGGGCGGGATCGCTATGGTGCCCGGGTGCGGAGCGGAAGCGGCGGAGAGGCGCGAGCGGAGTGAGGCAGACACGGCGGAGGAGTGCCGCGTGCGCGGCGCTCCTGGTAGTGGCCGCGGCCAGCCCGGCGCGGCCGGCCGACGCGACGGTGAGCTTCGTCGAAGCCTACGTCGACGACGTCGGGGCCGACGGCCTGTGGGGCGCCTTCGACGTGGTGGTGAGTCCCGACGGGCTCGACGTCTACGTGGCCGGCAAGACCGACGACGCCGTCGCGCACTTCGCACGCAGCCCCGTGGACGGCGCGCTCGCGTTCGTCGCCGCGATCGGCAACCAGGCTGGCGTGGAGGAGATCGTGCCCGGGCTCGACCGCCCGGTGGGCCTGGCGCTGGCGCCCGACGGCGCCCATCTGTACGTCGCCGCCAGCAACGGCTCGGCGCTCGTCGTGTTCGCGCGCAGCCCGGCGGACGGCAGCCTCTCGTTCGTCGAGACCGTGGTCGACGGCGCGGACGGCGTGGACGGCATCGACCGCGCCTTCGCGGTGGCGTCCAGCCCGGACGGCGCGCACCTGTACGCCGCCGGCTTCCTCGACGATGCCGTCGCGGTCTTCGCGCGGGCGGGGGACGGCACGCTCGGCTTCGTCGAGGTCTGGAAGGACGACGGCGCCGGGGGCGCGGCGGACGGGCTGAACGGAGCGCAGGCGGTCGCCGTCAGCCCCGACGGCCGCCACGTGTACGTCGCCGGCGGGCTCGAGGACGCCGTGGCGTGCTTCGGCCGCAACCCGCTCGACGGCACCCTCACCTTCGAGTCCGTCGTGCGCGACGGCGTGGCCGGCGTCGATGGCATCGACGGTCCGCGCGACCTCACGCTGAGCCCCGACGGCGCACACCTCTACGTGGCGGGCGGCGGCGAGGACGCGGTCGCCGCGTTCGCCCGCGACGCCGACGACGGCAGCTTGACGTTCCTCGAGGCCATTGCCAACGAGCCGGCCGGCGACGCGGGGCTCGCCGGCGCCATGGGCCTCGCGGTCAGTGCAGACGGCGCGCACGTCTTCGTCGCAGCGAAGGACGACGCCTCGCTCGTGGTGTTCTCGCGCGCGCCCGAGACCGGCCGGCTCGCCTACGCGCAGGGCGTCTTCGACGGCATTCCCCCGGTGGAGACGCTGAGCGGCGCCGTGGGTGTCGCGGCGAGCCCGGACGGCGCCCACGTGCTGGTCGCCAGCGAGAGCGACGACGCGCTCACGGTGTTCGCCCCGGAGCCGCGCGGCGCGACGGCGACGGCGCTGCTGGCGCTCGCCGGGATGCGGGCTCTCGGACGCGGGCGAGCCGGGCGAACGCCTCCCTGAGGTGACCAGACGCCCCACCCGACGACGTTGACGAGCCCGGTGTCGTGTGGTGCCCTCGCCAGCCATGAGCGCCGACCCGATGCTGCTCTTCCCGGGCACGGACGGCCGCCCGCCGCGCCCACCGCACGAGGTGTATCGCGCCTTGCGGGCCGAACGGCCCGTCGCTCCGATGTCGCGCGACGTGGGCACCGCCTACCTGGTGACGCGCTACGGCGACGTGCAGGAGGCGCTGCGCAACGACGCGCTGTTCTCGAACCGCTCGAACGCGCCGACGATCGGCGCGGTGATGGGGCGCACCATCATCGAGATGGACGGGCGCGAGCACCTGCGCCACCGCAACCTGATCACCCCGTCGCTCGCCCCGCGCGCGCTGCGCGGCGACTTCCCCAAGCTGGTGGAGTCGATCGCGCACGAGCTGATCGACGCCTTCGCGTCGCGCGGGCGCGCCGAGCTGGTCGCCGAGTTCACCTTCACCTACCCGCTGCGCGTGTTCACGCGCATCCTGGGGATTCCGTCGGCGGACTACGCCGCGGTCCACCGCTGGTCGATCGAGCTGACCGGCATCCAGCAGGATCCGGAGCGCGCCCACGCCGCCTCGCGCGCGATGGGCGACTACCTGGCCGCGGCGATGCGCGAGCAGGGCGAGCGAGGGCAGCCCGGTCTGATCGGTCGCCTGCTGGAGGCCGAGGTGGACGGCGAGCGGCTGACTCACGAGGAGGTGGTGAGCTTCCTGCGCCTGCTGGTGATCGCGGGCGCCGAGACCACCTACCACCTGCTCGGCAGCGGCCTGTTCGCGCTGCTCACCCGACCCGAGCGCCTGGAGGCGCTGCGCGCCGACCGCACGCTGATGGGCAGCTTCCTCGACGAGGCGCTGCGCTGGGAGTCGCCGATCCAGTGGGTGACGCGCGAGACGCTGGCGCCTACGGCGCTGTCGGGCGTGGAGCTTCCGGCGAGCACGCCCCTGCTGGTGGCGATCGGCTCTGCGAACCGCGACGAGAGCGTCTTTCCCGACGCCGACGAATTCGACCTGCGCCGCGACCCCAACCCGCATCTGGCCTTCGGCTTCGGCCGCCACTACTGCGCGGGCTCGCGTCTCGCGCTGCTCGAGGCCCGGGTCGCCCTCGACGCGCTGCTCGACCGGCTGCCCGACCTGCGGCTCGAGCCGGAGGCCGCGTGTGCCATCGACGGGCTGGCGTTCCGCGGGCCCGACGAGTTGCCGGTCCGGTTCTGAACGCGGCTTCGCCGAAGAGGTCTTTCCGCTTCAGTAGTCTAATCTGGGGCATGGGAACGCGTCTCCTTGCCGTCGTCCTCCTCGCGGCTCTCGCCGGACCGAACGACGCGAGTGGGAGCGACGCGCTTCGGGCGGCGCTCGGACGCGGAGACGCGGGCTGGGCGCGCCGCGCCGAGGGTCACGACGGGGCGCGGATTCGCCCCGCCGCCGTCGACGAGGCCGCACAGGCCTACGCAGAGGCGCTGTCGCTCGACGGCGACGCGCTCGACGCGCACTGGCGGCGCGTGCGCGCGCTGTGGTTCGGCGCCCAGTTCGCGGAGGTGGACGACGCCGAGCGCAAGGCGCGCTCGGAGCGGGCGCGCGAGGCGGCCGAGGCAGGTCTGCGCGCGCTCGCGCGCGCGCTCGACGGGCGCGACCCCGCGCGCCTCGAGCCCGAGGAGTTGGCCGTCGCGGTGCCGCCCGAGCTGTCCGGCGACGCGGCGCGCGCGCTGTTCTGGTCGGCGCTCGCCTGGGGCACCTGGAGCCGCAGCCACGGCCTGCTGGCCGCGGTCCGACAGGGCGTCGCGGGCCGCATGCACCGCTATGCGCTCGGCGCGCTGGCGCTCGATCCCACGGTCGAGCGCGGCGGACCGCAGCGCCTGCTGGCCCGCCTCCACGCCGAGCTGCCGCGGGTGCCGTTCGTCTCGGGCTGGGTCGACCGCGACGAGGCGCTGCGCTGGGCCGAGCGCGCCTTCTCCGTCGACCCCCACCACCCCGGCAACCAGCTCTCGCTCGCGCTCACGCTGCTCGACGTCGCGCCCGAGCGGCGACGCGAGGATGCCCGGCACCTGCTCGAACGCCTGGCGGAGCTCGAGCCCTCGGCGGGGGAACGCGTCGAGGACCTCGCGATCCAGGCCGAGGCCCGCGAAACCCTGAGCAAGATCCGCGCGCCCCGCGGGTAGCGACGACACCACCCCGGCCGCGTGTTACACCCTCGGGTATGCGCCTGGCGGTCAAGACCTCGCTGGTCTCCGCGGCTGCGCTGATCGCCGTCACGCTCGTGCTGGGCTGGGTCTATGAACGGCGCTTTCGCGGCTTCGAGGAGGAGCTGACGCGACGCACCGCGCAGCTGCTCGGCCGCGAGCTGGCGGCGGCGCTGAGCGAGCCGAGCCTGTCGCGGATCCTGCGCGGTGACGCGCCCACCCGCACCCACCTGCGCAAGATGATCGCGGGCGTCACCCAGGGCTCACAGGTGGTGCAATCGGTGACGGTGGTGAACGCCAGGGGCGTCGTCGTGGCCAGCGACGTGCTCGAGGTCGGCACCCGGACGACGACGCCCGCGGAGCTGTTCGGCGACGAGCGCGAGACCCTGCGCCAGGGCGGCGAGCCCGACGAGCCCAGCCACTCGATCGTGGTGCCGCTCGAGCGCCGCGGTCACCTGGCGGGCTACCTGCGCCTCCGCCTCAGCGGACCGCGCATCGCGCGCGCCTTCGGCGCGCTGCGCGGGGACTTCGCCCTGGCGGGCGGCATCGCGCTGCTGGGCGTGATCGCGATCGGCGCGCTGGTGCAGCTCGAGCTGTGGCGGCGCGGGCGGTCCCTGGCCCACGCGATCGAGGCGCTCGCGGACGGGCGCTCCGGCGACCCCAGCGCGGCCGGCTCGGAGTTCGCGCAGGTGTTCGAGACCGCGGGTCGGGTGGCCCGCGAGCTGGCCGACGCGCGCAGCGCGCGCGCGCGCGCGCACCGGCAGCTCGGCACGCTGACCGGCTGCCTCGACGTGGGCATCCTGGTGCTGGGCCCGACCGGGACGCTCGAGTTCGCCAGCCCACGCGCCGGCGAGCTGCTCGGCGCCAGCTCGCCGGACGCGCTGGCGGAGCGCTGGATCGACCAGCGCGCCTCGCTGGCGACCGCCCTCGCGGCGGCGCGCGCCGACGCCGACGACGGCCCGGCCCAGGTGGACTGGCGGCCCGCCGGCGCGGACGGCGCCGCCGCGCGGACGCTGCGCCTCGAGAGCTACCCCCTCGCGGAGGACGCCGACGAGGGGCACCTGGTGCTGCTGAAGGACGGCGCCCTGTTGTCGGCGCTGGAGACCGACCTGCGGCTCGCCACGCAGGTGCGTTCGTTCGCCCACCTGTACCGCGCCGTCGCCCACGAGCTGCGCGCGCCGCTCTCCGCGCTGTCGACCAGCCTCGAGCGGCTCGAGACCTCGCTCGAGAGCGAGCCCGGCGAGCGGGCCGACGTCCGGCAGCGCCGCCGCGACAGCGTCGCGGTGGCGCGCGACGAGCTGCGCCGGCTCGACGCGTCGCTCTACGTGATGCTCGCCGAGACCGCCCCGCCGAGCAGCGGCACCGAGCGCATCGACCTGCGCGTACTGCTGCTCGACCTCGAGCGCCTGCTGGCGCCGCAGGCGGCCCGTCAGAAGGTCCAGATCGAGGTGCAGATCCCGGACGCCGAGGTGGCGGTGCGGGCGCGCCGCGACCACCTCAAGCAGGCGGTGCTGAACGTGGCGATCAACGCGCTCGAGGCGATGCCCGACGGCGGCTGGCTGCGGCTCGACGTGAGCGCCGACGGCGGCCCCGCCGTGCTGGGGGTGCGCGACAGCGGCCCGGGCATCCCCCTGGACCGCATCGGGCGGATCTTCGAGATGCACTACTCCACCAAGGAGAGCGGCACCGGCATCGGTCTCTACGTGGCGCGCTCGGTGGTGGAGGCGCTCGGCGGCACCCTGCGGGCCGAATCGGTTCCCGAGCACGGCTCCCGCTTCGAGCTGCGCCTGCCCCTGGCGCCCGAGGACGAGACGGCGTGATGCAGGCGCTGATCGTCGACGACGACCGCCACGTCGGCCTGGCCCTCGCCGAGTGGGTACGCAACGAGGGCTTCGAGGTCGCGACCGCCGGCTCGCTGGCCGCGGCGCGCGCCGAGGCCGAGAAGGTGCAGCCGGACCTGATCCTGCTCGACCTGTCGCTGCCCGACGGCTCGGGCCTCGAGCTGCTCGCCGACGGCGAGGCCGCGCGCCAGGCGCTGGTGGTGGTGATCACGGCCCACGCCACCGTCGAGACGGCGGTGGAGGCGCTGCGCCTGGGGGCGATCGACTACCTGACCAAGCCGGCGGACCGGGCGCGACTGTCCGCGGTGCTCGCCAACGTGGCGCGCACGCGCGCCTACCGCACCCAGATCCGGGAGCTGCGCGGCGAGCTGCGCCGGCTCGGGCGCTTCGGACTGCTGGTGGGCGCGTCGCCGGCGATGCGCGCGGTGTACGAGCTGATCGAACGCGTGGCGCCGACGGACGCCACGGTGCTCGTCACGGGCGATAGCGGCACCGGAAAGGAGCTGGCCGCCCGCACCCTGCACGCGCTCTCGCGGCGCGCCGACCAGCCGTTCGTGGCGCTCAACGCAGCCGCCATCTCGTCGCAGCTGACCGAGAGCGAGCTGTTCGGCCACGAGCGCGGCAGCTTCACCGGAGCCGACCGCGCCCGGGCAGGGTACTTCGAGGCGGCCAGCGGCGGAACGCTGTTCCTGGACGAGATCACCGAGATGCCCGCCGAGCTGCAGACACGGCTGCTGCGGGTGCTGGAGACCGGCAGCGTGACCCGCGTGGGCAGCACCCGCGAGACGCCGGTGGACGTCCGCATCGTCGCCGCCACGAATCGCGATCCCGAAGAGGCCGTCGCCGAGGAGCGCCTGCGCGAGGACCTGCTGTACCGGCTGAACGTGTTCCCGATCCACATGCCGGCCCTGCGCGAGCGCGGCGAGGACGTCGCCCTGCTCGCCGAGCACTTCCTGACCGTCTGCAACGAGCGCGAGGGCAGCGCCAAGCGCTTCGCGCCCGGCGCGCTCGAGGCGCTCGGCGCGCGGCGCTGGCCCGGCAACGTGCGCGAGCTCGAGAACGCCGTGCGCCGGGCGTTCATCCTGGCGGACGGCGAGATCGGCCTCGACCTGATGCCGGCGCGGGGAGCGCCGGCGCGGGGCGCGGCGTCGCTCGAGGTCCGCGTCGGCACGCCGCTCGACGAGATCGAGCGCCGCGTCGTGCTGGCCACGCTCCAGGCGTGCGGCGGCAACCGCCAGCGCACGGCCGAGCAGCTCGGCATCAGCCCGAAGACGCTCTACAACCGGCTCAAGCAGTACGAGGTCTCCTGAGACCGGTCGTTCCGACCGGTAACTCCGACCGCCGGGCCCCGGGCGAGACGCCTGCGGCGCGCGCAGGGCGCGCGAGAGCACCCGACCAGATCGGCACGAAACGTGCTCCTGCTTCCGGCGGGCACGCACAAGGGGATCGCGCGGCGTGGATGTCGCTCTCGGGGCGGGAGCAGTCCGCGTCGTCCGGACCCCGCAGGAGGAGGAGCCGGCCTCGCGGCTCGAGGCCGGCTCCTTCCTCCTGCACGCCTTTCAGCGACCGAGGAGGACGGGATGATGGGGAAGCGAGTCGAGATCCGCGGATCTCGTGCAGTCGGTCTGGCAGCGGCCTGTCTGCTGGCTCTGGGAACGCCCTCGGCGGTCAGCGCCGAGGCGGGCGAGGAGCCGGCTTCGCCGCCGGCCGTCTCGGAGGCCCCGCCGGCCGACGCGCGCACGGTGACCGGCACGGTGGTGCTCGCAGCGCGCAGCGCCGCCGGGGCGCCGCGCAGCGTCGAGGTCGTCGCGGAGGACGGAACCCGGTACAAGGTTCGAGAAGGGGGTGACGGCGAGGCGCTCGCCGATCACGTGGGCCAGGAGGTCACCATCACGGGCAGCGTTCGCGCCAACCCGGAAGGTCTCGACTGGCTCGAGGTCGAGCGCTTCGAGGTGCACGGCGGCTGAAACAGCCCCCCCACGGGCTCTGCCGCCGGGCTTGGGGGCCGGTCACTCGTGGCCGGGTGACCGGCCCCGATTTCGTCAGCCGCCGTCGGCGGCGAGCCAGTCCCGCGGGCGCAGGAAGTCGGAGTAGAGCCGCGCCTCGGGCGTGCCGGGCTCGGGCGACCAGTCGTAGCGCCAGGCCACCAGCGGCGGCAGCGAGGCCAGGATCGACTCGACGCGGCCGCCGGACTGGAGCCCGAAGCGCGTGCCGCGGTCGTAGACCAGGTTGAACTCGGCGTAGCGGCCGCGTCGGTAGAGCTGGAACTCGCGCTCGCGCTCGCCCCACGGCGTCTGCTTGCGGCGCCGAACGATCGGCAGGTAGGCGTCGAGGTACCCGTCGCCCACGCGGCGCAGGAAGCGGAAGCAGGTCTCGAAGCCGCCCTCGTCGAGGTCGTCGAAGAAGAGGCCGCCCACGCCGCGCGGCTCGCCCCGGTGTGGCAGGGTGAAGTACTCGTCGCACCACTTCTTGAGGCGCTCGTAGGCGCCCGGCCCGAGTGGCTCGCAGGCGCGGCGCGCGGTGCGATGCCAGTGGACCGCGTCCTCCTCGAACCCGTAGAACGGCGTCAGGTCGAAGCCACCGCCCATCCACCACACCGGCTCGGCGTCGGCGGCCGAGGCGATGAAGAAGCGCACGTTGGCGTGCGAGGTGGGCACGTAGGGGTTGCGCGGGTGCACGATCAGCGAGACCGAGACCGCCTCGTAGCCGCGCCCGGCCAGCTCCGGTCGGCGCTGCGTGGCGGCGGCGGGGAGCTGCGACCCCAGCGTGTGCGAGAAGTGCACCGCGCTCTTCTCGATCACCTCGCCGCCCTCGAGCACGCGCGGGCGCGCCAGGGCGCCGCCGGGTCGCTCCAGGCGGTCCTCGCGGAAGCGCGCGGCGCCGGTCTCCTCGGCCTCGAGCGCCGCGCAGATGCGGTCCTGGAGGTCGAGCAGGTAGGCGCGGACGGGGCCGACCTCGGGCGTCGCCATCAGGCCGCCGGCGGCGAGGCCCCGCGCGGGCGGAAGTCGAAGCGGAGCCGATCGTCGTCGCCCACGTCGACCACCACGTGGCCGCCGCGCTCGAGCTCGCCGAACAGCACGGCCTCCGCCACGCCGTCCTTCAGCTCGCGCTGGATCACCCGCGCCATCGGGCGCGCCCCGAAGTTCTTGTCGTAGCCGCGCCGCGCCAGCCAGGCGCGCGCCGCCTCGGTCAGCTCGAGCGTCACCTTGCGCTCGCGCAGCTGGTCGGCGACCTCGGCCACGAACTTGTCCACCACCCGCACCATCACCTCCGGGGCGAGCTGCCGGAACGTGACGATCTCGTCGAGCCGGTTGCGGAACTCGGGGCTGAACAGCTTCTCGGCCTCCTTGCGGCCGTCGCCGCGGGCGTCGTCGCCGAAGCCGATCGAGGGCGCGGTCATCTCGCGAGCGCCGACGTTGGAGGTCATGATCAGGGTCACGTGGCGGAAGTCGGCCTCGCGCCCGTGGTTGTCGGTCAGCGTCGCGTGGTCCATGACCTGGAGCAGGATGTCGAACAGGTCGGGGTGGGCCTTCTCGATCTCGTCGAGCAGCAGCACGGCGTAGGGGTGCTTGCGGATGCGCTCGACGAGCTGGCCGCCCTCGTCGTAGCCCACGTAGCCGGGCGGCGCGCCGATCAGCCGCGCCACCGCGTGCTTCTCCATGTACTCGCTCATGTCGAAGCGCAGGAAGGGCACGCCCAGACAGGCCGCGAGCTGCTTGGCCAGCTCGGTCTTGCCGACGCCGGTGGGGCCCATGAACAGGAACGAGCCGATCGGGCGCTCCGCGCCGGAGAGACCCGCGTGCGCGCGCCGCACCGCGCGGGCCACGGTGGAGACCGCCTCGTCCTGGGCGAAGACCACCTTCTTCAGGTCCTCCTCCAGGTGCTCGAGGCGCGAGCGGTCGCTCGCGGCGGCGCGCGCGATCGGGATCTGCGCCATGCGCGCGATGGTCGACTCGACGTCGCGCACGCCGACGGTCTGGCGCCGGCGCGACGCGGGGCGCAGCCGCACGGCGGCGCCGGCCTCGTCGATCACGTCGATCGCCTTGTCGGGCAGGAAGCGGTCGTTCAGGTGCTTGGCCGAGAGCTCCGCCGCGGCGCGCAGCGCCGAGCCCGTGTAGCGCACGCCGTGGTGCTCCTCGTAGTGGGGCGCCAGGCCCTGGAGAATGCGCACCGTCTCGGCCACCGAGGGCTCGTGGACGTCCACGCGCTGGAAGCGCCGCGCCAGCGCGTGGTCGCGCTCGAAGTGACGGAACTCGCGGTAGGTGGTCGAGCCCATGCAGCGCAGCTCGCCCGCCTGGAGGATCGGCTTGAGCAGGTTGGAGGCGTCCACCGTCCCGCCCGACGCGGCGCCCGCGCCCAGGATGGTGTGGATCTCGTCGATGAACAGGATCGGCTTCTCGCGGCGCTCGACCGCCTGCATCAGCGCCTTGAAGCGCGCCTCGAAGTCGCCCCGGTAGCGCGTGCCGGCGAGCAGCGCGCCGAGGTCGAGCGCGAAGATCTCGGCGCCGGCGAGCGCGTCGGGCACGCGGCCCTCGTGGATGCGCTGCGCCAGACCCTCCGCGAGCGCCGTCTTGCCGACACCCGTCTCGCCCACGAAGATCGGGTTGTTCTTGCGGCGACGCGCCAGGATGTGAACGGTGCGCTCCAGCTCCGCATCGCGTCCGATCAGCGGGTCGAGCTGGCCGGCCGACGCCCGCTCGGTGAGGTTCGACGCGAACGCGGCGAGCGGGTCCTCCGGGATCTCGCCCTCCTCCGCCCCCGGGCGCCCGGCCGGCGCGTCGGGGCGCGGATAGCCGTCGCCGCCGCCGGCGCCGAGCTTGGAGATCCCGTGGGAGACGTACTGGAGCACGTCGAGGCGCGACACGCCCTGCTGGCGCAGCATCGCCACCGCGTGCGAGTCCGGCTCCTGGAAGATCGCGGCCAGCAGGTCCCCCGCCTCGATCTCGTCCTTCTCGGCACTCGCGGCGTGGTCCATCGCGTGCTGCATCACGCGGTGGAAGGCGAGCGTCTGGCGGGTCTCGTCCCCCTCGTCGTCGAGGCGCTCGACCTCGTCCTCGAAGAAGCGCAGCAACGCCTGCTTCAGCGCGTTCACGTCGGCCCCGGTGTGGCGCAGCACCTCGCGGCCGCGCTCGTCGTGGAGCAGCGCGAACAGCAGGTGCTCCACGGTCAGGTAGGCGTGGCGACGCTCGACGGCCTCGCGGAAGGCCGCCTGGAGCGTCAGCTGGAGCTCACGACCGATGCGGCTCACTCTTTCTCGACCCCCGCGCGCAGCGGATAGCCGCGCTCCTCGGCCAGCCGGTGCACGGTGGCCGCCTTCGTCTCCGCCACCTCGAGCACGTAGACGCCCGCGATGCCGAGCCCGCCGCGGTGGATCTGGAGCATCAGCTCGGTCGCCTCGGCGGGGCTCTTGCGGAACACGCGCTCCAGCACGCCCACCACGAACTCCATGGGCGTGTAGTCGTCGTTGTAGAGCACGACCTTGAACTTCGGAGGACGGGCCACCCGCTCGCGCGTCTGCGTGGTGGTGTCGCGCTCCCGCAGCGGGAGCTCGGGGGCCGGCTTCTTCGGTCCTTCCGCCATCGCGGGGAGGATAGCGAGGCCGTCCCGGTTAGACTCGGTCCGATGCCCACCATCGAGCTGGCCGAAGGCGTGCGGAGCGTCCCGCGCGACGACTGGAACGCGCTGGTCGCCGACGACTCCCCGTTCCTCGAGTGGGAGTGGCTGGCCTCGCTCGAGGAGGCCGGCACCCTGGGCGCCGAGCGCGGCTGGCTGCCGCGGCCGCTGCTGGTGCGCGACGACGGCCGGCTGGTGGCGGCCTGCCCGGTCTACATCAAGGGCCACAGCGAAGGCGAGTTCGTGTTCGACTTCGCCTGGGCCGACGCCGCGCACCGCGCCGGCATCGACTACTACCCGAAGCTCCTGGTGGGCGTGCCCTTCACCCCGGTCAGCGGCGGGCGCATCCTCACGGCGCCGGGCGCGGAGCGTGCCGCCTGGATCGGCGTGTGCGCCGACGCGCTGCGCCAGCTCTGCGACTCGAACCAGCTCTCCGGCGTCCACGTCAACTTCTGCCGCGAGGACGAGTTCGCGGTGCTGCGCGAGCGCGGCTACCTGGGCCGGCTGGGGCTCCAGTACCACTGGCACGACGACGGCTACGGCGACTTCGACGACTACCTGGCGGCGCTGCGCAGCAAGCGCCGCAACCAGGTGCGGCGCGAGCTGCGCGGCGTGCGCGAGCAGGGCATCGAGATCGCGGTGCGCACCGGGGACGACATCCCGGACGCCTGGTTCGCCCCGATGTACCGGTTCTACCGCGAGACGATCGACCACAACCCGTGGGGCCGGCCCTACCTGAACGAGCGGCTCTTCGAGCTGCTGCGCGAGCGCTTCCGCCACCGGCTGTGCTTCGTGGTGGCGCTGCGCGGCGGGCGGCCGATCGCGGGCGCGCTCAACGTGCAGAAGGGCGACGCGCTGTACGGCCGCTACTGGGGCGCGGTCGAGCCGGTGCGCCACCTGCACTTCGCCGTCTGCTACTACGCGGGCATCGAGCACAGCATTCGCGTCGGGCTGCGCCGCTTCGAGCCGGGCGCCGGCGGCCAGTACAAGCAGCTGCGCGGCTTCGACGCGCAGCCGACCCGCAGCGCCCATTTCCTGAACGAGCCGCGGCTGGCCCACGCGGTCGCCCGCTACCTCGAGGCCGAGCGCACCGAGACGCGCGAGACGATCGACTGGTATCGCGAGCACACGGCGCACAAGCGCGGCTGACGGGTTAGCCTGTACCAATGGAGGCGAACCCCGCCCCGCTCGCGGAGCCGGCGCTGCCCGACGTCGCGTCGCATCCGCTGGTGCTGATCGACGGCGTCTGCAACCTGTGCCACGCCGCCGTGCGCTTCCTGGTGCCGCGCGACCCCGAGGCGCGCTACCGCTTCGCCTCGATCCAGTCGCCGCTCGGGAGCCGGCTGATGCGCGCGCACGGCCTCGACCCGGAGAGCCTCGACTCGGTGGTGCTGATCGACTCGGAGGGCGCCCACGGCAGCAGCACTGCGGTGCTGCGCATCCTGCGTGGCCTGCCCGGGATCTGGCGCCTGGCCGCCCTGGGCCTGCTGCTGCCGCGTGCGCTGCGCGACCGCGCCTACGGATTCGTGTCGCGCCACCGCTACCGCTGGTTCGGCCGGCGCGACGCGTGCGCGCTCCCGACCGCGGCGCTGCGCGACCGCTTCCTGGACTGAGGCAGCACCTGGCTGATGGACTTCGTTCGGCTTCGCCTCACTGCGCGCGCCCTGCGGGCGCTTGCAAAGGGCTTCTGCCGCGCAAGCTCCTGGGTGGGCCCGAACCACGGAAGGGGGCTCGCCCCACCGGAGCGAGCCCCCGAGCCTGCTTGCACGGGGCCGGGCTCGCGGCCCGGCGCCCGCTGTTGGGGAAGGTCGTTCTCTGCCGTGCGAACTCCTCCTTTCCTCGAGTCGAGCTGCCTGGCGGGTCCCAAGACCCGGCTCTCAACGTTCGCAAGGCGCGTGCCATGCGCGAACGGGTCGATCTCGTGCGGGCTCCCGCCCAGCTGGGTCGGCGGGGACGCGCTCCTCCGGAGCGGGCCGCCCATTTCGCGGGCAGCAGGAGCGCGTTGCGCGGGCACGCCGGAGCGCGACTACTCGAGCGAGCGCGTGAGATACCAGCGCGTCTTCTCGGCCTGCGTGCGGACCTTCTCGTCGGGATGCTGGAGCAGCGGCTCGACCTGCACGACGACGTCCGGATCCTCGCTCCAGGAGAGCGCCTCGAGGGCGTCCACCACGACCTGCGGATCCGGGTCGCCGAGCGCGGCGAGCAGGGCCGGAGCGGCGCTCTCGGCGGCGCCGAAGCTGAGCTGCCGCGCGGCCTCCGCGCGCACGCGGGCGTCGGGATCGCCGGTCAGCAGCTCGGCGAGCCGGGCGCGGTCGGCGGGCTCGTCGGAGTCGAGGAACCCGGTCGCCTCGGCGCGCAGCTCGGCGTCCTCGCTGTCCAGCAGCTCCAGATTCTCCTCGCGCCGCTGCGCCTCGCGCTCTGCGCGCGCCGCGAGCGCCGCCTGGCGCTCCTCGGCGGAGCGCGCGGGACGGAAGCGGCGCACCGGGCGGAGGTCCCCCCCGCGCCGCGCGTGCCGCTCGATCTTGTCGGTGGGCAGCGGGGCGTCCTCACCCGCTTCGGCGGCGCCTGCCCGGGCCACCTCGTGCCGGCGGCGCGCGTCCTCCTCGCTCCCGATCACGAGCCGCTTCAGCGCCGCCTCGCCGCCCCGGGTGCGGCCGTAGTGGAGGCTGTAGGGCGTCCCTGCCAGCAGCGCCCCCAGCACCACCTCGAGGGGCTCTTCGACCAGCTCCACGCTCACGTTGGGGTCGCGCCCGTCCCAGTCGACGATCGAGAAGCGCAGCTTCTGGCCGAGCGCACGCAGCACGCCGTAGCGGCTCACGTCGCGCGCGCGCAGCGTAACGCCCCCGTCGCCGACCTCGAGCGCGAGCCCCGCCCGGTCCGGCGGCGCGAGCGCCCGCTGCTCGGCGGCGGCGGCCGCTTCGGT
Organism: Myxococcota bacterium; assembly: GCA_030066475.1. The sequence continues at coordinate 27,444 of JASJBO010000102.1, forward strand.
CGGGAGCGCGGCCGCGGGCGCGCGCGGCGGCGCCGCCACGTCTCGCGCTGCCGGCGCCGGTGCCTCGCCATCGCAGCCGATCGCGAGCAGGAGCAGCAGCGTCGGAATCCGGATCCGCGTCATGGCGACTGGCCTTTCGGGGAGAAACGGCCCCGCCGGGCACTGTGCCCGGCGGGGCCGCCGCGAGCAAGCCGGAAGCCCGATTCAGTTGCCGATCGGGCAGGGATTCCCGGTCAGGATCTGCGTGGTCTCGAACTTGTTGCCCGAACGCGATGAGGCGATGCTCTCGTCGCACAGGTCGGCGCGGTTGTCGCGCCCCCGGTTGCCGAGCAGTGCCGCGTTGGTGACGTTCAGGCTCAGCTCGAAGCCGTTGCCGGTGTTCTTGCGGGCCGAGTTGCGCTCGAGCACGACCCCGTCGGAGGGCTCGTTCACGTCGAAGCCGTCCTGCGAGGTCTCGTCGCCATTGTTGCGCTCGAAGACGTGGTCGTTGCCCGTGATCTCGAAGGCGTCACCCTGACAGCGCCGCGCGCTGTTGCGCGTCACGATGTGGTCGTCCCCGCTGATGTCGAAGCAGCCGTCGTTCGAGTCGCCCCCGCCGTTCTCGGCGCGGTTGCGATCGACCAGGATCCCGACCCCGTCGATGTCGAAGGGCTCGTCGCCGTTGTTCTCCGAGCGGTTGTTGAGCACCGAGAGCCCCGAGGCGTCGCTGGTGATGAAGAAGCCCTCGTCGTCGGTGCCGGCGTCGCGCGCCCGGTTGCGGCTCACCTCGCCAACCGTGCACGGCGTGCAGTCGATGAAGAACCCGTCGCCCAACGCACCCTCGACGCGGTTGCGGGTCACGACCGGGTCGGCCCCGACGGCCTCGATGCCCTCTCCGACCGACTCCAGCCGGTTGTTGTCGATGACGGCGAAGTCGCCGTCCACGAAGATGCCGTCCTCGACGTTGAGGAAGCGGTTGCGCGACACGAGCGCGTCGTTGCCCTCGATGTCCACGCCGGCGTCGTCGCAGCCGGACACGTCGTTCTTCACCACCTCGGCGTTGTCCCCGTCGATCTCGATCGCGTCGCTGTCGACCACCAGGAACACCGCGCTGCCGTCCACGATCGCGTCGTCGCCCGTGATCCGGAAGCCGCCGCTGTCGTTGTTGCTGGTGGTGCTGCGCCGGATCACCACGGCGTCGCCAGTGACCTCGACCCCGTTGTCGCACGAGGCCAGGGTGCTGCGGTCGACCACCAGGCCGTCGTTGCCGCTCGGCCCGTAGATGCAGTCGTCGTTCGGCCCGATGATGGCGGACCGGCTGACCGTCACGTCGACCACGTCGGTGTCGAGCTCGACGCCGTAGCTCTGGCCGTTCTCGATCCGCAGGTCGCGCAGCACGACGCCGTCGGACTGGATGAAGAACGCGGACCCGGTGTTGGGGTCGTCGGGATCCACCACCGCGCCGCCGGAGCCCCGGATCACCAGGCCCTCCTTGCCGGAGGGGACCACCACGTTCTCGAAGTAGCGGAACTTGCCGGAGATGCGGATCATGTCGCCGGGCCCGGCGATGTCGACCGCGTCCTGGATCGTGGTCTCGCAGTTCGCCTTGTTCGGGTTCACGCAGATCGTCTTGGCGGTGGCCTCCGACGCGAACGAGACCGCGGCCAACGCGGCCAGCGTCAGGAAGCAGCGCTGGATTCGAATCGTCATCTTCCCCCCTTGGCCCGCCGCGCCTGCGAGCCCGACTGGCTCGCCCGCCCCGTTCGGGCAACGCGCTGATTTAACCACAATTCCAGCCACCCACGGCGGAAATTGCGACTCCACGGGTGGTTCTTGGCCCGTTCCGGGCGTTCCGGCTGAGCTAGCAGCCCATTGAAGGACCCGGACCGAGCCTGGCGCGCGAATTCGGCCCGAGATCAGGGCGCGAAACCGCAGCCATAGCCGTCGCGACGGCGAGGTTTCGCAACGCAGAGCTCGGGCCGAAGGCGCGTGCCAGGCGACGGGAGGGTTCTTCAACGGGCTGCTAGCGTCGGCGATCCCGCCGAGGAGGAGCCCATGGCCGACGAACGACCCCTCGACCCGGACCGCTTGAAGGACTACGCCAAGCTCGTGTTCGGCGCGCTCGGCGGCGCGATGACCTCGGCGATGATCTGCCTGGGGGATCGCCTCGGCCTGTTCCGGGCGCTGGCGGGCGCGGGCCCGCTGACCAGCGCAGAGCTGGCCGAGCGCACGGGCCTCCACGAGCGCTGGGTGCGCGAGTGGATGCACCAGCAGGGCGCCTCCGGCGTGCTCGAGCACGCCGGCGACGGGCGCTTCGCGCTCTCGCCCGAGGGCCGGGCGGTGCTGGCCGAAGAGGACCACCCCGCCTTCGGCGCCGGCTTCTTCGGCGACCTCTCGGCCACCATCGGCCTGGTCGACCGGCTGCCCGAGGCGTTCCGTACGGGCGTGGGCCTGGCCTACGACGAGCTCGGGCCCGAGGGCGCGCGCGGCATCGAGCGCGGCCTGGCGCCCTGGTTCCGCACCCTGCTCGTGCCGCTGGCACTGCCCCGGCTGCCCGGCGTGGTCGAGCGCCTCGAGCGCGGCGACCGCGTCGCCGATATCGGCTGCGGCGCCGGCGTGGCGCTGCTCCAGATGGCGAAGGCCTTCCCGGCCTCGGAGTTCCACGGCTACGAGGTCTCGCACCACGCGCTCGAGCGCGCCGCGCTCAACCGGGAGCAGGCGGGCGTGAAGAACGTCCACTTCCACCACGTGGGCGCGGTGCCGATCCCGGACGACGGACGCTACGGCCTGGTCACGACCTTCGACTGCCTGCACGACATGACCGACCCCGCCTCGGTGATCCGCCAGATCCGCGGCGCCATCGCCGACGACGGCGTCTGGTTCGTCGCCGACATCAAGGCGCACGCGACCTACGAGGAGAACGTGGCGCGCAACCCGATGGCCGCGATGATGTACGGCACCTCGGTGCTCACCTGCATGTCGTCCGCGCTCTCCGAGCCGGACGGGCTGGGCCTCGGCACGCTCGGCCTGCATCCCGCCCTGGCGCAGGGCCTGGCCGAGGAGGCGGGCTTCAAGACGTTCGAGACGCTCGACCTCGGGCATCCCGTGAACGCCTTCTACGTGATCCGGCCGTAGCTGATGGGCTTCGTTCGGCTTCGCCTCACTGCGCGCGCCCTCCGGGCGCTTGCGGTGGACTTCGTTCGGCTTCGCCTCACCGCGCGCGCCCTCCGGGCGCTTGCGGTGGACTTCGTTCGGCTTCGCCTCACTGCGCGCGCCCTCCGGGCGCTTGCGGGGGGCTTCTGCCGTGCAGGCTTTGGCTGTCTGACTTCGTTCGGCTTCGCCTCACTGCGCGCGCCCTCCGGGCGCTTGCGGGGGGCTTCTGCCG
>JASJBO010000103.1 GCA_030066475.1 Myxococcota bacterium
GCTTGGGCGGCCGCACCACGATCTCCTCGATGTTCACCCGTGAGGGCTGCGAGACGGCGAACAGCACGGCCTCGGCCACGTCCTCGGGCGTGCAGAGCTGCTGCGCCATCAGCCCCTGCACCTTGTCGAGCACGTCGTCCGGGAGCTTGTCGCCCCGCTTCGGCTCGATCTCCACGCCCACCATCTTGCCGAGCGTGGAGAGGAACTCGGGGTCGAGGTTGCGGGCGAAGTTGGTGGCGATGGCGCCGGGCATGACGTTCACGACGTTGATCGGCTCGTCCTCGAGCTCGGTGCGGAGGGTGCCGCAGATGCAGTTCACGGCGTGCTTGGTGGCGCCGTAGACGCCCGAGTCGCGCCGGTGCGCGGCGACCGAGGAGATGTTGACGATGGTGCCGCCCTCGCCGTGCTGGCGCATCGCGCGCACGCCGGCCTGGCAGCCCTCGAGCAGCGCGACGACGTTCACGTCGAACATCTCCCGCCAGCGCTCGGGGTCCTGCTCGGCGATCTTCCCGGGGTGCGAGAGGCCGGCGTTGTTCACGAGCACGTCGAGGCGGCCCGTGTCGGCGACGGCGCGGTCGACCAGGCCCTGGATCGCGCCCGGGCTGCGCACGTCCATCGCCACGCCGTCGGCCCGACCGCCGGCCTCGCGGATCTCCTTCACGGCGGCGTCGAGCGCGGCCTGGTCGCGGCCGGAGAGGAAGACGTGCGCGCCCGCCCTCGCGAGCGCGGCGGCGATGGCGCGGCCGATGCCGCTCGAGGCGCCGGTGACGACGCCGGTCTTGCCGGCGAGAGCCGAGGTCTGGGACATGGGGATCTCCTCCGCTGGATTGGCCCGAGTCTAGCGAGGCGGGCGCTGTGTCCGGCGGTCTTCGACAGGCGCCGCTCGACTTCCTACGCTGGCTTCACAGGGAAGAGCGGAATAGGAGAGCCCATGCGCCTAACCACCCTCGCCATCTCCGGAGCCATGGCGCTCTGCCTCGCCGGCCCCGCCCTCGCGGGCGACGGCCACGACGCCTACCGCGTGGTCCAGCACATCTTCGACGTCTCCGACACCGACCGGAGCGGCAGCCTGAGCCGCGCCGAGTACACGGCGGCCGGGCTGCAGCGCTTCGGCGTGTCGTTCGACGAGTGCGACGCCGACGGCGACGGCGAGACTACGCTGGCCGAGTACCTCGCCGTCTACGACCGCCACCACCCGTCCGAGGACCGCAGCGACGCCTGATCTGGTGGACTTCGCTCGCCTGCGGCTCGCTGCGCGCGCCCCCTGGGCGCTTGCAGGGGCTTCTGCCGAGTAGACTCCTAGCCTAGTCGGGGTGGTACTCGAAGCAGGCCGCCTGGCCGTCCGCCTGCTGCCCGAACAGGGGGCGGAACAGCGCGAAGTCGGGGATTCCGACGCAGCCGCCGCAGTCGAGGTCCGCGTTCGGATCGTAGCGAGCGTCGCCCCGGCAGCTGCCGAAGGCCGCTCGGAAGCGGTTGAAGTCGGGGATGCCGACGCGTCCGTCGCCATTGAGGTCGCCGTCGCAGCGGTTCCCGATGCCGTCGCGATCGGTGTCGCACTGGTCCTCGTTGGGAATGCAGCGGCAGTTGTCTTCCGGATCGAGGTGGCCGTCGAGGTCCTCGTCGACGTCGTGGAAGTGCCGCCCCGGCTGGCACTTGTCCAGCACGCCGTTGCGGTCCTCGTCGTGCGCCTCGCCGCTGGCGATCTCCTCGTGGTCCGGGATGCCGTTGGTGTTGCAGTCGAGTGGCGAAAACACCTGAATCGTGGTCTCGAAGCGGCGCGGGACCTGATCGTGCACCATCGAGCGCACCTCCACCGATACGATCGAGCGATCGCCAGGGCGCGCGTCGGGAGGGATCACGGCGTATAGCGGGATCCCGGCCTCGGGATGGTGGTCGCTCTTGCCCGAGCCGAAGCACTGGAGGTGGAACGGATCCGCGACGCCGGAGAAGAAGCTCCCCGGCACCTCGGTCAGTCCGCCCGCGGGGTCGAGGGTGCGCAGCCAGCCGCGCGTATCGCGCACGACCAGCTCGTACTGGTCCCTGGACGCGCACTGGTTGAAGACGCAGAACAGCTCGTCGAGCAGGATGCGGTCGCCTGGCTGCGGCTTGTGCCACTGACTGGCGTCGACGACGCTCGCTCCACCCACGTTCGTGCAGTGGTCGGGCCGCCCCTGCACGACCACCGAGTACTCGGCCTCGCGCACCTGCCGGCAGCCCTCCTCTTCGAGGTCGAACTGCGCGCGCAGGTGGTGGGGACCCGGTTCGAGGGCCGGGGTCGGGATCTCGACCGACCAGATGTGGTTGCCGGGCATGCGGTCGCCGTTCGTCCCGTCGTCGACCAGCGGCCAGACCTCGGTGGCGCCGCCCGGGCGCGTCAGCGTGACGCGTGCGTTCACCGCGTCGAAGCCGCCGGCCGGGCGGTTCGACTCGCTGATCCGGAAGCCCGCCTTGAGGCGCTGGCCCACCCGCACCTGCGGCCGCATGTTGAACGGCTCGACGCGGCCGAACCCCTTCACGAGCACGCTGTAGAAGTACTCCTGCGTCTCGCAGTCCGGGACGCCGGCCACGAACGGGCGCACCACCCGGCCGGTCCACACGCCCTTGCCCTCGCCTTGGTACGGGATGGGGACGTGCAGGAAGTCGTGCCGCTCGCCTCCTCCGACCTGGACCCCCGGATCCTTGCGGTCCACCCGGTTTCCGCTGGGGGTGAACAGCTCGAGCTCGAGCGCGCACTCTCGGCCGAGCCGGCTCTGGGCGTGGCCGAGCGCGACGCTGAGCCGCTCGGCGTCGGCGCAGATCGGGATCTCGAACGGCTCGCTCGCGGCCTGTCCGGGCTGCAGGAAGCCGCGCGGATCGACGGCGATGGGCCCGTCGAAGATGTGGCCGAAGGCGGTCACGAAGAACTTCTGGAGGCTCAGCGGGTCGCTCACGTCCGCCTCCGCCACGAAGATCCCGCCGTGGCGCTCGGCGACGTCGCGCAGGTTCGGCTCCTCGGCGCCGGCGCCGAACCCGACCGCGACGATCTGGGTCTGACCCACCTCGGCCGAGGTCAGGTCGGTCGGGTCGGGGCACGGCGGAGTCGGGCTGTTGCCGCCCAGGCAGGGCGTGGTGTTCTCCTTGCCGTCGGTCAGCACCAGGATCGCCTGGTGCGGGTTGGGCGCGGCCTGCGCGCCCAGCACGGCGAGCGCCTCGCGCACCCCGGCGCCGATCGAGGTGGCGCCGCCCGCCGAGATGCCGTTGAGCGCGCCCTGGAAGGTCGCGTTGGTGTCGATGCCGTCGGCCGAGACCAGACCGGTGGCGCCGATCTCGTCGGTGGCAGTGCTCGCGAAGGACACCAGGCCAATGCGGTGCCCGGCGCCGTCCAGCACCAGGTTGGCGAAGGTCCGGGCCGCCTCGCGCGCGTCGTTGAGCGCGCACGGCGACTCGCCCGGGTCGGCCGTGCCGCCCGGGCAGTTGTCGTCCATGCTCCCCGAGCGGTCGAGCACGATCACCACGTCGGTCGCCTGCAGCGACTGCCAGTTGCGGGCGACCTCGTCGAGCTTCTTGTGCGCCATCCAGAAGGCGGGGTCGCGCGAGGTGTGGAGGAAGCCGCCGATGTCGTCGCACCCGAGCGCCAGCACGCCGTTGTGGTACGAGCCGTGCCAGTTCGCCTCGAGCGCGTAGCCGACGTCGCCTAGGGTCGCGAAGCTGGCCAGGTTGCCGCCGATGAACTGCGATGGCAGGTCGTCGCAGCCGCGACACACCGTGCAGGCCTCGCCGTTGCGGGTCCCGCCGCTGCAGGTGCCCACGCCGTCGGCGTCGAGGCTGCTGCAGGTGCCGCCTCCGCAGTCGCCGGCGGCGCGGATGTTGTCGCCCGGGCTGGGCACGTCGGCGTCGCTGCAGTGGGTGAAGGCGGTGACGAAGTTCTCGTCGTCGCCCGGGACCATGGCGTCCTCGAACGGATCCCAGATCTCGAGCCGGTCGATGCCGAGCGTGCCGGTGCGGTAGTTGTCGAAGTCGAGGATGAACTGGCGGTGGAACGCCAGGAAGGCGCGGCCGTAGGTGCGCCGGTTCGCCAACGTGTTGGGCGTCGCGCAGGTGAAGGCGCCCGGGATGCAGTTGCCGCAGTGCCAGTTGCGGTGCTCGTGGCCGATCAGCTGGCCGGCCGTGGAGCCGGCCGCGAAGACGCCGTCGTCGGTGCCGGGGCCGCAGCCGGTGACCCAGGGCTGGGGATTGGTAGCCGGGAAGCCGGTGTAGACCCAGCAGAAATCCGCGGCAGCAACGGCGGGGAGCAACAGCCCGACCAAGGCCAGCGCCGGGGCCCAGCATCCGACGCGACGCCTCGCCGCGCTCCGCGGAGTCGCTCGGGGACCTCGGACATCCGCCACGGATGGCCCCCCGGGTGGGCTCCCCACCAGAGCCACGCGAAAGTGTACCACGGGTCGTCCGGCGCCGAGCCCGAAATCCGCGCGCGGCGGATCGCGCGGGAGCCGGGCCTCAGGCCGGCTCCACCTCGACCGCCGCGTCGAACGCCGCCTGCCCCACGCTGAAGGGGAACAGGTCGCTGGCGGAGTCCGGCAGCGCCGCGCTGCCGGCCGTGAGGCGATTGATCCCGACCCAGCCGTCGCGCATCCATACCGTGCCGCGCTCGATGCGCCCGGTCACGCAGGCGTGCGCGGTGAACGAGCCGCGCGCGTTGTAGATGCGGATCGGTGCACCGTCCTCGATGCCGCGCGGCGCCGCGTCGTCGGGTGCGATCCACAGCTCCGGCCGGCCGCCGCGCTGGCGCAGCGTGGGCAGCGCCTGGCCGTGGTCGTAGAAGCCGTGGAAGTGGGCCAGCGTGCGTCCCTGGCGGAAGCGCAGGGGATGCTCCGGATCGTCGGCGACGGGCTCGTAGACGGGCAGCGCGGGCAGGCCCAGGTCGGCCGCGCGCTGCGAGTAGAGCTCGACCTTGCCCGACGGGGTCGGGAAGCGGTGGTTGGGGTGGCCCTGCGGCGAGACGCGCAGCGCGCGCCGGCCCGCTTCGGCGCGCAGCGCCGCCACCGTGGCGTGGCCGGTCGAGGGGTGCCCGATGATCGCGTCGATCAGGCCCGCGTCGCTCTCCCAGGGGAAGAAGTCGCCGACGCCCAGCTCGCCGGCCAGCGCGCGCAGGATGGCGCTCAGGGTCAGCGTCTCGCCCGGCGCCGGCAGCGCCTGCTCCATCAGGTAGAGATGGGTGTAGGTCATCTTGGCGCCGAGCTGCTCGAGCCAGGCGGTTGCCGGCAGCACGAGGTCGGCGTGCTGGCGGATCGTCTCGTTCGGGAAGAGGTCGTGGCAGACGATCAGCTCGACCCGCTCGAGCCCGCGCGCCAGGCGGCCCGCGTCGGCGAACGACGAGACCATGTCGGTCCCCGTGAGCAGCAGCGCCTTGATACGGCCCGCCTCGAACGCGTCGAGCATGGCCGACATCTGCGTCGGGACGGGCCGCTGGCACGCGGGCGGCCGCTCGGGCAGCACGGCGTTGAGCCCCTGGCCGTGCGCCCAGCCGCCGTGGCGCGGGCCGAGGCCGCCGCCCGGCACGCCGAGCTTGCCGGTCAGCGCCGGCAGGCACGCGATCGCCCGCGGCGCCTGCCAGCCGTTGGCGCTCTTGTTCATCGAGCTGCCGCCGACCAGGATCGTGGCGCGGCGGGTGCGGGCGTAGTCGAGCGCCAGCCCCTCGATCGCATCGGCCGAGATGCCGGTGTGCGCGGCGGCCCACTCGGGATCGTGCGCCGCCAGGTGCGGCTTCAGCGCGTCGAAGCCGACGGTGTGCGCGGCGACGTACTCCGTGTCCACCAGGTCGCGCGCCACGATCACGTGCAGCATCGCCAGGGCCAGCGCCGCGTCGGTGCCCGGGCGGATGCGCAGCATCTGGTCGGCCTGCGCCGTGGCCTCGGTGTCGCGCACGTCGATCACTACGACGCGCGCACCGCGCCGGCGCGCGGCCACGAGGTGCGGCGCGGTGTCGGGCTGGCTCGCCAGGTTCGCGCCCCACAGGATCACCAGGTCCGCGTGGGCCGCGACGTCCTCCTTGGTGTGCACCTCGAGCACGCCCGTGAGCCCCAGGCCGAAGCCGCCCAGGCCCCAGCAGATCATCGCGGGGTGCCACCACTGGCAGCCGTACAGGTGCGCGAAGCGGCGCGCCAGCATGCCGCCGATGCGCGTGCCGTAGTTGGTGGCGGCATCGCCGTGGCCCTGCCAGAGGGCGAGCTCGTGTGGCTCGATGGCGCGCAGCTTCGCGCTGATGCGCGCCAGCGCCTCGCTCCACGAGATGCGCTCCCACTGCGAAGAGCCGCGCTCGGGCCGCGCCAGCGGGTGCAGGAGGCGCTCCGGGCTCCCGATGATCTCCTGCGCGGCGCGCCCGCGCAGGCACAGGAAGCCCTTGCTGTCGGGGTGGTCCGGGTCGCCCTCGACGCGCACCAGCCGCTCGCCGTCCACCGTGACCCGCATCCCGCACAGGGTGGGATGGCAGCTCATCGGGCACATGGTCCGCACGGCCTTCACGGGGCGGACGCGCTCAGTCGGGGTCGCCCTCGGCGCCGGGCACGTGGCGGGTGAGGCCGCGGTAGGCGTCGTAGGCCGTGCGGCCCTCGTACAGCACGCCGTACACCTCGCGCGAGATCGGCAGGTCGACGCCGTGCTTGTCGCCCAGCTCCATCACGACGCGCGCGGTCTTCACGCCCTCGGCGACCTGGTTCATCTCGGCGGTGATCTCGTCGATGGTGCGGCCCTTGCCCAGCTCCTCGCCCACGTGGCGGTTGCGGCTCTGGCGGCTGGCGCAGGTCGCGATCAGGTCGCCCATGCCGGTGAGGCCGGCGAAGGTCGCCGGCTCGCCGCCCATGCCGACGCCGAGGCGCGTCAGCTCCGCCAGCCCGCGCGTGATGACGGCCGCGCGCGTGTTGTCGCCGACGCCGAGCCCGTCGCCCATGCCCGTGGCGATCGCGACCACGTTCTTGAGCGCGCCGCCGAGCTCGCAGCCGGTGACGTCGTGGTTGGTGTAGACGCGGAAGCGGCCCGAGTTGAACACCGTCTGCACCTGGCGCGCGATCTCGAGGCGCTCGAACGCGACCACGCTCGCGGCCGCGTAGCCCGCCATGATCTCCTTGGCGAGGTTCGGGCCGGTGAGCACGCCGGCCGGCCGGTCGGGCAGCACCTCGCGAATGATCTCGGTCATGCGCATCAGCGAGCCGGGCTCGAGGCCCTTGGCCAGGCTCACGACCGGCACCCAGGGCCGGATGAAGCTGTCGACCTCGGCGAGCACGTCGCGCATGCCCTTGGACGGCACGCCCATCACGACGACGTCGGCGTCGTGCACGGCCTCCTCGAGCGAGGCGGTGGCGCGCACCGCCTCGGCGACCGGGTAGTCGGCGAGGTAGCGCTCGTTGGTGTGCTGGCGGTTCACCTCGTCGGCCGTCTCGGGCCGGCGGCACCACAGCACGGTGGGCGCGTTGCGGCTGGTGATGTGTGCGATGGTGGTTCCGAACGAGCCCGCGCCGAGCACGCCCACGCGCAACGTCATGCCTCCTCCTCCTGGCCGAGCACCTCGAGGAAGCGCCGGCGCACGGCGTCGATCTCGTCGTCGAGGCCCTCGCGCGTCCAGTCGCGCGTTTCGATCGGCGGCAGCACCACCGCCTCGATGGTGGCGGGCCGCACCACCATGGCGTGCTTGGGCAGCGCGTCGAGCACGTTGCGGAACACGATCGGCACCACCGGCACACCCGCCTGCATCGCCATGTGGAAGGCGCCCTTCTTGAAGCGGCCCAGGCGCGGCGTGGTCGAGCGGGTGCCCTCCGGCGCGATCGCGAGCGAGCGGCCGTGGCGCAGCGCCTCGACCGCGGGCTCGAGCGCGTCGATCGCCTTCGCGGTGTTCGCGCGGTCGACGAACACGACGCCCGCGGCCGCGAACAGCGGGCCGAACACCGGGTTGGTGCGCAGCTCGGCCTTGCCCACCCCGGTGAAGTCGCGGCGCAGCAGCTTCAGCATCAGGACCATGTCGAGACCGCTCTGGTGGTTGAACACGAACACCGCCGGCCGCCGCGACCACAGGTGCTCCTCGCCCTGCACGCGCAGGTCGATGCCCGCGAGCGAGGTCGCGAGCTCGCTCCACACCGAGCTCGTGACGTTGGTGGCCTCGCGGCGCGAGCGGTTGAGCAGGCCCGCCGCCACACCGGCCCAGACCGACGGCACCAGGCTCGCGTACACCAGGCCGGTGCGGACCATGTCGTCCAGGCTGGGCGAGCCGCGGCTGTGGAAGCGCCGCACCGGCCAGGCGCGCTCCTTGGCGATCTGCGCGAGCCGGCGGTTCGGGTTGAGCGGGCGCGGCCGCCCGACGATCTCGAGCAGCGGCAGGTCCTCGTCGCTGTCGGTGTAGAACCAGCTCTGCTCGAGGTCGAGGTCGTGCTCGGCGGCCAGCTCGCGCGCGGCGTCGGCCTTGCCCTCGCCGTAGCAGGTGGGGCGCACCACGCCGCCGGTCATGATGCCGTCCTCGACCCGGAGGCGCGTGCACATCACGTGGCGGATGCCGAGGTCGCGCGCGGCGGGCTCGGCCTGGTAGCGCGTGGCGGAGGAGACGACCGCCACGGTGTGGCCGGCGTCGAGGTGCGCCCGTACGAGCGCACGCGACTCGGGGTAGATCTCGGTGGCGAGGTGCTTGTCGAAGACCTCCTGCCCCAGCTCCTCGAGGACCCGCTCCGCCAGGCCGCGATAGGCGGCCGTGGTCGCCGACACGAAGCCCGAGAAGCCCGTCCGCCCCAGCGCGAACGAGAGCGTGCCGAGCAGCGTCCCGGCGATCTCGCGCGGCGCCATGCGGCCCGACACGAAGCGCTCGCGGATGAACGCCGTGGCCGAGAAGCCCGCCAGCAGCGTCTGGTCGAGGTCGAAGAAGGCGCCGACCTTGGGTCCGGAGGGCCCGTTGCGGATCTCCTCGGTCAGGCGCTCGTGGAGGCTCATCGCGCTCCTCCGGGTCCAGGGGGGCGGACCGCAGGCACCCGGCAGGGTACACCGCCCGAGGGGTCGCGCGCCCGACGGTCGCCCCGGGAGCCGCGTGGTAGCGTCTCTCGCGCAGGCCGGAGGCAGCCAGGAGGTCACCGTGGACTTCGAGCATTCCGAGCGCGCCCGCCTCGTGATGGAGCAGGTGGAGCGCTTCGTGCGCGAGCGGGTGGTGCCCAACGAGGCCACCTACCGCGACCAGCTCACCCACAGCGACGAGTGGCGCAAGTGGCGGATCCCGCCGGTCCTCGAGGAGCTGAAGGCCGAGGCGAAGGGGCTCGGGCTCTGGAACCTGTTCCTGCCCGACACCGAGTACGGCGCCGGCCTCGACAACCGCGACTACGCGCCGATCGCGGAGATCACGGGCCGCAGCTTCCTGGCGCCCGAGGTGTTCAACTGCGCCGCGCCGGACACCGGCAACGCCGAGGTGCTGGTGCAGTACGGCTCGGCCGAGCAGAAGCGGCAGTGGCTCGAGCCGCTGCTCGACGGGACGATCCGCTCGGGCTTCTCGATGACCGAGCCCGCGGTGGCCTCGAGCGACGCCACCAACATGAAGGCCACCTGCGAGATCGTGGGCGACGAGGTGGTGCTGAACGGGGTCAAGTGGTGGACCAGCGGCGCCGGCGACCCGCGCTGCCGCTTCCTGATCTTCATGGGCGTGACCGATCCGGACGCGGCGCGGCACCAGCGCCACTCGATGGTGCTCGTCCCGATCGACACCCCGGGCGTGAACGTGCTGCGCATGATCCCGGTGTTCGGGCATCTGGGCGAGCCGCACGGCCACGCCGAGATCGCCTTCGAGGACGTGCGCCTGCCGGCCTCGAGCGTGATCGCCGGCCCCGGGCGCGGCTTCGAGATCGCGCAGGGGCGACTGGGGCCCGGCCGCATCCACCACTGCATGCGCGCCATCGGTGCAGCCGAGCGCGCGCTCGAGCGGCTGTGTCAGCGCGCGCTGCACCGCGTGGCGTTCGGCAAGACGCTCGCCAACCTGGGTGGCAACCGCGACGTGATCGCGAACTGCCGGATGGCGATCGACCAGGCGCGGCTGCTGACGCTCAAGGCCGCCTGGGCGCTCGACACGGTCGGGACCTTCCGCGCGCTCACCGACATCTCGGCGATCAAGGTGGTGGCGCCCAACGTGCTCCAGCAGGTGGTGGATGCGGCGATCCAGATCCACGGCGGCGAGGGCGTGGCCGACGAGGAGCTGAGCTACCTGATGGGGATGGCGCGGGCCCTGAGGCTCGCCGACGGCCCCGACGAGGTGCACCGCGGCATGGTGGCGCGGCTGGAGCTCGAGAAGTACCGCTGATCGTCGTGCGGCTCAGCAGCCGCAGCCGTCGTCCGCGGGACGCCGGCGCCAGATCCAGACCAGCAGCGGCGTCGAGACCGCGCCGATCGCGGCGACCTCGGCCAGCGCGCCTCCGGCGAGCGCGGCGGCGCCGGTGACGCCGAGCGCGAGCAGCAGCGTCGGTCCGAAGCAGCAGACCAGCGCGACGGCGCCGACCGCGAGACCCGAGCGCAGCCAGCGCGGATCGAGGCGGTGCCTCGGGGTCGGCGCCGCCATCGCCGCGCCGATCACGTCCACGGTGCCCTCCGGTCCGGTGAGGGTCAACGTGAGCGCTCCGTCCGGACCGTCGTCGTCGATCTCGAAGCGCAGGAAGCTGCAGCACTCTCGCTCGAGCGCGACGAACTCTTCGACCGCGGCGCGCATCGCGGCGCCGTCCGCGAAGCGCAGCCGGTAGCCGTCGGGCAGCTCGCGCACCTCGGCGGCCCGGGCCACCAGCTGGTCCTGGATCGCGCGCCGCCGCGCCGGCAGCTCGCGCTCGTCGAGGGTGCACGCGATCGCCTGTGTCTCGCTCACGGCCATTCTCCGCTCAATGGGTCGTGCCGAAGCCGGCGAGCACGTCGCACTTCGCGACGTCGCCGCCGCAGCGGCAGGCCTCCGCCGTCGCGCGCAGCGCGTCGCGCATGCGGCGCAGCAGCGCGATCTTCTCGTCGATCTGCTCGAGCTTGCGCTGGGTCAGCTCGAGCAGCTCCGCGGGCGCGTGATCCCGCTCGCGCAGCGCCATGAGCTGCTGGATCTCGCGCAGCGAGAAGCCGAGCGTCTGGGCCTGCTTGATCGCCCGCAGCGTCGCCACCGTGGACGGCTCGTAGACGCGGTAGCCGGCCGCCGTCCGCGGCGGCGCCGCGATCAGTCCGCGGCGCTCGTAGTAGTGCAGGGTCTGGACGCTGATGCCGGCCGCCCGTGCGGCCTGGCCGACCTTGAGGCTCGGGGAGTCCATGGCCGGTAGGATAGACCCTATAGCAAGGTATAGGGTCAAGCCCCGCGGCGGGACCAGCCGCTCAGGGGTCGCCCGGCTCGCGGCCCGTGTCCGGCAGCCGGATCTCCTGCACGAACTGGCGCACCGCGTCGGACGGCGGCTCGGTCAGGCGGCTCACCGTCCAGGTGACGGCGAGGTTCAGCAGCATGCCCACCGTCCCGATGCCCTCGGGGCTGATGCCGAACAGCCAGCGGTCGGGGCCCGCCGCGCGGTCGACGAAGCGGAACCAGATGATGTAGGCGGCGGTGACGCCGATGCCGAGCAGCATGCCGGCGATCGCGCCCTGCTTGTTGGTGCGCTCGTCGAAGATGCCGAGCAGCAGCACCGGGAAGAAGCTCGCGGCCGCCAGCCCGAAGGCGAACGCCACCACCTGCGCCACGAAGCCCGGCGGGTAGATGCCGAGCAGCCCCGCCACCACCACCGCGGCCGCCGCCGCGATGCGCGCCATGCGCAGCTCGTCGGCCTGCCGCATGTCCTTCCACAGCACCGACTTGAGCAGGTCGTGCGACACCGAGGCGGAGATCACCAGCAGCAGGCCGGCGGCCGTCGACAGCGCCGCCGCGAGGCCGCCCGCCGCGACCAGCGCCACCACCCAGGCCGGCAGCTTCGCGATCTCGGGGTTGGCGAGCACCATGATGTCGCGGTCGACGTCGAGCTCGTTGGTGGCGGGGTCGCCGCCGTACTGGATGCGCCCGTCGCCGTTGCGGTCGGCGAAGCGGATCAGCCCGGTCTCCTCCCAGTTGCGGAACCAGTCGGGCGCCTCGGCGACGGGCCGGTCGTGCAGGGTCTGGATCATGTTGACGCGCGCGAAGGCCGCGACCGCCGGCGCCGTGGTGTAGAGCAGCGCGATGAAGAGCAGCGCCCACATCGCGCTCCAGCGCGCCGCGCGCGCGCTCGGCACGGTGTAGAAGCGGATCAGGACGTGGGGCAGGCCGGCGGTGCCGACCATCAGCGCCATCGTGATGGCGAGCACGTCCAACATACTCTTCTTGCCGGGCACCCAGGCGCCCGTGTACTCGGGCAGGCCCAGGTCGCGGTGGATGGCGTCGAGCGCCTCGAGCAGCGCCATGCCCGCCTGCGGGCCCTCGACGAGCTTCGAGCCGAAGCCGATCTGCGGCACCGGCGAGCCGGTGAGCATCCAGGAGATGGCCGCGGCCGGCACCAGGAACGCGACGATCAGCACGCAGTACTGCGCGACCTGCGTGTAGGTGACGCCGCGCATGCCGCCCAGGACCGCGTAGCAGAACACGATGCCCACGCCGACCAGCACGCCGGTGGTGACGTCGACCTCGAGGAAGCGCGAGAACACCACGCCCACGCCGCGCATCTGGCCCGCGACGTAGGTGAACGAGACGAAGATCGCGCAGAAGACCGCCACCACGCGCGCGGTCTGCGACTCGTAGCGGTCGCCCACGAACTCGGGCACGGTGTAGCGGCCGTACTTGCGCAGGTAGGGCGCCAGCAGCAGCGCCAGCAGCACGTAGCCGCCGGTCCAGCCCATCAGGTAGATGGCGCCCGTGTAGCCCATGAACGAGATCAAACCGGCCATCGAGATGAACGAGGCGGCGCTCATCCAGTCGGCGCCGGTGGCCATGCCGTTGGCGAGCGGCGGCACGCCGCGCCCGGCTACGTAGAAGCCGGCGGTGGAGCTGACCCGGCTCCACACCGCGATGCCGATGTAGAGCCCGAAGCTCAGCCCGACGATCACCCAGGTCCAGGCCTGGATGCTCAATCGGCGTCTCGCTCGGCCACGCCGTGGCGGCGGTCGATCCGGTCCATCCACAGCGCGTAGACCAGGATCAGCACGACGAACACGTAGATCGAGCCCTGCTGGGCGAACCAGAAGCCCAGCGGGAAGCCGCCGAGGCGGAGCTGGTTGAGCGGCTCGACGAACACGATGCCGAGCCCGTAGGACACCACGAACCACGCGCTCAGCAGCACCAGCATGACGCGCCGGTTGTCGCGCCAGTGGGCGCGCGCGGTGCGCGCGCGGTCGCTCTCGTCGCTCAACGGCCTCCCCCCTGCGGCTGCCGGGGACCGTAGCACCGCGCGTTGGCCCGGTTCCCCCGCCGGCACGGTAGGCTAGCCTCCGGCTCCCGACCGCGGAGGGAGCGAAGTCATGAGAGGACTCCCGGCACCGCGCGCGCTCGCGCTGCTGCTCGTCGTGCTGCTGCTGGGCGCCGCGTGTGCCAGCGGTCAGCTTCCCGCCGGCCAGTCGATCGCGGCCGCCGACTACGCCATCGCGAAGGCCGAGGAGGACGGCGGGGCCGAGTACGCGCCGGTGGTGATGCGGCAGGCCAAGGACAAGCTCGCGCGCGCCCGCGTCGAGCGCGACAAGAAGCGGCACGACCGGGCGCGGCGCCTGGCCAACGAGGCCACCGTCGAGGCGCAGCTCGCCGACGCGATGGCGCGGCACGGACGCGCGACGGCCGAGCTGACCGCCGCGGAGCGCCGCAACCACGATCTCCAGGCGGAGATCGAGCGGAGCGGACGGCGATGAAGCCTTCCCTCCGACTCTGCGGCCCCGTCGCCCTCGCCGGCACACTGCTGCTCGCGGCCTGCGCCGGGCCGCCCCAGCCGACGCCCGAGCTCGTCGACGCGCGCGAGCGCTACCGACAGGCCGAGGCCAACCAGGCGATCGACCCCGACCAGTCGGTGCAGATGTACGAGGCGCGCAAGGAGCTCGACCACGCCGGACGGGCGCTCGAGGAGAAGGAGTCGCCCGGCATCGTGAACCACTACGCGCGGCTTGCCGCCACGCGCGTGCGGATCGCGCAGCTCGACGCCGAGACGCGCCAGATGCGCGCGCGCGTCCAGGAGCTCGAGCAGCAGGCCGGCGAGATGCGGCTCGAGGCGCGCACGCGCGAGGCCGACCGCGCGGCGGAGCGCGCCGCCGTCGCGACGGAGCGCGCCGCCGTCGCGACCGAGCGCGCCGTGGCCGCCAAGCGCGCAGCCCGGGAAGCCGAGCAGAAGCTCGACCAGCTCGAGGCCGAGCAGACCGAGCGCGGGCTGGTGCTCACCCTGGGCGGCGTGCTCTTCGAGTTCGGCAAGGCGGCGCTCAAGCCGGCTGCCGAGCAGCAGATCGCGCGCATCGCGGGCTTCCTGATCGCGAACCCCCGGCGCGCGGTGCTGATCGAGGGCCACACCGACGACGTCGGCTCCGACGCGGTCAATCAGAAGCTGTCGCTGGCGCGGGCCGAGTCGGTGCGAGAGGCCCTGCTGGCGAACGGGATCGAGCCCTCGCGCCTGCAGGCCGAAGGGTTCGGCAAGGCCTTCCCCGTCGCGGCGAACACGACCGACGCCGGCCGGCGGGCCAACCGGCGCGTCGAGATCATCATCCTCGAGCCGGGGCAGTCGATCGGGTCGGCGCGCCGTCGCTGAGGCGCCCGGGCTCTCGAGCTGAGCGACGGGTTGCGCTCAGCGCCGGCGCCGACGCCCCAGCGCGGCGAGCAGCAGCGCCAGCTCCGCGCCGAGGCCGCAGCCGCCCGAGCCCTCGTTCCGGAGGAACGGCGACGCGCACTGCGGGTCGGCGTCGCCCAGCGGGACCCCGCCGTTCGCGAAGGCGCCGCCGTCGAAGTCGATGCCGCCGTCGCCGTCGTTGTCGAGGCCGTCGCTGCACTTCGGGTCCTCGAACGAGAGCCACGGCTCCTCGCAGCCCAGGTCGGCCGGGAAGTCGGTGGCGCCGTCGCCGTCGTTGTCGAAGCCGTCGTCGCAGGGCGTGAGGTCGTCGGTCTCGGAGACGTCGCTCGGGCCCGAGCAGCCGCGATCGCCTGGGAAGTCGGTGGCGCCGTCGCCGTCGTCGTCGAGGCCGTTGTCGCAGACCTCGAGCGCGGAGAGCGCCACGGCGAACAGCTCGCGGCCGACGGGCAGGCCGTCGGCGGCGAAGTAGACCAGGTCGTCCACGCGCGTGAACCCGGCGGGCGACGAGTCGGTGGCGCCGGGCTCGACGTCGGCGAGCAGTCCCGTCCCCGCCGGCGTGCCGTCGCTGGCCCAGACCTCGCAGCCCGCCGCCGGAGAGCAGTGGGCGAACACGAGGGCTCCCCCGGCCGTGTCCGCGTCGGAGAAGTCGACCGGGGCGTCGGCGCCGCCGGGCTCGAGGTCGGCCACCAGGCGCGTCCCGTCCTCGCTGCCGTCGCTGCGCCAGAGCTCGCGGCCGTGCACGCCGTCGTCGGCGGTGAAGTAGAGCAGCCCCGCGCCGGCGATCAGGTCGGTCGGCGCCGACCCCTCGGCGCCGGGGCGGATGTCGCGAACGCGGGCGGTCCCGGCCGCCGTGCCGTCGCTGCGCCAGAGCTCGGGACCGCTGGCGCCGTCGTCGGCGCGAAAGAAGACCTGCCCCGCGAACGGGACGAGCTCGCCGAGCGCGTCGAACGCGTGCACCATCCAGGTGCCCGGCGCGGTGCCGTCGCTGCGCCAGAGCGCGGGCCCTTGGGTCCCGTCGTCGGCGCCGAACAGCGCCAGGTCTCCCAGCCGGACCAGCTCGCCGTCGAGCATCCCGCCGGCCGGCCCGGGGGCGATCTCCACGACCGGCACCGTGCTGGCCACCGTCCCCTCGCTGCGCCACAGCTCGCGGTTGCCGGCGGTCGCGTCCTCGGCCGCGAACAGCGCGAAGGGGCCGAGCGACAGGATCGGACCGATCGCGCGCGGGACCGAGGGCGAGGGCGCCACCGGCGAGAGTCGCTGCGTGCCGATCACCTGGCCCTGCGTCTTGTAGAGCACCGACGTCTCTTCGGAGAGCCCGGCTCGGAACAGCACGTCCCCATCGTCCAGGCCTTCGAAGCCGGAGGTCGTGCCGATGTTGCCGCGCAGCAGAAAGGTTCCGCCGGAGCTGCCATCGCTGCGCGCGACTCCGTTGTTGTCGAAGTAGAGCAGCCCGTTCGCGAACGCCTGACCGCTCGGGACGACCCCGAAGCCCGGGGCGAAGTCGATGCCGTAGGTTCCCCCGGGCGTCCCGTCGCTCACCCAGATATCCTCGCCGTCCGGCGCGCTGGCCACCGTGAAGAAGAGCCGGTCGCCGCCCGGCGTGAGCCCGTCCGGGCCCGAGCCGAGCGACGGGCCGACGGCGAGGTTCGCGAGCTGGCGCGTGCCCGCGGTCGTGCCGTCGCTGAGCCAGGGCTCGGCGCCGTCGCCCCCGTCCGCGCGGAAGAACAGCTCGCCGCCCGCGTCCACGAGGCCCGCGATGAAGGAGAGCGCCGTCACCGGCTGCGTGCCCGCGGCCGTCCCGTCGGTGCGATAGAGGGTGGGGGAGGCACCGCCCGACTCGACGAACAGCGCGAGCGCGCCGATCGAGGTCAGCTCGCCCACCGACGAGCTGGCGGCGCCCGGGCTCAGGTCGGTCACCAGCCAGGTGCCGGCCGCGGTGCCGTCGCTGCGCCAGAGCTCCCTCCCATGGGTGCCATCGTCCGCCGGGAACAGCGCCACGCCGTTCAGCTCGACGGCGGGCCCCGCGTCGAACGGGAGGGCTCCCGGCATGAGGTCCGCGACCTGCTGCGTCCCGGCCGCGGTGCCGTCGCTGGTCCACAGCTCCCGACCGGTCGTGTTCTCGAAGGCCGTGAAGAAGAGCAGTCCGCCCACCGCGCCCAGCACGGTCGGGCTCGAGCTCCCGAAGGGGTGGATGTCCTCCACGACGGTGGTGCCGGCCACCGTTCCGTCGCTGCGCCACAGCTCGCGGCCGACTCCGGTCGCCCGGTTGACGAAGAAGAGCAGGCCGCCCGCCTCGGTGAGCTGCTCGGGATCGGAGAGCTGGCCGGGGCCCGGCCAGCTGTCGGCCAGCAGCAGGGTGCCGGAGGCCGTTCCGTCGCTGCGCCACACCTCGACGCCGGTCGCGCCGTCGTCGGCCACGAAGAAGAGCAGTCCGCCGGCCTCCGTCATCTGCTCGATGGCGGCGCCCTCCGGGCCCGGTCGCAGCTCCAGCATCGCCGTTCCCGGCTGCGTGGCGTCCGTCACCCACAGCTCCCGGCCGTTCGTGCCGTCGTCGGCCACGAAGAAGGCCAGGCCGCCCGCGGCCACGAGCGGCCCCAGGTAGGTCCAGCTCGGGAGCCCGGCGATCGGCTGCGTGCCGGCCTCCGTGCCGTCGGTCGTCCACAGCGTGCCGCCGCTGCGGAAGAGCCTCAGCCCGCCGACCTCGACCGGCGACCAGGTCTGCGGCGACAGGACCCGGGTGCCCGCCTCCGTGCCGTCCGACTCGTAGAGCGCGTTGCCCAGCTCCGGCGTGGTCGCGGTGAAGTAGATCAGCCCTTGCTCCGCGCCGGCGAAGCTGGGGTTCGAGTTCACGGTCGGGGTGGTGGTCTCGAGGTCCTCCACCAGGAAGGCGGGGCTCTGCGCGCCGGCGGTCGCGGCGAGCAGGCCGAAGGGGACCAGGAGGGCGAGGCGGAGCAGTCCGGGTACGGGCATCGCGGGGCCTCCAGCGCCGGCCCCCCCAATCCTACCACCGCGGCGCTCCCAGGTGTCACAGCTCCTTCGAGGCCAGCAGCTCCACCGGATCGCGCAGGTCGACGGCGCCCAGGTAGCCGCCGCCCGCGGCCAGCGCATCGTGCACCGCGTAGCCGAGCAGCTCCTGCGCGCGGCGCGGCAGGGTGCGCGCGACCTCGGGCGGCGTGCTGAGCGAGTGGTTCTCCTCGGTGCGCAGCCAGCCCACCGTGAAGCTCATGTGCATGCCGCGCCGCCAGGTGTCGGCGCTCGTGTTGGGGCCGCCGCCGTGGATCGTCGAGCCGAGGTAGACCACGGCGGAGCCGGCCCGCATCTCGGCCGCGGCGATCTCGTCGTCGGTCGGCTGGCGGTCGAGCGGCCAGCGGTGGCTACCGGGCACCACGCGCGTGGCCCCGGTGTCGGCGTCGAAGTCGACCAGCGCGATCACCGAGGCGAGCTGGATCTCGGGGTGCGGCCGCGGCAGGTGGACCCACACCGCCTCGTCGCGGTGCAGCAGCTGCGGCTCCGCGCCGGGGCCGCGGTCGAGCACCTGCGCCACGTTGAGCTGGTAGCTGGCGCACGAGGGGCCCAGCACTGCGTCGGCCAGCGCGAGGTAGATCGGGTGGCACAGGACCTCGCTGGCGAACACGCGCGACTTCGCCGCCACGCCGGTCAGGTGGCGGGTGTGCTTGCCGAAGAACCAGTCGATCGCGGGACTCAGGAAGGTGCGGTCGGGTCGCGCGGCGGCGAGGTGCGGATCGAGCTCGGCGTTGAAGCGCGCCAGCAGCTCGGCGTCGAGCAGGTCCTCGACGATGACGCCGCCGTGCTCGCGCAGCGTCTCGACGATGCGCTCGACCGGCTCGGCGCCCGCCAGGCGCGGGATCGTCGCCATCTCGTCTCCCTCCGATCCCACCCCGCCCCCGAGGATGCCGTCACTCCTCGCCGTTCGCGAGCCCAGGGTGAAGGGGCTCACGTACTCCCAGACCAGCGTCGAGTTCCAGTCGAGCTCGATCAGCGCGCCCGACGAGGCGCCGATCCGCTCGGTGCCCTCGGCGTCCTCGGGCGGCTGGGTCTGGATCAGCAGGTTGCCGTTGGCGGCGAGCTTCGCGTGTTGGATCCCCTCCGGGTGGTGCCAGCGCCACACGATGCGGCCCTCGGCGTCCAGCAGGTTGGCGTGGGTGCCGCGGACCGGGGCGAAGAGGGTATATCCAGGACACGAGCGGGCCGCGTCGCGCCACGTGACGCCGACGGGTCGGTTGCGTGTCCAGGCCATCGCCCGCGCAGCCTAACGCGCACGACACTCGCGAGAGGTCTGCTGCTTGATCGGCGCACGCGCCTGCGATACGAGTTCGTCTCGCGAGATCGCACCTCGCGGCGGGAGCCCCCCGATCAGACTGAGCGAGCGCACGATCGGATGGAGGACCGCGCTGGGCCTCAGCGCAATCGCGGTGGGCGTGCTGGGAGGCGTGGGCCTGTCCACCTTCCAGTACGCCGACGGCTTCGGCTACCTGAGCGAAGACCCTGCGGCCTGCGTGAACTGCCACATCATGTGGCCGCAGTACGACTCCTGGCAGAAATCGAGTCACCACACGGTGGCTGTCTGCGTCGACTGCCACCTGCCCACGGAGTTCGTGCACAAGTACATGGCCAAGGCCGAGCACGGCTGGAACCATTCCAAGGGCTTCACCCTCCAGAACTTCGCCGAGCCGATCGAGATCACCCAGAAGACCGCCGACGACCTCCAGGCCAACTGCCTCCGCTGCCACGGAGAGTTCGTGCACCAGCAGTCGGTGGGCAACAGCATGCCGGAATGCCAGCACTGTCACGACGACGTGGGCCACGGCCCCCGCGCCGGCCTGGGCGCCCCCATGCGCCCCGGGGAGACGGCGCCAGGAGACGCACTGTGAGCGACGACACTGCGAAGCCCCGCCTCGTTCCGTTCGCGATCCTGCTGGTGGTGGTCGCCCTCGCGACGGCCGGCGTGACCGCGCTGCTGCTCAACATCTCCGAGCGCAAGGCCGAGGAGCGCACGCCGTTCGTGCGCCTGGTCGAGGTGGACGAGGACACCACCGACCCCGAGGTGTGGGGCACCAACTGGCCGCGGCAGTACGACACCTACAAGCTCACTGCGCTGCCCACGCGCACCCGCTTCGGGGGCCACGGCGGCAGCGAGGCGCTCCCGGAGCAGAAGATCGAGCGCGATCCCTGGCTCGAGCGCATGTTCCGCGGCTACGCCTTCTCGATCGACTACCGCGATCGCCGCGGCCACGCCTACATGCTCCAGGACCAGGAGGAGACCGAGCGGCTCAAGGTCCCCCAGAGCGGCTCCTGCATCCACTGCCACGCGAGCGTGCTGCCTCTGTATCGCGAGCTCGGGGATGGCGACGTCATGGCCGGCTTCGAGGGGACCTACGCGATGTCCTACCAGGAAGCCAACGCCAAGCTCCACGAGCTGGGCCACGGGCAGCCGGTGTCGTGCGTCGACTGCCACGATCCCGAGTCGATGGCGATCCGCGTCACGCGTCCGGGCTTCATCCAGGGCATCCAGCGGCTCGCCGAGGGCGACGCCGAGGTGCCGCACCTGCCCTCGATCGAGCGCTGGCGCGACGGCCCGCGCGACCGGCCCTACGATCCCAACACCGACGCCACGCGCAACGAGATGCGCTCGTACGTGTGCGGCCAGTGCCACGTCGAGTACTACTGCTCGGACAAGTTCACGCTCACCTACCCCTGGGGCCACGGGATGGACGCCGAGGCGACCGAGAAGTTCTGGAACGAGGTCGAGTTCGAGGACGGCGAGCGCTTCTACGACTACAAGCACAAGGAGACCGGCGCGCCCATCCTGAAGGCGCAGCATCCGGAGTTCGAGCTCTGGAGCCAGGGCATCCACGCGCGCAGCGGGGTGTCGTGCTCGGACTGCCACATGCCCTACATGCGCGACGGCGCCACCAAGGTCTCCGACCACTGGGTGCGCAGCCCGCTGCTCAACGTCGAGCGCGCCTGTCTCACCTGCCACCACTTCTCGGCCGAGGAGATGCTGGAGCGCGTCGACCAGATCCAGACCCGGAACTTCGAGCTGCTCCAGAACGCCGGCGCCGCGCTGATGGACCTGATCGACGCGATCAACGCGGCGCGCGAGGCGGGCGCGACGGACGCGCAGATCGCGCCGGCGCTCGAGCTGCAGCGCCAGGCGCAGTGGCGGCTGGACTACATCGCGGCCGAGAACTCGATGGGCTTCCACGCGCCGCAGGAGGCCGCGCGCGTCCTCGGCCGGGCCTCCGACCTGGCGCGCCAGGGCCAGGTGGCCGCGCTGGAGTGGCGCAAGACCGTCGAGACCGCGCAGCGCTAGCGCTCTCGGTCCTCGGCCAGCACCAGCGCGTTCAGGATCGCGTTGCGGAGCTCGCGCGGGTCGATCACCTCGTCCACGCCGAGGCGGTTCGCCAGCGCGTAGGGGCCCGCGCGCTGGGCCTCCTCGACCTGGCGCTGCGCGTCGTCGTCGAGGCCCGCCGAGCGGCCGCCGCTCGCCGCGGGCATGGCGGCCAGGTTCACGCTCGGCAGCGCGTAGGTGAAGGTCTGGTGGTCGAAGGGCGTGGCGCCCATGTTGACCAGCCCGAACCCGAAGCCCTTGCGCATCAGCACGTTGATCTTGGGCGCGCGCAGCCGACGCTCGGCTTCGAACATGCGGCCGCCCCACTTCAGGATGCCCTCGCGCTCGGCGCGCGAGCCGGCCAGCACGCCGGGGTTGTCGGTGAGGAACACCACCGGGTGCCGGAACGGCCCCACCACCTCGAGGAAGTCGGTCGCCTTGATCGCCGCCGCGGAGTCGATGGCGCCTGCGAGCTGCTTCGGGTCGTTGGCGACGAACGCCACGGCGCGGCCGCCCACGTGGGCCAGCGCCGTGATGATCGAGCGCCCGTAGCGCGGCTGCACCTCGAATACGCGCCCCTCGTCGGCGATGCAGGCCAGCACCTCGTGCATGTCGTAGGGCTTGCGGTCGTTGGGCGGCACGATCTCGAGCATCTCGTCGACGAGCCGCGGGCCCGTGTCGGGACCGTCGCGTCGCGGCAGCGGCCGCCCGCTGCTCGGCGGGAAGTACGACAGGTACTCGCGCGCCAGGTCGATGGCGGCCGCGTCGTCGGGGGCCACGTTGTGGGCCGTGCCCGCGATCTCGGCGCACACCTCGGGACCGCCGAGCGCCTCCTTGGTGACCTCCTCGCCGGTGGCCGCCTTCACCAGCGGCGGCCCGCCCGAGAACATGCAGCCGGCCTCGGACATCACGACGAAGTCCGAGAGCGGCGCGGCCAGCGCGCTGTGACCCGCCGCGGCGCCGAGCACCAGGCACACCGTCGGCACCTGGCCCGAGAGATCGGCGAGCGCCAGCAGGTCGTGCGGCGCGCGCGCGTGGTCGGTGTTGGTGAGCCGGTGGCCCGCGCCCTCGAGCATCACGACCAGCGGTACGCGCTCCTGCAGCGCCAGCTCGGCGATGCGGTGGCGCTTGGCGGTGCCGCCGGTGCCGATCGAGCCGCCCAGCAGCGAGAAGTCCTCGGCGCCGCCCAGCGCCGGGCGGCCGTGGATGCGCCCCAGGCCGCACACGTAGCCGTCACCGGGCAGGTCGTCGATCGTGCCGACGAGCTGGCCCAGCTCGACGAAGGTCCCGGGGTCGAAGAGCCGCTCGATGCGCTGGCGCGCGTCGAGCTTGCCGCGCGCGTGCATCAGCCGCTCGACGCGCTCGGGCCCGCCCATCTCGCGGGCGCGCGCGCGGCGCCGGTCGAGCTGCTGGAGCCACGCCTCCCACGCCACGCGGTTCTCCTCGCGCTGCCTGTCTCCCGCCACCTGCCCCTCCCGACGGCCGAGCCGCTGCCTGGATCCCGCGCGGGAGCCGAGCATAGGTCAGGTCGCGGCGGGGCCGCGCGCGGCTCCGGTGCCCTCTGCCGGGGTTCCTGCCGGGTCGCAACTCCCCGTCTTTGCGGCGTTTCTCCGCCGAGTCACGAAAGTCACCAAAGGATCAGAATCCGCGAAGGACACGCGGCGCGCGCTCCGGTACTCCTGAGGCGACCGTCGGAGAGCCCCTGCCATGACGACCCGCCGCCCGCGGCCCGAGATGGCCGTGCCCGAGATCAACACCCCTGACTTCCTGGCCGACCTGCACGCCCACTACGCGAGGCTGCGCGCGGCGGAGCCGGTGCACTACCACGAGTTCGAGGGCAGCCCGCGCTGGAGCCTGCTGCGCTACGACGACGTGGCCGCGGCGTTCTGCGACCCGCGTCTCACGCCGGTGCGGCTGCCCGAGGACGTCGTCCACAACGTCCGCCACAGCGGGCATCGCGACCTCGAGAACCTGGGTCGCGTGATCGCGAGCATCCTGATCATCAAGGATGGACCCGATCACACGCGGCTGCGCAAGCTGGTGAGCCGCGCCTTCACGCCGCGCATGGTCGAGCGCCTGACCGGGCGCGTCGAGGCGCTGGTCGGCGAGCTGCTCGACCCGTTCCACGGGCGCCCGTCGATGGAGTGGATCCGGGACTTCGCGGTGCCGCTGCCGGTGATCGTGATCGGCGAGCTGCTCGGTGTGCCCACCGACGACCGCGAGTGCCTGAAGCGCTGGTCAGCCGACTTCGCGCCGCTGCTCGACCGCACGCTCAACGTGCAGGGGCTGCTGCCGGCCGCCGCCGCGTGCACCGGCTTCGCCGGGCTCTTCGAGCCGCTGTTCGAGGCGCGCCGCCGCGAGCCACGCGACGACCTGGTGAGCGCGCTGGTCGCCGTCGCCGACGAGGGCGACGGCGCGCTCGATCCCGACGAGCTGCTCGCGACCTGCCTGCTGCTGCTCGTCGCCGGCCACGAGACCACCACCAACCTGCTCGCGAACGGGCTGCTCACCCTGCTGCGCCACCCCGACGAGCTGGCCTGGCTGCGCCGCCACCCCGAGGCGATGGGCACCGCGGTGGAGGAGCTGCTGCGCTACGAGGGGCCGCTGATGCGCGTCGTGCGCCACGCGCGCGAGGACGTCGAGGTGCGCGGCGTCACGATCCCCGCCGGCCGCATCGTCGACCTGGTGATGGCGTCCGCCAACCGCGACCCCGAGCGCTTCGCCGAGCCCGGCCGGCTCGACCTGCAGCGGCCCGACAACCGGCACCTGTCGTTCGGCCTCGGCGCGCACTTCTGTCTGGGCGCCGCGCTCGCCCGGCTCGAGGCCCGCATCGCGCTGCGCGCGCTGCTCGAGCGCTTCCCCGCCGTCAAGCTGGTGAGCGACGCCGTCGAGTGGCGGCCCGGCACCTTGTTCCGGGGCCTGCGCACGCTGCCGCTGTCGCTCTAGGCGGCCGGCGGCGAGCTCAGGCGGCGGCTTCGCCCCGCTCGCCGGTCCGCACCCGGACGACGTCGCCCACCGAGTGCACCGAGATCTTGCCGTCGCCCGCCCGGCCGGTGCGGCAGGACTCGAGCAGGGCTCGCATCACCTTCTCGACCGCGTCGTCCGGCACGACCAGCTCGAGCTTGAGCTTGGGCAGGAAGTCGACCGTGTACTCCGCGCCGCGGTACAGCTCGGTGTGCCCGCGCTGGCGGCCGAAGCCCCGCACCTCGCTCACGGTGACGCCCGGGATCCCGATCTCCTCGAGCGCCCGCTTGGCGGCGTCGATCTTGAACGGCTTGATGATCGCTTCGATCTTCTTCATCGATCGCGTCCTCCGTTGGGCTCTCAGCGGGACTCGGTGGCGAGCTCGGTCGCGGTCGCCACCGCGGCGCCGCCGGCGAGCCCCGGCACGTTGGCCAGTGCCCCACCGCTGGTCTGAAGGTCGTAGGAGTGCATGCCGTGCTCGGCGAGGTCCAGGCCCTCGATCTCCTCCTCCTCGGACACGCGGATCCCCATCGTCACCTTGAGCACGCCGAACAGCAGTGCCGCGCCGGCGACCGTGAAGGCCCCGTAGGCCAGCACACCCACCAGCTGGATGCCGAACGAGTGCTCGGGGTTGGTGGAGAACAGGCCGACGGCGAGCGTGCCCCAGATGCCGCAGGTCAGGTGCACCGAGATGGCGCCGACGGGGTCGTCCACCTTCACGCGGTCGAGCAGGATCACCGAGCCCACGACGAGCCCGCCGGCGATCAGGCCGACGAGGACGGCGGTGTGCGGGAGCATCACGTCTGCCCCCGCCGTGATCCCCACCAGGCCGGCCAGGATGCCGTTGAGCGACATCGACAGCTCCGGCTTCGACGAGACCATGGTCGAGGCGAGCATGGCCGCGACGCCGCCCGCCGCGGCCGCCAGGCAGGTGTTGACGAGCGTGAGCGAGGTGAGCTCGGGATCGGCCGACAGCACCGAGCCGCCGTTGAATCCGAACCACCCCAGCCAGAGCAGGAAGACGCCGATCGTCGCGAGCGGCAGGCTGCTGCCGGGGATCGGGGTCATCTTGCCGTGGGCGCCGTACTTGCCCAGCCGCGGGCCCAGCAGGATGGCGCCGACCAGCGCGGCCCAGCCGCCCACGGAGTGCACCAGGGTGGAGCCGGCGAAGTCGTAGAAGCCCATCGCGTCGAGCCAGCCGCCGCCCCACTTCCACGAGCCCGCGACCGTGTAGACGAGCGCGACGAACAGCGTCGAGAAGATCATGAACGAGGAGAGCTTGATGCGCTCCGCCACGGCGCCCGACACGATCGTCGCGGCGGTGGCCGCGAACATCGCCTGGAACAGGAAGTCGGTCCAGTAGGTGTAGCCGCCGTCGGCATAGCTCACCGTGTTGCCCTCGGCGCCCGGATCCAGCCCGAAGCCGGCGAACCCGAAGAAGGCGCCGAGCGAGAAGTCGCCCGGGTACATCAGATTGAAGCCGACCAGCCAGTAGGTGAGGATGCCGGCGCAGATGATGAAGGTGTTCTTGAACAGGATGTTGACCGTGTTCTTGGCGCGCGTGAGCCCCGACTCCACCGAGGCGAAGCCCAGGTGCATGATGAACACGAGACCCGCGCAGAGCATCATCCAGGCGTTGTTCGCGGCGAACAGACCGGGGCTGACCGCGTCTTCGGCGAACGCCGTTCCCGGCAGCAGCAGCGCCCCCGCCGCTGCGAGGCCGATCGAGCCGTGCTTGCTTGTCATGTCGATCTCCCTTGCCGGGACGCGCCCCGCTCGAAGTCCTTGACCGAAGTCCCCATCCAGCCCTATCCAGCCCTCACTCAGCAAGCGGCATGCCAGGAAGCGCGTCGACCGCGGCGTGCCTATAGCCGCCGATCTGGGCGCCTCTCGGCGCAGCGGCGCGCGGATCGCTCCGCGTCGGCCCCGAGAGCGTGACGAACTCGTGGGCACGCATGTCCATTGCGTTGGCAGCGTCCGGCCTCGGATCGCCGTAGCAGCCGTTCGCGTTGGCATGGCGGTTGCGAACGGTGATGGCGTGATGCAGACGGTGGACGTCCGCGAGCCCGCCGGGCTCGACGCCTACGCCGAGGTCGTGCACCTCGCCGAAGCCGTTCGCGCGCTTCGCGAGGAGGCCGGCCGGCTCCTGCCGGCGCTGCGCGGGCGCAAGATCTGGATGGTGAACTCGACCGCCCAGGGCGGTGGGGTCGCGGAGATGCTTCCCAAGCTGGTCCGTCTGCTCAACGAGTGCGGTGTGCCCACGGAGTGGGTGGTCATGGGGTGCGACGACCCGCGCTTCTTCCAGCTCACCAAGCGGCTCCACAACCTGATCCACGGCACGGGCGACCCCTGCCTGGACGACGACGATCGACGGCTCTATGCCGCCGTGAGCTCTGCGAACGCCGCCGAATTCAAGCGCCGGCTCGGGCCGGACGACGTGGTGGTCGTCCACGATCCCCAGCCGCTGGGGATGGGCGCCCTGCTCAAACGC
The DNA here is from genome assembly GCA_030066475.1 of Myxococcota bacterium. The sequence continues at coordinate 26,534 of JASJBO010000103.1, forward strand.
GAGCTCCGCCTGCCGTTCTTCTTCCGCTGCCACATCGGACTCGACGAGGACGGTCCGGAGACCCAGGCCGCCTGGGCCTTTCTGCGCCCCTACGCCGAGCTGTGCGACTACGCCGTCTTCTCGGCGCCCGAGTACATCCCCGGCTTCCTGGCGGGAAAGGCCGGGCTCATCACGCCGGGCATCGATCCGCTGAGCTTCAAGAACCGCGAGCTCGGGCCCCACAAGCTGGCGGGCATCCTGAAGAACGCGGGACTCCTCCGCTCGCGACACCCGGTCGTGCCGGTCGACTACGACGAGCAGGCGACGCGGCTCGGATCGGACGGCCGCTTCGCTCCGATCACCGAGGAGAGCGACGTCGGGATCCTGTTCCGCCCCATCGTGACGCAGATCTCGCGCTGGGATCGGCTGAAGGGCTTCGCGCCCCTGCTCGAGGCCTTCGTGCGCCTGAAGCACGGCAGCTTCGGCCGCGACGTCTCGGAGCGCCAGCGCCGCCGGCTGGCCCAGGTACGGCTGGTGCTGGCGGGACCCGAGCCCTCGGCGGTGGCCGACGATCCCGAGGCGCAGGAGGTGCTGGCCGAGCTGATCGCGTCGTACCAGCGGCTGCCGCACTGGATCCAGGAGGACGTCGCGCTGCTGTCCCTGCCGATGGCCTCTCGTTCGCAGAATGCGCTCATGGTGAACGCGCTCCAGCGCTGCTCGAGTCTCGTGGTGCAGAACTCCCTGCGCGAGGGCTTCGGGCTGACCGTGACGGAGGCGATGTGGAAGCAGTGCGGCGTGCTCGGGAGCCGGGCCTGCGGCATCCGCCAGCAGATCCGGGACGAGATGGACGGACGCCTGATCGACGACAGCGAAGACCCCGAAGCCATCGCGGCACTGCTCGACGTCGCCCTCGACGACCTGCCGGGACGCACGCGCTGGGGGCGTAGCGCCCAGCGCCGCGTGCACGACGAGTTCCTGATCTTCACCCAGGTGCGGCGCTGGCTCGAGACCCTCGCCGATCACCTGCGGGTCTAGTGGCGCCAGCACGGGCGGGTGCGAGGACTGCGGGAGGAACCACGTGATCAGCGCTTCACAGCACGGAACGACGTCGCCGGCCGATCGAGACTGGCAGCCGATCGAGACCGATCATCGGGAGCTCGGCGCCGTCGTCGAGCGACTCGAGGAGTGGCTCGGTCGGCTCGCGGCGGGCAGCCGGTCGGGCGAGCCGGAGGTGCGCTCGTTGCTCGCGGACTTCTGCCAGCGGCTCCGGGCCCACCTGGGCGCCGAGGAGCAGAGCGGGGTCCTGGAGCGGGCGGCCGCCGCCGCGCCACACTTCGCGGGCCGGATCGATCGGCTCCGCCTGGAGCACGACGAGCTGCGCCGGGGCCTCGAGATGCTCGCGGCGGGTCCCGAGCCGGCGATTCCCAGACCCGACTGGCCGCGCTTCCACGCGCGCTTCCAGGTATTCCGTGGCGTCCTCGATGCCCACGAGCACGCGGAGATCGATATCCTACAGCGCAGCTACCTGGAGGACCTCGGCGGCGGCGGCTGAGGGAAGAGCTCGACGGCGCCCCGTGTCGACGTGACGGGGCCGGCCCCGTTCGCTCCCGCTGCGGGTCTGCGGGTCTGGGAGGAACCGCCTGTGTCTCACGGGTCGCGCGCCGCCGCCCACGACGCCTGCGGCATCCTGGGCGGTCTCACGCGCGCGCGCGCGCCGCTCGGGCGCTTCGTCCGGATGCTGGACGCGATGTCGCACCGGGGCGGCGACGGGCTTGGCGTGCTGTTCCGCATCTCCCGAGAGGTGCTCGCGAGCGAGCTCGCCGCCGCGCCCGTTCGCGAGCCCGCTGCGGTCCTGGCTGCCGGGACCGAGCCGCTCGTCCTCACGCTCCAGGTGCCCGCTGCCGTCGACGCGGCGCGGGCGGCGGCGACGACGCGCGAGGAGCTCGAGCGCCACGGGCTCGCCCTGCTCTACGCCCTGCCCGTCTCGCGAGCCACCCGCGACGAGGAGGCCGTGCGGACCTGGCGCTTCGTGGCCCGCGACACCGCGCCCGGAGCGGAGCCCGGGGTGGCCGCGCGCGTGCTGGCGGCGCGGCGCGGGCTCGAGGCGCGGGGCGGGAGCGACGGGCTTCCGCCTTCCTTCCACCCGGTGAGCTTCTCGGCGGCGCGGATGGTGCTCTACAAGCAGATCGGGAGCCTCGACGACTGGGTCGAGAGCTTCGGGCGCCAGGCGCTGGAGCAGCTCGCGACCGACTGCTTCATCGCGCACGTCCGCTACAGCACCAACACGCTGCCGCGGCACCGCTCCGCCCAGCCGTTCGGACTGCTCGCCCACAACGGCGAGATCAACAACATCGGCGCGATCCGCCGCGCCATGCGCGACGCCGCGATCCCGACCTCGGCGGCCCTGAGCGACTCCTCGGACCTCGACGCGCTCGCCGCGGAGCTGTGTGCGGGCCGCGGCCTCGCGCTTTCCGAGGCGCTCCAGCTGCTGTTCCCGCGCCGCTGGCCGCGGCCCGACGCGGACGAGGCGGCGGCGGCCTGGCGCGCCCGGCTGGCCCGGGCCGCGCGCGCCGTGCGCGCCGAGGGCCCGGCGGCACTGGTCGCGACCGATGGGCGCGGCCTGGTCGGGCGCGTCGACAACCTGGGGCTGCGTCCGCTGGCGCTGGTCGAGACGCGGGCGCGCGACGTGTTCTTCGCCTCCGAGCCGGGCGCCGTGGCGCCGCTGGCCGAGGTCGCGCGCATCCACCAGCTGCGGCCCGGGGAGATGATCCTCGTGCGGCGCGACGCGGACGGGCCGCGGCTGGTCGGCGACGCGGAGCTCGAGGCGCTCCTGCGCAGCCGGCGCGCCCCGCAGTCCGCGCAGGCGCGGAGTGCGCGCGCCGGGCCGCCGCCGCGTCCCCCGCGCGACCGGGCGCCGCTCGAGCTGCGGCGCACCGTCGCCGGCTTCTCGGCCCGGGTGCGCCGGCAGCTCGAGGCGCTCTTCCTCTCCGGCGCGGAGCTCGGCAGCGGCACCGGCTGGCGCGGCGGCTTCGCCGTCTCGCGCGGCCCCGGCGCCCGTCTCGCCGACGCGTTCCAGGCGATGACCGCCCAGGTGACCGCGCCGACGCTGTCGGCCGAGCACGAGTCGGCGGCCATGGACGGCCGCGTCGTGCTCGGCGCCGCCCCGTCGCTCGACCTCGCACCCCGGGCGGGTGGCATCTCCCTGGCCCTGCCCCTGCTGCTCCCGGACGAGGACCTGGATGCCCCGGCAGCCGACGCCGTGCGCGAGGCGACGCAGCGCGTCGGCATCCCGACCCTCAGGGCGCTCCGCGGCCAGGCAGGCTCCGCACTGGTCGAGATCGACGCACGCGTCGCGCTCGACGCCGCGGGCGACGACGCGGCGGGCGCCGCGGAGCTGTGCGCCACGCTCGAGCGCGTCTGCGCCGAGAGCCTCGCGCACGCCGAGGCGGGCGAGACCGAGCTGCTGCTGCTGCGCTGCACCTGGGGCGCGGACCCGCGCCGGGCGCCGCTGCCGCCCGAGCTGGCCGTGGGCGCCGTCGACCAGGCGCTGACCGAGCGCGGGCTGCGCCGGCGCGTGTCGCTGCTGGTGGCGTCGGAGGCGATCAGCGATCCGCACAGCATGTTCGTGCTGCTGCAGCTCGGGGCCGACGCGCTGGTGCCGACCCTGCTCGGCGAAGAGGCGATCGCCCTCGCGGCGCGCGCGCGCCGCGCGCCGGCCGAGACGCTCGAGCGCGGCCTGCGCGCCGCGGTCCGCGCCCTCTTCATCATGTACGGGCGTATCGCCACCAGCGAGATCGCAGCGGGGCGCGGGGGGCGCCGCGTCTGCGCGGTGGGCCTCGATCCCGAGCTCGTGCGGATGCTCGGCCTGCCCTCGGCGCTCGGCTCCGGCTGTGGGCCGCGCGAGCTGTGGCAGGGGCTGCGGCTGCGCGGCGAGGCGCTGGCGGGCAGCAGCGACGCCCTCGCCGCGCTGCAGGAGCCGGCCGTCGACACGATGCCCCTCGACGCCGCGCTGGGGGGCTACGCGCTGCTCGGAGGCTTCGACGACGCTCCGGGACGCCGCCCCCGCAGCGCCGGACAGCTCCGCGTGGCCGCGCAGGTGCTGGCCGACGCGGTGGCGCGCCAGACGCAGCGAGGCGAGGGCGACGCGCCGCACAGGCCGTCGCCCCCGGCGAGCGAGGCGGACGCCCGGCGGCTGCTGCAACGCGTCGGCGGTCTTCCGGTCGAGCGGGCCGCGGACCTCCACCTCGAGCTCTT
>JASJBO010000104.1 GCA_030066475.1 Myxococcota bacterium
GGCGCGCGCCATGCGGCCCCAGCGCCAGCAGCACCTCACGGCGTTGGCGATTCGCGCGTTCCTCGACGCCGAGCTTGGGAACGACGAGCGGCAGCGCGCGGGGGCACGCCGCTACCTGCGAGAGGTCCTGTCTTCAGGGTGTCGGAGATGGACGCCACCAGCGGGTCGGTGACCGCGTCGAAGAGGATCGCGACCGCCAACGCGAGCGACACGTACAGCGCGTCCAGGTCCATGATCTGGTGGTAGTAGAGCAGCGTGAAGGTGTTGAAGACCGATTTCTTGACCGTGTCCGGGATCGCGCCGACGCCCTGGCAGAGCTTGGTGGCGAAGCTCAGGCGTCCCCGGCGCTCTCGCCGCACGTACCTCGGATGCGATGCCTCAGCCAAGTCGAGTCGAGCCCCGAAGCCAGGAGTGCCTCGATCTCCACATCACGACGCGTTGGCATCTCCGGCGGTCCGAAGCCCACCCACGCAGCGATGGCTTACCACGGATCACGACCGCGTGCCGGCAAGCAGGGCGGAGGTCGATTCCGCGTGACATCCGGCCCCAGCTTCTGTGGCGCCGCTACCCGACCTCCGCTCCGACGCGCGGGCCGCACGACCCTCCCTGGCACTGCGCTTGCACTTCCACGTGGGCGCTGCTCCCTGGCTGAGTGGGAGCGCGAACATGCGGAGACCGAGACGTGCGACTACGAATTCCGGCCGTGTCCCTTGCTGCCCTCTGGCTCGCCCTGCCGCTGTGCAGCGCAGATGCCGACGTACTGGTCGACCAGCTCTGCATCGTCGACTTCCTCGAGTACGACCAGGGCTCCGTCGCGAGCATCGTCGGCGGCGCGGCCGCCGGGATGGAGGTCGACTCACAGATCGTCGACGACTTCGTCGTGCCCGTGGGGGACGGGCTCGGGTTCGTGGTCACCGACGTCACCTTCGACTACCTGGCCTTCCTCGGGGCCGGCTCGCCTCCCAGCACGGTGGTCGAGGTCTTCCCCGACGCCGGCGGCGTGCCTTCCGAAGTGCCCGTCTACACCGGAATCCACGCCACCACCTCCACCAGCTGGACGCCGCTCCAGCCCCTGTTCAAGGGCGAGCGGCATCGCGCCTCGGGTCTCGCGATCGAGCTGGCGCCCGGCCGCTACTGGATCGGCATGCAGCCGATCACGATCACCGGTGCGGTGTGGCTCGGTACGGGCGACATCCTGTTTCCGGTCCAGAACACCGCCTTCAGGACTTGCGTCGGTGCGCCGGGATTCCCGACCCACTTCCGCGAGCCGGGCCTGGATCCGGACTTCCCTCATGACGGCAGCCTGGGCTTCGGGCCGCTGCCCGGCGGTCTCTGCACGTCGCCTTCCGGCCCCTGCCCCGACTTCACGAGGCTGGCGGACAGCAGGATCGATCTCGGCGACGGACCGACCTCGTTCAAGGTCGAGGGCGTCCCCGTCGAGGCCCCGCCGGACTTCGACGAAGACGGGGTGCCCGACGAGTCCGACAACTGCGTCGAGGTGCCGAATCCCGACCAGCGCGACACCAACGCGGACGGCTTCGGCAACATCTGCGACCCCGACTACAACGACGATCTCGCCGTCGGGATCCCCGACTTCAACCGCTTGCGCGCGGGCTTCGGGACGACCTCGGACGATCCCGGCTTCGACGACGACGTCGACGCCAACGGCGATGGGGGCATCGGGATCCCCGACTTCAGCGTGCTGCGCAGCTTCTTCGGCGGGCCGCCCGGACCTTCGGGCCTCGATTGCGCCGGGACGATTCCGTGTCCAGACGAGTGAGCCGGCCGCCAGCAGCCGAATCGACGCGCAGGATCACGGACACGGTACGCGGGGAGCCGGGTTGGCGCCGCCTCGCAGAGGCCGGACGGACCGCGGTCACGCGGAGTCCTCGACGTCGTAGTCGGACCTGCCGTCCACGACGTCGATCAGGTGCACAACGTCCTCTTCGAAGATGTAGAAGAGCAGGTAGCGCCGGTAGCGGGGAACGACCCACTTCCGGAGACGCCCTGCCAGGACGCCGTGGTCCGTCTCGTAGCGCGGTCCCGCCTCGGGCATCTCGGAGAGCAGCGCCAAACTCGCTTCGACCGCATCAACGAAGCGGTAGGCGGCGTCGAGATCGTGCTCCGCGATCCGAACGACGATCCGCTCGAGACTCTCCTGCGCAGCGAGACGACGACGAACCGGATGCTTCACTCGGCGCGCCGCGCTGCCTTCTTCGCTTTCGCCTTGAGATCTTCGAAGAACTCGGTGCCGATCGGACCGAGATCGGCACTACGCAGAGCGGCCACGAGGCGGTCTTCGAGCTCCTTCTCGGTCTTCGCCCGGCGCACCAGCTCTCGCATGTACTCGCTCACGCTCGAGTAGCCGCCCGCGCTCACCGCCTCCTCGACGAACTCGCGGAGTCCCTCAGGGAGCGAGATGTTCATCGTGGTCGCCATGGCGACGAACTTGCCGTAGATGGCAAGCTCTGTCAATTGTTGCCAATCCGACCGGCGGATGTGGGTGTCGCCAGCCCGGTCCTGGTCTGGGATCACCTACACGTCGCGCGACGACCTCACGGACAGCACCGTCTCCCGAGGCGTGAGATTCAGGAACGGCTGCGCGCGCCGAAGCCCTTCGCCCAGGCACTCGCGGTCATCCCGTGTCCGACGATGCTGAGCATCACCGTCCAGGCGACCACCTGCGCCAGCATGCGGGCGTCGGGCAGCCCCGCGTCGACCACGATCAGGGCGACGACGATGCTCGCCAGGCCGCGGGGGCCGAACCAGCCGATGAACAGCCGGCTCTCGGTCCGCGCCGCGGTGCCCGCGAGGCACACGAACACCGGCAGCATGCGAATCACGGTGAGGCTCGAGAGCGCGTAGAGCACGACGTCGAGACGGGCAGACACCAGGCTCGGGCCGACCACGGCCGCCCCGAACACGACCCAGGTGACGAGCGACAGAGTGCTGCCGCTGCCTTCGGCCGCCAGCACGAGTTCCTCGCGGTGCTGGCTCACGCGAGCGCCGAAGAAGAGCCCGCCCAGGAAGCAGGCGATGAAGCCGCTCCCGCCGAGTGCCTGCGCCGTGGCGAAGCAGAGCAGGGACAGCGCGACCACGGGAATCTGTCTCCACACCTCCGTGATCCAGCCGCGCTGCTTGCAGAAGCGCAGCAGGGCGATGGCGGCGCCGGTGAGCAGCAGGCCCGAGGCGGCGCCGATCCCGATCTCCTTGGCGAACAGGCCGAGCGCGAGCCCGGTGCCCTCGCCGTCGCCGACCCGGCCGCTTGCCAGCGCGAGGAAGAGGAACAGGATCGGAACGCAGATCCCGTCGTTCAGGCCGCTCTCGACGTTGAGCCCCTGGCGCACCGGAGCGGGCACGGCCTGGTTCGTGACGACCGCCTGTCCAGGCGGATCGGGCCAGTCGGGCTCGAGCGCGTCTGCGCCTTGTAGAAGACGCGCGACGCGGAGTCGAGCGTCTGCCAGGTGGCATGGTCGAGCGTGTAGACCACGCAGTTGCCGTCGGGCTGGTCGGGACAGGGAACGTCCCGCGTGCTGTCCGAGCCGTCCATGTCGAGCCAGCCGGTGTCGAAGAGGTTCGTGGTCAGCGTGTCGTTGGCGACGCGGAGGCGGTACTGCGTGTGGAACGGCGGACTCGCCGTCGTGAGCGTGCCGCTCGCGGTGAACGAGAAGGGCCGCCCGCTCCAGATCTCGAACGACGGGGCACTGCGCTACGCGCGGCCCGCGCGCCGTCTCGCGACTGCGGCGCCGACCGCCGCGTGCGCGCTCTTCCAGCGTCCGTAGCGCTGCGCCAGCGGCGCCGCCGTGACGCCGTGCAGCAGCACGCTGAGCGCGATCGTCTGGATCCCGGTGGCGAACAGGATCTCGTAGCCGTCGACGCCGAGGTACTGCACCAGCAGCAGCAGGTACAGGATCGAGGCGATGCCGCGCGGGCCGAACCAGCCGAGGAACAGGATCGTGGGCGCGTCGAGGCGCAGCCCGATCACCGAGAGCGCGACCGGGAGCATGCGGGCGATTGTCAGGCTCAGCACCGCGTAGGCGGTGGTGGCGAGGCTCCAGTGCTCGACGGTGCCGGGGATCATCGCGAGGCCCAGCGTCAGGAACACGATCAGGGACAGCACGCTGCCCTCGGTCTCGCCGAACGCGGTCATCGCCTCGCGCACCGCCGGCGTCCGCACGCCCAGCGTGAAGCCGGAGATGAAGGCGGCGATGAAGCCGTTGCCGCCGATCAGCTCGGCGAAGGCGTAGGCCAGCAGCGCGATGGCGGGCAGCGTGAGCCGCCCGAAGCCCGGGTCGACCCAGTGGCGCGCGGCGGCGGCCTCGATCGCCCGCCCGGCCCCGAGCCCGACGGCGGCACCGGCCACCGGGCCGAGCAGGATCTGGAGCGCGGCGAACGTGAGCCAGCCGTGGGAGCCCGCGTCGCCGAGGTCGGCGCCCAGCAGGGCGATCAGCACGAAGATCGGCGGCAGGGCGATGCCGTCGTTGAGCCCGCTCTCGACGTTGAGCGTCTCACGGATCGGCTCGGGCACGGCCTCGCTGGTGATCACCGCCTGGCCTAGCGCGGCGTCGGTCGGCGACAGCAGCACCGCGAGCAGGGCCAGCGCCGCGAGCTCGAAGCCCGGGAAGACGAGCATCGCGATTCCGGTCCCGAGCACCATCGTCAGCGGCAGGCCCACGAACAGCAGCCGGAGCGGGAGCTGGCGGATCCGGTGAATCTCGTTCCGGTCGACCGTCGACGCGTCGGCGCACACGATGATCGCGAGCGCGACGCTCGCCAGCAGCGCCAGCCCCTCGTTGTCGAGCCCGATGTCGATCAGGCCGAATCCCAGCGGACTGCACAGCAGCCCGGCCCCGACGAAGACCATGGACGGGGTCACGATGCTGCGCGAGGCGACGCGCGAGACCGTGGCGTACGCGAGCGCCAGGCCCGCAGCGAGGATCAGGACCTGCTCGTTCAAGGAATCCCTCCCGCCCGTTCCGCAGCGCCAGCCTACTCGACACTCGCGGGCTCCGCCCCGGCCGGAGCGAGCGGATCGGACGCCCGCCGCAGCCACAGGCGCTTGCGCTTGTAGTCGATCCGGATCGTGAAGTGCCGCAGCACGTCGTAGCCGACCACGGAGTCGCTGGAGCTCATGTTGTACCAGCCCTTGGGCGCCACCAGGACGGGCATTCGGTCGAACGGGAAGCCGACGAAGCGGAACGAGTCCGTCTCGAAGAACCGCACCGGCATCGGCCCCATCACGGTGCCCAGCTCGCCGAACTCCGGCAGGGCGTCGACGTCGATGCCGAGCTTGCGGGCCACGCGCCCCGACAGCACCGTCGTCGGCGCGCCGGTGTCGAGCAGCACGTGCCGGGCCCGGCCGTCGATCTCGATCTCGGCCAGCACGCGGGTGCCCTCGCGCTTGAAGCGCACCACCTTCTCGTCGGGCGCGCCCACCGCCTTGGGCACCTCGTAGCGCTTCGGGTCGAAGAAGCGCACGCGCTCGCGCGGGTAGTCCAGCTCGAGCACGTAGTCGTCCAGGAAGTCCCCACCCAGCAGGCCGTACTCCCAGCCGGTCTTCGAGCCGGTGTCGCTCGTGCGGGTGTCGACCCAGAACTGGAGGTCGCGGCCGACGCGGGTCTTGCGCCGGTAGGGGGTGTCCTTGAGCGCGCGCACCGAGACGCCGAGCTCGCGCGCCATCATCGGCGTCATCACGCTCTGGGCGGCACCCGTGTCGAGCATCATCCGGAACGACGGCTTGCCTTCGGGCGCCAGGTCGATCATCACGCGCGTGGGATGGCCCGGCTCGAAGGGGATCTCGTCGACCAGCGCGTCGGCGGGCGGCTCGGGCGCGCCGGCGGGCGCAGGCATCGCGTCCTCCGCCGCGGAGGCGAGCGCGGGCCACAGGCCCAGGACGAGGACCAGGAGGCGCAACACGAGGTGCCCAGGGTACCTCAGGGCGCGGTGCAGGGGATCGTGCCGGCGCACGACAACCCGCTCGGTCCGGGCGCCAGACCGAAGAACGCCCGCAGCACGTTGAAGTCGCTGATCCCGATCGCCGCGTTGCCGTCGGCATCCACGTCTGGATCGAAGCCGCAGTCGGCGCTCGTCAGGCCGAACAGCGGGCGCGTTGTGTCGAAGTCCGGGATGCCGACCAGGCCGTCGCAGCGGAGTGGCGACCTCTGGACGGCGGTCTCCGGAACGAGCCGGTCGCTGAGCTGAGCTAGAGTCGCGCCGGGTGCGACTCGAGGCGTGATCAGATCCGCGGCGTCACTCGGACTCGGCCTGCTGCTGGCCGCGTGCGGCCCCGAGAGCCACGAGCCCGAGGCTGCGAGGCCGGAGCCGCAGCCGGCCGCCAGTCCCTACGTGGGTGCGGCGGTGTGCAGCGGCTGCCACGCCGAGGCGGCGCGGCGCTGGCGCGGGAGCCATCACGACCGCGCCATGGAGCCCGCCACGCCCGAGCACGTGCTCGGCGACTTCGCCGGCGCGGAGCTCGTGCACTTCGACGAGCGCTTCGTCTTCCGCCGCGAGGGCGACGCGTTCCGGGTGCGCGCGGCCGGCGCCGACGGCGCGGTGCGCGACCACCCGGTGGCGTTCACCTTCGGCGTCGAGCCGCTCCAGCAGGTCCTGGTCGAGGGGGAAGGCGGTCGCCTGCAGGCGGTCGGCGCGGCGTGGGACACGCGGCCGGCCGCGGCGGGTGGACAGCGCTGGTTCCACCTCCATCCCGACGAGCCGATCCCGCCCGGCGACGCGCTCCACTGGACGGGCCTGGCCGGCAGCTGGCAGGCGATGTGCGCCGAGTGCCACTCGACCAACCTGCGCAAGGGCTACGACCCCGCGACCGGGCGCTACGAAACGACCTGGTCGGAGCCGGACGTCTCGTGCGAGGCCTGCCACGGTCCGGGTGCGAGCCACGTGGCCTGGGTGACGGGCGGCGATCCCGAAGACACCAGCCGGGGTCTGACGGTCGACCTGCGCAGCGAGGGTGCCTGGCATTTCGCGGCGGACGCGCCGATCGCGCACCGGGTGCCCGCGGCGGACTCCGCCGCCGAGATCGAGACCTGCGCTCCCTGCCACGCGCGCCGCTCCGCGATCACGGGCGAGACGGAGCCGGGCCGCCCGTTCCTCGACGGCTACCGCCCGGCCCTGCTCGACGAGGGCCTGTACTTCGCCGACGGCCAGATCCGCGACGAGGTCTACGTGTGGGGCTCGTTCGTGCAGAGCCGCATGCACGCCGCGGGCGTGCGCTGCAGCGACTGTCACGACCCGCACGCGCTGCGCATCGAGGCGCCCGACGCGGTGTGCGCGAGCTGCCACCGCACCGAGGTGTTCGCCTCGCCCGCGCACCACCGGCACGCGGCGGACTCGGCGGGCGCCAGCTGCGTGGCGTGTCACATGCCCGCGCGCACCTACATGGTGGTCGACGACCGGCGCGACCACGGCTTCCGCGTCCCGCGCCCCGACCTGGCCGTCGCGCTCGGCGTGCCCGAGCCCTGCACCGGCTGCCACACCGAGCGTTCGCCCGCCTGGGCGGCCGACGTGGTGGCCGGCTGGCGCGGCGCGGCCGGAGCGCCGCCCGCCCACTTCGCGACGACCCTGGACGCGGGCCGCCGGCGCCTGCCGGGCGCCGCGACCGCCTTGGCTGCACTCGCCGACGACGCGGCCCAGGCTCCGATCGTGCGGGCCACTGCGCTCGAGCTGCTCGGCGCCCAGCTCTCGCCCGCCCTGCTCCCGAGCGTGGAGCGGGGACTGCGCGACCCCGACGCCCTGGTGCGCCTGGGCGCGGTCGCCGCCGCCGAGGCCCTGCCGCCGCGCGAGCGCGTGGCCGCCTTGCGCCCGCTGCTCGGCGACCCGCGCCGCGCCGTGCGCATCGACGCCGCGCGCGCGCTCGCCCCGGTGCCCGCAGCGGCCTGGGGCCGCGCCCCGCGCGCCGCGCTCGGCGCAGCGCTGGCCGAGTACCGCGAGGCCCAGCAGGCCAACGCGGACCGCCCGGAGGCGCGCACCGCGCTGGGCGTGCTGAGCGCCGCGTTCGGCGAGCCCGACGCCGCCCGGCGTCACTACGAGGCGGCGCTCGCGCTCGCGCCGCACTACGTGCCGGCCCGCGTGAACCTCGCCGACCTGCACCGCGAGGCCGGGCGCGACGCCGAGGGCGAGCGGGTCTTGCGCGAGGGTCTCGCCCGCGCGCCGGACGCGGGCGCGCTGCACCACGCGCTGGGACTGCTGCTGGTGCGCGGCGGGCGCGCCGAAGAGGCGCGCGCCGCGCTCGCGCGCGCGCAGGACCTCGCGCCCGAGATCTCGCGCTACGCCTACGTGTACGGCGTCGCGCTCCACTCGGCGGGCGACGTCGCGGGCGCGCTGCGCGTGCTCGGTGCGGCCCACCAGCGCCACCCGGGCGACGCCGACCTGCTGATCGCGCTCGCGACGATGCAGCGCGACGCGGGCGACCGCGCCGGAGCGCGGGAATCGGCGCGCCGCCTGCTGGCGCTGCGGCCCGACGATCCCGGCGCGCGCGCCCTCGCGGCGGAGCTGGCGCGGTGAGCGCCGCTCCCGCTACCGCTCCAGCTCCTCCAGGATCGGCGCGCAAGGGCCCTGGGGCGACGCGCGACCCCTCCACCCGAACAGCCCCATCGGACGGCGCACGCTGCGGAAGGTGCTGGCGAAGAAGTGGCGGACCGCGCTCACCACCACCGAGCGCGTGCTGGACGTGAACTCCGGATCGAGCAGCGGTCCGTGGACGCGGACGTGCGCCGCCAGGCTCAGCACGCCCGGGTTGCGCAGGGTCGGCTCGAGGTCGATGTCGACCTCGCGACGCACCAGGTCGATCGTCCCGCCACCGGCGACGGTCAAGTCCTCGGTGCCGAGCAGGACCTCGCGCGCCGTGGCCTGGCCGCGCGAGATCGCGAAGCTCGCCACGAGACAGCGGATCGCCTGGGTCTCCTCGCGCCACTCCTCGGACGTCAGCGAGCGCGTCAGATCGCGCGCGAAGTCGCGCGCGAAGCGCGAGTCGCCGCGGCCCCCTTCGACCAACAGGTCGAGCGAGCCGTCCAGGTGCGCGGCCGCCCCTTCGGGCCGGTCGAGCCGGGTGCTCAGCTGGGCGTCCACGAACAGCGCGCCGGTCAGGAACGGGTCGTCGGTGAACTGGGACAGCAGCAGGCCCAGATCGAGCTGGTCCGTGTCGAGCCGCAGCCGGGCCGGCACGCCGGGCGCACCGGCCTCCACGCGCGCCTCGGCGCTGATCCGACCGTCGGTCAGCAGCGCCTGGAGCTCGTCCAGGTGCAGCTTGCCGTGGTCGAGGCTCACGGAGACGACCAGGTCCTCCCAGTGGAGTCCGTAGAGCCCGACCACGCGGCCGGCCCGCAGCGTCAGCCTGCCGTCGAAGCGACGCAGCGCGCTCCACTCGAGCCCGATGCCCCTCCGGGTGCTGCCGACGTTGCCACCGGTCTGGTCGGGCGAGATGCCCAGGTCGCTCAGTCGCACTTGCGAGGCCTGGACCCAGCCGTCGACGCGAGGGCGCTCCCCGGGCGGGAAGGAGACCGCGAGGTCGCCGTGGAACTCGCTCTGGCCGAGCAGCAGGATCGCGTCCGTCGCCGTGGCGCGCTCGTCGGAGCCGACCAGCCGCCCCTCGAACGCCAGCGGTCCGACCCCGGGCAGGTCGACGTCGAGCAGACGCCAGAGCCGGCTGCGGTCGGTCGCCACGAGGTTCGCGTGGATGTCGATCTCGTCGATCTCGGGGAGGTCGTCGATGGTGCCGTCGATCTCGAAATGGAGTGGCGGGTGCCCGCCGCGCAGCGCGAAGCGCTCGAGGCCGAACACGCCGTCGTCGTCCTGCAGCAGCGCGCTGCCCTCGACCGGCCCGATGTCCGCGGGATCGAGCGGCAGCTCCGCCACCAGGGGACCGAGGCGGCGCAGGTCCGAGACGTCCCACTCGAGATCGAGATGGACGCCGCGGAAGTCGAGCACGTTCGCGACGCGACCCGCCGCGCGCCCCCAGACGTCGTCGCGCTGGCCGACGCTGACGTCGAGCGCGTTCAGCCCCAACGAGCCGCCCTGGCCGTTGAGCGAGCCGCTCGCCACGACCGGCCCCAGCGCCGGCAGCTCCCGGTCCACGAGCGCACCGAGTGCCGCCAGGTCCGGCGCCGTGATCTTCCAGCTCAGGTCGGGACGCCCGCCGCGCAGCAGGTCGCGGATCCCGCCGCTCAGCTCGAGGCCCACGTCCTGCGCGGAGCCGACCGTGGCGCGCAGGTCGCCGATGTCGAGGTCGCCGGCCTCGTCGGTGACCTGCCCGGTGGCCCGGAACTCGCCCAGCATCGGCGCCTCGGGCCCCAGGTAGAACGGCAGCAGGTCGAGCTCCTCGCTGCCGATCTCGATCGCCAGTGCGACGCCGGAGGCCGCGACCACGTCCGCGACCGTCCCGGTCGCGCGCAGCCAGAGCTCCGGGACCCGCCCGATCAGCGCATCGATGTCGACCAGGGCGAGCCGCCCGTCGCGCTCGACCAGGCGCGCACTCGCCGTGGCCGGCATCGATCCGGGGATGTCCAGCAACCGCTCGATCGGGAGCTCCCGCACGTCGTCGATGTGCGCGGCGATGCGAACGTCGACGCCGGCGGGAGCCAGCAGGTCGTCGAGCGCGCCGCTCGCTTCGACTCCGAGACCGCCGAGCACGACGTCGAGCGAGAGCCTTCCGGCCGCACCGACCGGGCGGCTCAGGACCAGCTCGCCCTCGAAGGGTCGACCCTCGACCTCTCCGCGGACGCGCGCGTCGACCCTCTCGCGGTCCAGCCCGTCGACGCGCGCGCGCTCGATCCGGGCGCGCCACTCGCGCCGGTCGGCCAGGTCGCGCACGGTGACGGCGGCCTCCTCGAGCCGCAGCGCGCCCAGCCGGACCTCGAGAGCCGACCCGTTCTGCGCCGGCGCCCCGGGGCGTTCGCCGGGCTCCCAGTTGCGCCGCCCCTCCGCGTCCACCTCGAGCAGCAGGTCGACCTCGTGCAGGCGCAGTGCCTCGACCACCACCACACGCCGCAGCAGCTGGCCGAGGTCGACGTCGATCTCGATCCGTCCGATCTCGGCCAGGTTCGCGAGCTGCGTGCCGAGGGGCGGGCCCACGACCACGCGCTCCGCCTCCAGGCCGATGGGCCAGGCCTCGAGCTCCAGGCTGCCGAGCACGCGCACTTCGTGCCCGAGCGCCTCGGACAGGCGCCGCGCGAGCGGCTCGCGCAGGTCCTCGAACTGGAGGTTCGACAGGAACACGGCGCCCGCCGCGAGCCCGAGCAGGACGAGCCCGAGGAGTACGAGGGCGCCGCGTCTCACAGGCCGTCGAGCGCCTTCATCACCTCCTTCTGGACGGCGGGCTTGTACAGACCGCCCAGGTGACCGCCCTCCGGGAAGAAGCGCACGTTCTCCGCGCCCAGCACCGTGGTGAGCCAGTCGAGGTCCTCGTCGGTGGTGAGGAAGTCGTTCTCGTTCGCGAAGTGGCGGATGCGGCCGCTCGCGGCCAGACCGTCCACGATCGAGTGGAGGTCGTTCTGCGCCACCAGCTCCTCGGCGCTCCCGACCACGCGGAGGTGATCGCGGTAGTAGGGCAGCGCGAACGACATCAGGTACCGCTCGAACGAGTAGTCGGCGATCTCGCGGTAGACCTCGTGCCGGCGCAGCGCGCTCCACTCGGTCTGGAGCACGCCGAGGTCGCGCCGGTCCTGGCTGGCGAGCACGACGGCCTGGAGCTGCAGCCGGAAGGTCAGGCCGATCAGGAACTGCGCCTCGATGTCGGTGAACGGCAGCTCCCGGGTCGGGCTCACGCCGCCCTCGCCCAGGTCGGCGAGGTCGAGTCGGCCGTGGTCGCCGTCGTCGCTCGCGAACCCTCCTTGCCCGACATCGAGCGCGCGGTTGAGCGCGGTGCGGATCGCGGCGTGGCGCTCCTCGGGCGGCAGCGCGAGCGGCGCGTCGAAGAACGAGTCGATCTGCTCCATGCCGTGGATCAGGCGCACCGGCGCGTCGAGCGTCACGTAGCGGTCGAACGCGATCAGCGGGTTGTCGCGTTCGGTCGCGGCGGCCGCGATGTAGAAGGCGTGGAAGGCGCCCAGCGAGTAGCCCAGCAGCGCGCGCGACGAGAAGCGATCGGGATGGCGCGAGATCAGGTCGCGGTCGATCGCGTCGAGCGCCGCGTGCACGTCGGCCGCGTCCACCGGACCGTGCCCCGGGATCGCGGCGCTGGCGGCGCGCATGAACTCGAAGTTGAGCGCGTTGCTGATCGTCACCACCGAGAAGCCCTCGTTCCAGCCCATCTCGGCGAGCGCGAGCGCGGCGTCGCCGTTGCGGTGGGCGCCGAGGCCGGGGACGATGTACAGCAGGGGCGCGCGACCCGGCTGCAGCCGCACGCTGTAGGGCAGCGTGCGCGTGCTGCGCGGCATCTCGATCCGGTGGGTCCGGACCTTGCTGAAGAAGCCCGGGTCGCGGGGCGCCAGGAAGACCGCCTGGAGCGTCTGGACGGCGGCGGTGTCCTCGAGCTCCTCGGGCGGCTCGACCACCTCGCGCTGGCGGTTGAGCATCCACACGATGCGCATCAGGTGGTACGGGTCGTAGTTGCTGCCGGTGAAACGCCGGTAGAACTCGACGAAGTCGGCCTGCTCGTTGAAGGTCAGGGCCGGACCGGCCGGGAAGAAGTAGGTCGCGGGATTCAGGAGCGTGTCGGGGATCAGGCCGAGGGCGTCGCGGACGGTGCTGGGTCCGATGATCGGGAGCGTGACGAAGGTGGAGGGCTCCCAGCCCCAGGTGCCGAAGACCTGGCCGAAGTCCTCGTCGTGGGACTCCATGCCCCAGCGCGTCGCGGGGTCGTACAGGCCGGCCACGCCCACCGTGGTGTTGGTGAGGAAGCGCAGCGTCTCGTCGCCCGCCTCGCGGAGCTTGCCCTGGAACAGGTTGGCGACCAGGCGCCGCGGGTAGACCAGGTTGTTGCCGAAGTTCTGGATCCGCTTGCGCACGTACTTGGGGAGCACGAGCCGGTAGATGCGGCTCAGGGGATCCACGAACCCCATGATCAGCGCGTGGTTGAAGCCGCCCGCCGAGCGGTTGACCGGCTCGAGGGGATCGTCGAAGCGCGGCAGCTCGAGGCGCTCCTCGCCATGCACCGACGAGGCGAAGCCGAGCGGCTCGACGGGCTGCGCGCAGCCGAGCGCGAGAGCAGCCATCAGGAATGCGGCGCACAGGCGAGAGGCTCGGTGCATCGGGCCCTCCGTGGGGTCGGGATGCTGCAACACCGGCCCGGAGCCCGCCAGCAGAGCGGACCGGAGGCGGAGGCAACCGACTCCGCTAGCCTTTGACGCCATGCCCGGCGCCCGAGGAGCACTGTCATGTCGTACACGGTGATCGGGGGCGCGGTGTCGCCCTTCGTCCGCAAGGTCCGCGTCGCGCTCGCCGAGAAGGGCCTCGCCTACGAGCTCGAGCAGGTCAACCCGTTCGCGCCGCCCGAGGGCTTCCGCGAGATCAGTCCGCTGGGACGCATCCCGGCCTTCCGCGACGGCGACGCGACGCTGGCCGACTCCTCGGTGATCTGCGCCTACCTCGAGCGGCGCCACCCCGAGCCGCCGCTCTATCCGAAGGACGACCTCGCCTACGCGCACGCGCTGTGGATCGAGGAGTACATGGACGGCGGGATGGTTCCCGTGGCGGGCCCGAAGATCTTTCGGCCGCTCGTGCTGGCGCCGTTGATGACCGGCCAGGAGCCCGACGAGGCCGCGGAGCAGACGGCGCAGGCCGTGGTGGACGAGACGCTGCCCGAGTACTGGGACTACCTCGAGGGCCAGCTGGGCGAGGCGGAGTTCTTCGTGGACGACCGGCTGACCATCGCCGACATCTCGGTCGCGAGCCCGCACGTGAACCTGCGCCACGCGGGCGTGGCGCCGGCGCGGGCGCGCTGGCCCCGGCTGCGCGGCTTCCTCGACCGGATGCACGCGCGCCCGTCGTTCGCCGCGCTGATCGAGGAGGAGACGCCGATCTTCGGCAAGCGCGCGGCGCGGATCGAGGACTGAGCCGCCTCAGGTCCCGATGCGCCGCACGGCCACCAGCGGCCCTTCGGGCGCCGCGTCCGCGCCGAGGTCGATCTCTCCCTCGACGTTCCAGAGACCCTCCTCGCGTTCGTCGAGCAGCACCTGGTGCACGGCGAAGCGGCGGGGCCCGAGTGGCTTGATCAGGGTGTGCTCGTTGCGTCGCGCGCGCGCGTCGAAGATCAGCCGCTCGGACTCGGCGAAGAACGGCGCCAGCGCGGCCTCGAAGCGCGCCGCGTCCCACGGGTCCTCGGGGTCGGGCCGCACGCACGCGGCCGCGTCCTCCCAGGCGCCGGTGGCGAGCGCGCGCACCAGCTGGTGCATCTCGGCGCGCACGCGCCCGGCGAGCGCCTTCGGGTGGCGCGCCAGGTCGAGCTTGCGCGGAGGCGGCGGCGGGCGGTCGGCCCGCGCCGGCGCGCCCGGCTGCATCCGGCTCTCCCACTCCTCGACCAGGCTCGAGTCGACGCGCCCCAGCATCGCGCGCAGGTAGCCGATCACGTCGAACAGCTCGGCGTCGCGACTCGCCTCGGGCACCGACTGCGCGAGCGTGTTGTGCACCTGCGAGAGGTAGCGGAGCAGCAGGCCCTCGCTGCGCTGGATGCCGTAGCGCTGCACGTAGTCGGGGAAGTCGTCGTAGGCCTCCCACATCTCGCGCGCGATCGACTTCGGGCGGATGTTCTGGTCTCCCACCCAGGGGTGCTTCTCGGAGAACTCGCGGAAGCTCGCGTAGATGAACTCCGCGTTGGGCTTGGGGTGGGTGACCTGCTCGAGCTTCTCCATGCGCTCCTCGTAGGGCACCCGCTCGGCCTTGAGCCGCGCGACCAGCTCGGCCTTGGCCTTGTTCACCTGCTGCTGCAGGATCGCGCGCGGGTCCTCGAGCACGGCCTCGACCAGCGAGAGAACGTCGCGCGCGTAGTCGTCGCTCTCGGGGTCGAGCAGCGCGACCGCGTCGACCAGGTAGAGCGACAGCGACTGGTGCAGCGAGAAGTCGCGCTGCAGGTCGCGCGCCACACGCACCGTGGCGGCGCCGCGCTCGATGTCGAAGCGGCGCTCGACCACGCCGGCCCGCCGCAGCGAGCGGAAGATGCTCGCGGCCTCGCGCCGCAGCCGCGCGCGGCTGCGCGGGTCCTCGTGGCTGCGATTCACGAGGTCGATCACGAGCCGGTAGCCGGTCCCGGGCGTGCCTTCGTCCTCGCCGCGCTGGAGCAGATTGACCAGCATGCCGTGCGTCACGCGGAAGCGCGACTCGAGCAGCTCCGGCGGCCGCTCGATCAGCTTCTCGAAGCTCTCGCGGCCCCACGACACGAAGCCGGGCGGCGGCTTCTTCTTGGCTGCCTTCTTCTTCTTCGCCCCGGCGGCGGCGCGCTCGAGGCGCTTGTTCTCGACCACGTGCTCCGGCGCCTGGCACACCACGCTGCCCTGCTCGTCGAAGCCCTTGCGCCCGGCGCGGCCCGCGATCTGCTTGAAGTCGCGCACCTTGAGCAGGCCGACCTTCTGGCCGTCGTACTTCGCGAGGCCCGAGAACAGCACGCTGCGAATCGGGATGTTGACGCCGACCCCGAGCGTGTCGGTGCCACACACCACGCGCAGCAGGCCGCGCTGGGCGAGCTGCTCCACCAGCAGCCGGTAGCGCGGCAGCAGGCCGGCGTGGTGCAGCCCGATGCCGTGGCGCAGGAAGCGCTGCACGTCCACGCCGTAGGGCGTGTCGAAGCGCGTGCCGGCGAGCGCGGCGGCGATCTCCTGGCGCTGCCCGCGGGTGCAGACCTTCGCGCTGGTGAGCGCCTGCGCGCGCTCGGCCGCCTCGCGCTGGGTGAAGTGGACGACGTAGACGGGCGCCCGCCCCTGCTCCAGCAGGCGCTCGACGGTCTCGTGGATCGGCGTCTCGCGGTACTCGAAGTCGAGCGGCACCGGGCGCTCGTCGCTGTGCACGTGCGCCACCTCGCGCCCGGTGGCGGCGCGCAGGTGGCCCTCGATCACCGCGGTGTTGCCGAGCGTGGCCGAGAGCAGCAGGAACGTCGTATCGGGCAGCGTCAGCAGCGGCACCTGCCAGGCCACGCCGCGCTCCGGGTCGGCGTAGTAGTGGAACTCGTCCATCGCCACGTAGGGCGCGTCGGCACCCGCGCCCTGGCGCAGCGCCATGTTCGAGAGCACCTCGGCCGTGCAGCAGATCACCGGCGCGGCCCAGTTGATGCTGGCGTCGCCGGTCAGCATCCCGACGTTCTCGGGCCCCAGCTCGTCGCACAGCGCGAAGAACTTCTCGGAGACCAGCGCCTTGATCGGCGCCGTGTAGAACGAGCGGCGCCCCTCGCACAGCGCCTTGAAGTGCAGCGCGAGCGCGACGAGCGACTTGCCCGAGCCGGTCGGCGTCGAGAGCACCACGTGGCGGCCCGCCATCAGCTCGAGCAGCGCCTCCTCCTGCGCGGCGTAGGGCTCGAGCCCGGTGTCGGCGACCCAGCCGAGGAAGCGGTCGAGGATGGCGTCGGCGTCGGCGAGCGGACGTTCGGGCAGCCGCGCGCCGAGCCGGGGCTTCGCGTCGGGAGCCGCTTCGGGCGCATCCGAAGTCACCGGACGAAGCTAGCCGATCTCAAGCGTTACACTCGCCGCCCCGATGCAGGCGCTGTTCGACGCGATCCGCGACGAGTGCCCCCGCGCGGCGTGGTCGCGCGGCGTGGAGCTGGCGCGCGCCGACGCCGTGAGCGCCGAGCGCGCCGGCGCCGACGAGGTGGTGGCCCGCGTCGCCACGCCGGACGGCCGGCTCGCGCCGAGCGTGACGCTCTCGATCGCCGACGCGTGCTGGGACAGCGACTGCGACTGCCCCGACGACCCCTGCGAGCACGTCGCCGCCGCCGCGATCGCGCTGCGCCGCGCGCGCCAGGAGGGGCGCGCCCTGCCCTCGCCGTCGGAGCGCGGCGCGGGGCACGTGCGCTATCAGCTGCGCCGCGAGCGCGGCGGCCTGGTGCTCGAGCGCTGGATCGCGACGGGCGACGAGGCGGTGCGCCTCGAGACGAGCCTCGAGGCGGTGGCGCGCGGGCGCGTGGCCGGCCCCGCCGTGCTGCCCGAGCGCTGCGACTGGGACGTGGAGGCCGCGCTCGACGAGCCCGCCGAGCCGCGTCCGCGGCTCTCGCGCGGGGCGTTGGCACGGCTGCTGCCCGCGCTGGCCGGCTGTGCCGACGTGCGACTCGACGACGAGCCGGTCGAGACCTCGGCCGAGCCGGTGGTCCCCGTGGCGCGGCTCGAGGATGCGCCCGACGGCTTCCGGCTCGTCGTGGACCTCGCGCCCGGCGTGAGTGAGCGGCTGGGCGACGGCGTGGCGCGCTGCGGTCGGGTGCTGCGTCCCGTGCGCGAGAGCCGGCTCACGGGACGCGAGCTGGCCGAGCTGCCGCGGGGTCGCGTCTACCCGCCCGACCGCGCCGCCGAGCTGGTGAACGAGGTGCTGCCCGACCTGCGCAAGCGCGTGCCGGTCGACGTCCGCACGCGGCGGCTGCCGCGCACCACGCGCAGCGAGCCGCCGCGCATCCGCGTCGCGACGCGTCGCGAGGGCGACGCACTCGTGGCGCAGGCCGACCTCGTCTACGGCGACCCGCCCTGCGCGCGGGTCGAGGACGGTCGCCTGGTGCACCTGCGCGGCGCCGTGCCGCTGCGCGACGAGGTCGGCGAGCGCGCCCTGGCGCGGCGCATCCAACACGAGCTGGGGCTCGCGCCCGGGCGCGAGGTGACCCTGCGCGAGACCGACGCCATCGCGCTGTCCGGGCGCCTCGCCGACTTCGGCGGTGACGTGAGCGGCGACGCCCACGAGAGCTTCTTCCTGGCGCCGGCGCTCGACGTCCACGTCGACCTCGATCCGGCGCACTTCGACGCGAGCTTCGTCTCGCAGGCCGAGGGCGGCGAGCGCCGCGCCGCGAGCACCGACGTGCTGCGCGCCTGGCAGGCGGGGCGCTCGCTGGTGCCGCTGGCCGGCGGCGGCTTCGCCCCGCTCCCGGCCGACTGGCTGGCGCAGTTCGGCCGGCCGCTGCGCGCCCTGCTCGAGGCGCGCGGCGCCGACGGCGCGCTGCCGCGCGCGGCGCTACCCGACCTGGCGGCGCTGTGCGAGGCGCAGGGGGCACCCGCTCCCCCCGGCTTCGAGGCCCTGCGCGCGCTCGTCGGCGACTTCGACGGCCTCCCGGCCGCGGCGCTGCCCAACGACCTGCGCGCCGAGCTGCGCCCCTACCAGCGCGAGGGCGTCGACTGGCTCGCGTTCCTGCGCGACGCCGACCTGGGCGCGCTGCTCGCCGACGACATGGGCCTGGGCAAGACGCTCCAGCTCCTGTGCGCGCTGGGCGGACGCACGCTCGTGGTGGCGCCCACCAGCGTGCTCTATGGCTGGGCGCAGGAGATCGCGCGCTTCCGGCCCGGCCTGCGCGTCTGCGCCTATCACGGGCCCGGCCGCCGGCTCGACCCGGACGCCCAGGTCACCCTCACCAGCTACGCGATCCTGCGCCTCGATGTCGAGCCGCTCGCGGCCGTGGACTGGGACACGGCGGTGCTGGACGAGGCGCAGGCGATCAAGAACCCGGCGAGCCAGGTGGCGCGCGCCGCCCACCGGCTGCGCGCGCGCTGGCGCGTCGCGCTCACCGGCACGCCGGTCGAGAACCGGCTCGAGGAGCTGTGGAGCCTGCTCCACTTCGCGAACCCGGGGCTGCTCGGCGCGCGCGCGGGCTTCGAGGCGGACTACGCGCGGCCGATCGCGGCGGGCGACGACGCGGCGGGCGACGAGCTGCGGCGGCGCATCCGTCCCTTCGTGCTGCGGCGCCACAAGAGCGAGGTGGCGCCGGAGCTCCCGCCGCGCACCGAGCGGGTGCTGCGCTGCGAGCTCGATGCCGAGGAGCGCCGCACCTACGAGGCGGTGCGCGCCGCGACGCGGCGCGAGGTGGTCGAGCGCCTCGACGGCGGCGCCAGCGCGCTGGCGGCGCTCGAGGCGCTGCTGCGCCTGCGCCAGGCGGCCTGCCACCGCGGGCTGGTCCCCGGCCAGCAGGCCGACGGCTCGTCGAAGGTCGCCCTGCTGCTCGAGGAGCTGGACACCGCGGTCGCAGAGGGACACAAGGCGCTGGTGTTCTCGCAGTGGACCGGGCTGCTCGACCGCGTCGAGCCGCACCTCGCGGCCGCCGGGATCGCGTTCACGCGGCTCGATGGCAGCACGCGCGACCGCGGTGCGGTGGTCGAGCGCTTCCAGGCGGCGGACGGACCGCCGGTGCTGCTGATCTCGCTGCGCGCCGGCGGCACCGGACTCAACCTGACGGCCGCCGACCACGTGTTCCTGCTCGACCCGTGGTGGAATCCGGCGGTCGAGGACCAGGCCGCCGACCGCGCCCACCGCATCGGTCAGACCCGGCCCGTGGTGGTGCACCGGCTGGTCGCCGCCGACACCGTCGAGGAGGGCGTCCTGCGCCTCCAGCAGAGCAAGCGCAGCCTCGCCGACACCGCGCTCGGGACGCCGGCCGCGCCGATCACGCGCGAAGACCTGCTCGGCCTGCTCGCGTAGATGCAGGCCTGGACCACGCTCGACGCGGTCGAGACCGACCACGGGCGGCTCGAGCTGCGCCAGCGCGGCGAGCGCGACTTCCTGATCACGATCGCCGGGCGGGTGCTGATGACGAGCGCGGCCCGCGAGTCGGAGCTGGCGCTGGCGCGACTCACCTGCGAGCGCCTCGACCGGGTGCGCGCGCCGCGCGTGCTGATGGGTGGGCTCGGCATGGGCCTCACGCTGCGCGCCGCGCTCGACGCGCTGCCGCCCGACGCGCGCGTGCTGCTGGTGGAGCTCGAGCCGCGCGTCGTCGACTGGTGTCGCGGTCCGCTGGCGCCGGTCCACGGCGACGCGCTCGCCGACCCGCGCGTGGTGGTCGAGGTGGGCGACGTCGCGGCGGCGATCGCCCGGGCGGCCGGCGGCCGGGCCGCGGACCGCTTCGAGGCGATCCTGCTCGACCTGCACGAGGGCCCGCAGGCGGGAGCGCGACGGCGCGGCGAGCCCTTCTACGGTGACGGCGCGCTGGGCCGTGCCCGCGACGCCCTGGCGCCGCGCGGCGTGCTCGGCATCTGGTCGGAGTCCCCCGACGCGCCGTTCGAGAAGCGCCTGGGCCGCGCCGGCTTCGCCGTCACGCGCCAGCGGGCGGGCCGGGGCGGCCGCCGGCACGTGGTGTACGTTGCCACCCGGGAGACCGCCCGGAAGCGAGGGAGGACACGATGAGCGCCGAGGGCGCCTGGCGACGCTGCAGCAGCTGCAAGAACCCGATCGGGTTTCGCGAGACCTACTGGGTGTGCAACGTCTCGACCTGCAACCGCAAGCGCACCGGGCTGATCTTCTGCACCGTCTCGTGCTGGGACGCGCACCTGTCGCTGGTGCGCCACCGCGAGAGCTGGGCGGTGGAGCGCACGGCGCCCAGCCAGGCCGAGTGGGAGCGCGAGCAGGCGGCGGAGAAGGCCGCGCCGGCGCCCAGCGCGGGCGCGCCGGCGTCCGACCGTGCGCCGCGACGCGTCGTCCCGAGCCAGCCGGCGCGCGCGACGAGCGGCGACGCCGAGCTGCCGCGCGACGTGCTGATCGTCGCCTCGAAGCTGAAGGCCTACGTCAAGGCGCGCTCGGGCATGAACACGTCCGACCGCGTGCTCGAGCCGCTCTCCGAGGCGGTGCGCCGGCTGGCCGACCGCGCCATCGAGAAGGCGCGGCGCGACGAGCGCAAGACCGTGCTCGACCGCGACTTCGACTGATCCGGGGCTCCGGGTCCGGCCGCGCCGGCGCCGCTCACGACGTCGCATCCGCCCTCGCACGCAGCCGCGCGCCCGGCAGGCGCGCCGCGAGCAACAGCGCGAACAGGGCACCGTACACGAGCGGCTCGCGCAGGTCGGCCTTCACCAGCCACAGGAAGTGCACCACGGCCAGCGCCGCCGCGGCGTAGACCAGCCGGTGCAGCGCGCGCCAGCGCCGGCCCAGTCGCCGGATCCAGCCGCGCGTCGACGTCACCGCCAGCGGCACCAGCAGCAGGAAGGCCGCGAAGCCGACCGTGACGTACGGGCGCTCGACGATGTCCTCGACGATCAGCGCCCAGTCGAAGAAGTGCTCCACGGCGAGCCAGACCGAGAAGTGGAGCGTGGCGTAGGCGAACGCAGCCAGGCCCAGCAGGCGCCGGTAGCGAGCCAGCTCGTGCCAGCCGGTCAGACGCCGCAGCGGCGAGATCGCCAGCGTCGCGAGCAGCAGGCGCAGGGCCCACTCGCCGGTCTCGTGGGTGAGCGTCTCGACGGGCTCGGCGCCGAGGCCGCCGCTGGCGGCGCGCCAGGCCAGCACGGCGGCGGGGACACCCGTCGCAGCCAGCAGCCCTGCCGTGACCCAGCCCCGGCGCACCTAGAAGTGCTTCCGCAGGTCCATCCCGGCGTACAGCGCGCCCACCTGGTCGGCGTAGCCGTTGAACAGCACGGTGGGGCGCTTGCGCCAGTTGCCCATCACGCGCTCCTTCTTCTGGCTCCAGCGCGGGTGGTCGACGGCGGGGTTCACGTTGGCGTAGAAGCCGTACTCGCTGGGGGCCGAGTCGCTCCACGAGGTGTTCGGCTGCGTCTCGCGCAGGCGGATGCGCACGACCGACTTGATGCTCTTGAAGCCGTACTTCCAGGGCACGATCAGGCGCAGCGGCGCCCCGTTCTGGTTGGGGAGCGTCTCACCGTACATGCCGGTCGCGAGCAGCGTGAGCGGGTGCACGGCCTCGTCGATGCGCAGCCCCTCGCGGTAGGGCCACTCGAGGACGTCGCGCTTCTGGCCGGGCATCTGCTCGGGGTCGAGCAGGGTCTCGAGCTCGACGAACTTCGCCTTCGAGGTGGGCTCGAAGCGGCGCAGCACGTCGCCCAGCGGGATGCCGAGCCAGGGCACCACCATCGACCACGCCTCGACGCAGCGGAAGCGGTAGACGCGCTCCTCGGGCGTGTGCGGCCGCAGCAGGTCCTCGAGCGGCACCACGCCGGGCTTTGCCACCTCGCCCTCGATCGCCACGGACCAGGGGCGGGGGCGCAGCGTGTGGGCGCGCTCGGCGGGCGCCTGCTTGCTGGTGCCGAACTCGTAGAAGTTGTTGTAGGTGGTGGTGAGCACCTTGGCGGTGATCTCGTCCGGCGTGGGCGGCATCGCCAGCGGCGGGGGCGCCTCGTCCTGCGAGCAGCCGGGCAGCAGCGCCGTGGCCGCCGCGCCCAGCGCGCCACCGAGCAGCTCGCGACGCCGCAGGAACACCGCGCGGTCGGTGATCTCACCGGCGGGGATGGGGTCGGGTGGTCGGATCAGGATGGGCATGGCTCCCCGGTTCGATGCCGCCCGCCGAGCGGGGTGGCGACCGGGAGGCCCCCGAGGGTAGCGGGGCCCTCCCGGTCTGATTTAATCGGCCCGACCCGCACCGGACTTGCGGGCCAGGAGTCTGCGCGGCAGAAGCCCCCCGCAAGCGCCTGGAGGGCGCGCGCAGTGAGGCGCAGCCGAACGAAGTCCATCAGCGAGGAGGCCACCATGAGCGAGGGCGGCGCTGGCTCGTCCCTGGGGCTCGATTCCAACCTGGCGGGATTGCTCTGCTATCTCGTCGGCTTCATCTCGGGCGTGCTGTTCGTGCTGCTCGAGAAGCAGGACGGCTACGTCCGCTTCCACGCCTATCAGTCGCTGGCGGCCTTCGGCGCGCTGTTCGTGATCAGCGTCGTCGCGGGGTTCGTGCCGGTGGTGGGCGGGCTGCTCGCGGTGCTGGTCTCGCCGGTCTCGCTGATCGTCTGGGTCCTGATGATGGTCAAGGCCTACCAGGGCGAGCGCTACAAGCTGCCCGTGGTCGGCGACTGGGCCGAGCAGCAGGCGGCGGCCTGATGGCGCGCGTCGGCATCATCGGCGGCTCCGGCCTGGACGACCCGGAGATCCTGAAGGACGCATCCGAGTGGGAGACCGAGACGCCGTGGGGAGCGCCCAGCTCGCCGCTCAAGCGCGGGCGCATCGAGGGCGTCGAGGCGGTGCTGATCTCGCGCCACGGTCGCCAGCACACGATCCCGCCCACGCACGTGAACAACCGCGCCAACATCGCGGCACTGCGCGACGCCGGCTGCACCCACCTGCTCTCGACCACCGCGGTGGGCAGCCTGCGCGAGGAGATCGACCGCGGCCACCTCGTGATCGTCGACCAGTTCATCGACTTCACCCGCCACCGCGGCATCACCTTTCACGACCACTTCGAGCCCGGCGAGGCGGTGCACACGCCGATGGCGGACCCCTTCGACCCGGAGCTGCGCCGGCTGCTGATCGAGTCGGCCGAGGCGCTCGGCCTCGCCCACCACCCGCGCGGCACCGTGGTCACGATCGAGGGCCCGCGCTTCTCGACCCGCGCCGAGTCGCACATGTTCCGCGCCTGGGGCGCGGACATCATCAACATGAGCATCGCCCCGGAAGCCAGCCTCGCCAACGAGGCCGGCCTGCCCTACGCCACCGTCGCCATGTCGACCGACTACGACTGCTGGAAGGAAGACGAGGACCCCGTCACCTGGGACGCCATCGTCGAGATCTTCGAGCAGAACGTCGAGAAGGTCATCCGCCTCCTCGTCCACACCATCACCAAGCTGGCATGACCGCGCTCCGCGACCTCCGCGTCGGCGGGCGTCTGGTGCTGCCGAAGCGGCTGCTGTCGCAGCGCTTCGCACGCTCGGGCGGCGCCGGCGGCCAGAACGTCAACAAGGTCGAGACCAAGGTCGACCTGCGGCTCGACCTGGCCGGCGCCGAGCCGCTCCTGGGGCCGGCGCGAGCCGCCCGCGTGCGCGAGCGGCTGGCCGGCCGCCTCGACGCCGACGGCCGGCTCCAGGTCGTGTGCGACGAGCACCGCATCCGCGGCCGCAACCTCGAGACCGCCCTGACGCGCATGGAGGCCCTGCTGGCCGCCGCCCTGGCGGAGCGACGCGCCCGGCGCCCCACCCGCCCCACCCGCGGCAGCCAGCAACGCCGCCTCGACACCAAGCGCCAGCGCAGCCACGTCAAGCGCCTCCGCAAACGCGACCCCCGTGACGACTGACCCACTGCTAAATTCCCGCGCCATGCCGCCCGCCCGACCCCGATTCGAGCCGGGTCACGAGCCGCCGGAGAGCCCGTCGCCGAGCGCCTGGTGGTTCGCCTTCCGGGCCCGCGAGCTCCTCGTGACGCAGACGGGCGAGCTGCACCCGATCGCCGCGCTCCAGGAGCTGGGGCTCGAGGCGGTCCGCACCCAGTACCTGGGCCGGCTCGACGGCGTCGACTGCTACGCCGCCGAGCTGGCGCCCGCCGCGCGGCCGCCGGCCGGCATGACCTTCCGCGACCTGCGCCGGCTCTACGGTCCGCTCGAGGAGACCCTCCACGCCGTCGCCGGTCGCGCCGTCCAGATCGTCGAGTGGGACCGGACGCACCAGTTCTGCGGCGCCTGCGGCGAGCCCACGCAGGCCTCGCCCGCCGACCGCTCGCGCCGCTGCACCCGCTGCGGCCTGGCCCAGTTCCCGCGCCTGGCCCCGTCGATGATCGTGGCGGTCGAGCGCGAGGACGAGCTGCTGCTGGCCCGCTCGCCGCACTTCCCGCCCGGCATCTTCAGCGTCCTCGCCGGCTTCGTCGAGCCGGGCGAGAGCGTGGAGGAGGCCGTGGTCCGGGAGGTCTGGGAGGAGACCGGCATCGAGGTGGACGAGCTGTGCTATTTCGGGAGCCAGCCGTGGCCCTTCCCCCACTCCTTGATGCTCGGCTTCCAGGCGCGCTACCGGGCGGGCGAGATCCGGGTCGACGGGGTCGAGATCGAGCAGGCGGGCTGGTTTCCGGCGGACGACATGCCCCGCATCTTCCCCGGCAACGTGAGCATCGCCCAGTGGCTGATCCACGATTTTCTCGAGCGCATGCGCGGGTCTGCCGATCGATGAACGCGGGATCGTCCGGCCAGGGGAGAGCGAATCGGATGCGATGGCGAGCGCCGCGGATCGGTGCGCCGGGCCTGCTGGCCCTCGCGGCGCTGCTGGTCCTAGGACCGGGGCTGCTCTGCTCCAGCCCGCCGCCTCCGCCGCCGACCGGCCTGGAGGACACCGAGACCCGGGCCGTCGCGGTCTACCTGACGCTGGCCGACGCCCGCGAGAACCGCGGCGACCTGGACGGGGCCCTCGCCGCCGTCGACAAGGCGCTCGCCAGCCAGCCGCGCAGCCGGCGCGCCCTGCTGCGCCGCGCCGAGCTGCTGGTGCTGCTGGCCGACCGCGACGGCGACCCACAGCGCCTCGACGAGGCGCGCACCCAGCTCGCGCAGGCGCTCGACCCCGACGATCCCGAATCGCTGTACGTGCAGGCGCGGCTGAGCGCGGCCGAGCAGCGCTGGAACGACGCGCTCGACGCGCTCGAGCGAGCGCTCGAGGTGCGCCCGGAGTGGCCGCGCGCCCTGCGGGCGCTGGGCCTGGTGCGCTGGCAGCTCGGCGACGCGGCCGGGGCGCTCGAGGCCTTCGAGCGCGCGCTGGAGATCAAGCCCAGCTACTGGCCCGCGCGCCGCGAGCGCGCGCGCGTGCGGCTCGCCCACGGCGAGATCGAGACGGCGCTCCCGGACGTCCGCGAGGCGCTGCGCATGGACCGCGACGACGAGGTGCTGCGCGAGGAGCTGGCGTTCGCGCAGGTCCAGCTCGGGCGCTACGACGACGCGATGCGCACCTTCGCCGCGATCCCCGACACCGAGCGCAGCAGCGACGCCTCGGTCCTGCTGGGGAAGCTCTACGGAATGCGCGGTCGCAACGCCGAGGCGCGCGAGCAGCTCGAGGCGGTGCAACTCGTCGAGCCCGGCCGCGGCGACGTGTACGAGGGCCTGTTCCTGCTCGACGTCAAGGATGGGAAGGCCGAGGCCGGGCTGGAGCGGGTCGAGGCGGCGCTGCAGACGTCTCCCGACGACGTCGAGCTGCTGCAGATCCGGGGCTCGATCCTCTCGGCGCTGGACCGGCGCGAGGAGAGCGCCGAGAGCTTCCGGCGCGCGTTCGAGCTCGACCCGAACCAGGTGGAGGGCTACCTCCGCGTGCTCGGCTCGCTGCTCGGTGGTCTCGAGCCCGACGTCGCGCGCACCCAGGCCCTCGAGCTCGGCCTGCCGCCGGCGCCGACCGCCTACGCGGTGGGCCTGCTCTACGAGTCGAAGGGCGAGCGCCGGGCGGCGATCCGCTCCTTCGAGCAGGCGATCGCAGCCGACGCGAAGCTCGCTCCCGCCCGCAACAGCCTGGCCTTCGCCCTGGCGGAGAGCGGCGGCGACCTGGATCGCGCCCTGTCGCTGGCGCGCGAGGCGCGCGTGGCGCTGCCCGAGAGTCCCTACGTCGCCGACACGCTGGGCTGGGTGCTGCACCTCTCCGACCAGAACATCGAGGCGGAGCCCCTGCTCTACGAGGCGCTGCGCGGCAGCCCCGCCGACAGCCAGGCGCTGCCCGAGATCCACTACCACCTGGCCGTGACGCTGGTCGCCCTGGGCAAGTACGAGCCCGCCCTGGTCCACGCGCGGCGCGCCCTCGACGGGGCGAGCTCGGCCGCGGGGGAGCGGAGCTGGGCGGAGGCGGCGGAGGCGCTCCACGCGAAGCTGACCGAAGCGAACGAGTGAGCGCCGCGTGACCGCTCCGATCGCCGGAGCCGGCGTCCGTCGGGCGCATTCGCCGGGCGACGCTGCCAAGCCAGCCGTTATGCTCCCGCCAATGGCGTGGCTCGCCAAGCGCTGGCGTCACATCCTGCCCTGGGTCGTGTCCGCGGCCCTGCTCGTGTACGTGTTCGGCTACGCCACCGACTGGCAGAAGCTGCGCGCGGCCACCGAGGCGGCGAACATGCCGCTGTTCCTGGCCTTCGCCACCGCCGACCGGCTCGCCTTCTTCCTGGTGTGGACGTGGCTCCAGGCGATGGCGATGCAGCGCTTCGTGGCCCAGGTGCCGATGCGCTCCGTCTTCGCGATCCGCGGCGGCTCGGAGCTGCTGCGCACGGTGAGCAACCCGCTCTCGGACGCCGCCTTCTTCCTGGGCCTGGGCCAGCTCGCCGGCGGTCGCTACGACGCCGTCTTCGCGGCCGCCCTGGTGCCGGCCATCGTCCACTTCCTCGTGATGCTCGGCCAGATGACCTTGGCGCTGCCCTTCCTGAGCGGCGGACTCGCCGGGAACCGCGACGTGTGGATCACCACCGGGGTGCTGTGGCTGGTGGTGGCGGGCATGACGATCGCCACCCGGCTGTCGGCGCAGCGCAACGTGGGCGTGCCCGGAACGAACCGCGTGCGCGACTGGCTCGAACGCTTTCCGCTGCGCTCGCTGCGGCCGTTCTTCGTCGGCTTCATCGCCCTCACGGTCTTCGACGTGCTGATCCAGGGGCTCGCCTCGCGCGCCTTCGGCGTGGACATCGACTGGATCGCCCTCGCCGCCCGCATCCCGCTGCTGTACCTGGCGCTGGTGGTGCCCACCCTGGGGAACTTCGGCACGCGCGAGGTCGCCTGGGCCGGGCTGTTCGCCGAGTTCGGCGACAAGGACACCCTGTTCGCCTACGCGCTGGCGGTGAACGCCGTCTTCCTGGTGCTGAACCTCATGATCGGCATCGTGTTCCTGGCGCACGCGCTGCGCCTGGTCTCCGCGGTGCGGAGGGCGCGTAGCGAGGGCGAGGAGGTCAAGGACCGCCTGCTCCACGACCCCACCGATCTGTGAGTCGCCAGGGCGCGGCACGCCCGGGCTGCTAGTGTTGGGGCGTCCTCCCCGCCCGCGTCCCCACGAGGCGAATCGATGACGGTGGCAGCTTCCGCGTCGCTCGACGCGGCGCTCGCGCGGCTCGGCTACGACGGCTTTCGGCCCGGTCAGCGCGAGGCGATCGAGACCCTGCTCGACGTGGGCCGCGTGCTGCTGGTGGCGCCCACCGGCGGCGGCAAGAGCCTGACCTACCAGCTCCCGGCGAGCCTGCTGCCGGGCACGACCCTGGTGATCTCCCCGCTGATCTCGCTGATGCAGGACCAGGTGCAGGCGCTCGAGGCGCGCGGCGTGGCCGCCACCTACCTGGCGGGAACGCTGCCCGGCGACGAGATCCGGCGCCGCATGGGCCAGCTCGCCGACGGCGTCTTCGACCTGGCCTACGTGGCGCCCGAGCGCCTCGCCGCCCCCGGCTTCCGCGGGCTGGTGCACGACCTGGCCCCGCCGCTGCTCGCCGTCGACGAGGCGCACTGCATCAGCGAGTGGGGGCACGATTTCCGGCCCGAGTACCTGCAGATCGGCGAGCTCGTAGCCGAGCTGCCGAAGGCGCGCGTGCTGGCGTGCACCGCCACCGCCACGCCGGTGGTGCGCGACGAGATCCTCGAGCGCCTGGGCCTGCCGGCCGACACCCCGCAGGTGCTGCGCGGCTTCGCGCGCCCCAACCTGTCGTTGCGGGTGGCCGAGGTGACGCAGGCGGCGCAGCGCCGCGGGGCGGTGGACGCGGCGCTCGCGGAGGCGCTCGGCGCGCCGGGCGCGGGGCGCGGCGCGGCGATCGTCTACGCCCCCACGCGGCGCGCCGCCGAGGACGAGGGCAGCCGGCTGGCGGCGCGCGGCTGGCGCTGCGCGTCCTACCACGCGGGGCTCGGCGCCGGCGCCCGCGACGCGGCGCACCGCGCCTTCGCGACTGGCGAGCTCGAGGTGGTGGCCGCCACCAACGCCTTCGGCATGGGGATCGACCGGGCCGACGTGCGCGCCGTGGTGCACCTGGCCCCGCCCGCCTCGATCGAGGCCTACTACCAGGAGGTGGGACGCGCGGGTCGCGACGGCGACCCGGCCCTGGGCCTGCTGATCCTCGCGCCGGGCGACGCGCCGCTGCGGCGCCGGCTGCTCGAGCTCCCGGTCGACGGGGTCGCGCCCGCCCCCGAGGTGGTCGCGCACAAGTGGTCCCTGTTCCTCGAGCTGCTGCGCTACGCGGAGAGCGGCAGCTGCCGGCACGACGCCGTGCTGCGCTACTTCGGCGACGAGGAGGAGACGCTGGCCGGCTGCGGGCACTGCGACGTGTGCCAGCGCCTCGAGACGGGCGAGGCGCAGGCCGACGCGGAGGAGACCACGCTGCTGGTGCGCAAGGCGCTCTCGGCCGTGGCGCGCATCCACGGTCGCTTCGGCCTCGGCGCCGCGGCGAAGCTGCTGCGCGGCGCCGACGACCCGCGGCTGCGCGGCTCGGGGCTCGACCGCACGCGCACCTTCGGGATCCTGTCGGAGCGCAGCGAGGAGTGGCTCACGCGGCTGCTGCGCCGCTGCGTCACGCCGGGCTGGGTCGACTTCGAGGGCGGCGATCGGCCCGTGGCGGTGCTGACCGAGGCGGGCGCGGCGGTGATGCGCGGCGAGCGGCCCGCGCGGCTGCTGCTGCCGCCCGAACGCGCCGCGCCGGCCAGGGCGAGCGCTCCGCGCAGCGGCCGGCGCGCCGGGGCGGCAGCCACGGCCTCGGCGGCCGAGGACGAGGCGCTGGACGGCGACGCGCTCGCCCTGTTCGAGGCGCTCCGTCACTACCGGCTCGAGCGCGCGCGCGCCGAGGGCGTACCGCCCTACGTGGTGGCGAGCGACCGGACCCTGCGGGACCTCGCACGTCGGCGCCCTCGGACGCCGGCCGAGCTCGAGGAGGTGCACGGGATCGGGCCCGCCAAGGCGCGCCGCTACGGCCCGGGCCTGCTCGACGTCGTGCGCGCCACCTGACACCCCGCTTGCCGCGGTGCTACCGATCCCGCGTGGGGGCGGACACGACCACGAGCGGAATCGGAGCCTGGGAAGAGCGACTCGGCCAGCCGCTGGCCGGCGCGCTGCGCGAGGCGCCCGCGCCCGAGCGCGCCGCGCTGCTGGCCGAGCGCGTGCTGGCGGCGGCCCCGGCCGAGGCAGTCTGCGAAGCCGCGCGCGCGAACCCGGGCGCCCTGGCGCGCCTGCTGCACGCGCTCTGCGGTGTCGCGCCGTTCTTCGCCGGCAAGCTCACGAACCATCCGGACTGGCTGCTGGAGCTGATCGCGGACGACCTGCGCGAGCCGCTCGAGCGGGCCGCGCTGGGCGCCGAGCTCGACGCGGCGCTGTCCGCCGAGCCCGACGACCCGTCCGGCGCGCTGCGTCGCTTCAAGTACCGGCGGCTGGCGCGCATCACCGCGCGCGACTGCGACCCCGAGCTGGTGCCGGTCGGGCGCACCGGCGAGACCCTGCTCGAGCTGTCACTGCTGGCCGACCTGCTGCTCGACCGCGCGCTGCGCGTGGCCCTCGAACAGGTCGAGGCGCGCCTGGGCCCGCCGCGCTGGCGCGACGCCAGCGGCGCCG